>CAYSKN010000222.1:0-4796 GCA_964431565.1 uncultured Gemmatimonas sp.
CACCCTGTGGACGACTCAACGTGCCTCGCTCATGGCTCGGGCGAGGTGCTTGGTACCCGATCTGCGCGGCTTCGGCGACTCATCTACGCACGGACCTTTTTCCATCGACGGCTATGCCGATGATGTGATAGCACTCCTGGACTATCTCGGGATCGAACGGGCTGCCGTCTGTGGCCTCTCAATGGGCGGCTACGTGGCAATGGCTATGTGGCGTCGACACAGCCACCGCATCAGTGCCATGGTGTTCTGTGACACCCGGGCAGGGGCCGACAGTGAAGGGGGACGCCGCCGCCGCAACGAACTCATCGATGTCGCGGGGCACGATGGCGTCGAGGCGTTGGCCGAGACTCAACTTACCGGAATGGTGGGCTCCACCACACGTGCACGCCGCCCGGAGGTAATGAGTGTACTGCGTACCATGATGGTCAGACAGCCCGTAGCCGGAATCGTGGGTGCGCTTGAAGCCATGCGTGATCGGGCGGACTCACACGGGACCATCGCCACAATTGCCGTTCCGTCGCTGGTGATCGTTGGAGAGGAAGACTCGCTGACGCCCATCAGTGAAGCCCGCATCATCGCAGAAAGTCTGCCACCCGTTGCCCGCGTGCGGATGGAGATCATTGAAGGTGCTGGTCATGTGCCCTGCATTGAGCGACCCTCGGCAATGACTCATGCACTTGCGGATTTTCTTGCCACGCTGGACACTTAGACCTGCACATACGGCACTCCCTACAGTCTGCCCTAACTGAATCACGCCCTTCGGGCCCCCGATGACCGCACCGACCACGGCTCTTGTCAGCGATGCAGAACGCTCACGCGCCGCCCGAGTCGGGCAGGTGCTTTTCCGCAACCGAGGCTGGCTTCCGGTGCCCTTTCTTGCCGTACCACTACTGGCTCCTGGACAGCAGTCACCATCAACCTGGATTGCCGGGCTCCTGCTGGTCCTGACGGGTGAACTGATCCGGGCGGCCGGCGTTGCCGCGGCGGGTACGGTGACCAGACGCCGATCGCGGGATGTACAGCGCTTGGTGACATACGGTGCATTTGCGTGCTGTCGCAATCCTCTCTACGTAGGCAACTTTCTTGCTTGGATAGGTTTCACGGTCGTCTCCGGAGTATTCTGGTTCATCCCAGTGGCACTCCTGATATTCGCCGTAGAATACACGCTCATCGTGCGATACGAAGAAGGGGTTCTTGAATCCATCTTCGGACAGGAGTATCTCGCATACAAGGAGAGAACTCCCCGCTGGCTCGGGTATCCACGAGCCCGGAGCCTCATGGGCCCCCATGACTGGATGGAGGCTGTCCGGAGCGAACGGTCGACCGTTCTGCAGTATGCCGCGCTGATCGCTCTCTTCCTGATCAAGGACATGCTGTAGACGCATGTCCGGATACGGACAATCCACTCAGCGAGTCGGGCGCCCCGGCGGATTGGGGCCCTCGAAGACGTCCTTGTTCTTCGCTATGTAGCTTCGAAGGTTCACAGGTACATCTTCTTCCGGAAAGATGGCCGTTACCGGACACTCCGGTTCACAGGCACCACAGTCGATGCACTCGTCCGGATGAATGTAAAGCTGATCCTCGCCTTCGTAGATGCAGTCGACGGGGCAGACGTCCACGCACGACTTGTCCTTGACGTTGATACAGGCTTCGGTGATTACGTAAGGCATGTAAGCGAGTTCTCTGGTCGGACACGACCGGAATGAGTTGAACTGCAGCTCAAAAGATACACATCAGCGACGCCACGGGGGAAGTTCGCCCCGCGAAAGCTCGGGGTTTTCACGATAGAGCGTGAATGTTCGCCCAATCACCTGTATCACCTCCGCGCCGAGTGAACCGGCTACGAGCCGGGCAGCATCATTGGCAGTGAGAGAGCCGTCTCTTGCAACCTGTGCCTTCACGAGTTCATGCGTACGCAGTACGTCGTCGAAGCTCCCGATAAGACCCGGTGTAAGTCCGACGTGGCCGACATGCACCTGCACGTCAAGATGATGCGCTTCAGCGCGCAACGAGGCGCGCATCTTTCCGGTCATGCTCATTGTACCCCCGGCGTGCGCAGATCGGGCGATCAACGCAGGTGGACAGTTTGAACTCCGACATCGGCGATCACGCCGGCGCGGTACGATCAGGAACGAGTTCCGTCGCTGGCAAAATATGAGAACGGATTGATTGGCGGGCCGTCCCACCATGTCCTGCCATCACCCCGTTTCATCACCTGGAAATGAAGATGCGGCGTGTTACTGGGAGCATTGCCGGTGGTGCCTACGTAACCGATGACGCCCCCCCGGGCAACCAGGTCACCAACCGCAAGTCCGCGCCGGTAACGCTCCAGATGAGCGTAGTAGTAAACGAAACGTCCGTCGGGATCATGAGCATAGATGACGTTGCCACCAAGCTCACTCCGGTAAAGTCGCCCGATAACCAGATCAACTGCGGCAAGAACCGGAGTGGAACGGGGTGCGAGAATATCAAGCGCCTTATGGGTGCGACCGTTTGATCGACCGGCCAGATAAGTATCCTGCAGTTGCGAGCGGGCCACACCATCTACGGGGAGCATCATCTGTCGCTGCCAGAGAAGATCCAGATCGTTGTCAGTGACACCATCGTCGCGAGGGCCCGCGTGCACGGGCGTGGCTGCCAGAGCTGCCGACCGTTCGCTGCCCACCGCTTCTGGGACTGAACGCGGTGTGGGAGCGGGACCGCCACCGCAGGCCGCCAGAAGCGAGAGCAGAGCCCCGCAGCCCATACATATCCTTATCCACCTCGCCCACACGATCGCCTGTTCAGCCCTTGACAACTTCCGCGCGAAAGAACGGCTCGAGATATCTCAGCAGATCATCAACACTGGTGACGCGATCGCCAAGCTCGTCCAGCTCAAGCGCGCGAGGCAGGCGCGCGCCGGCTCTGTCCGCTATCACAAGCACGGCATCCTCGAGATCCAGGGCGGCCAGACCATGTACCCGCTGAAGATCGTCACTCAGGTTCACAACATACTGGGGACCCACACTACCGTGCCGCTCGGCCAGGTAGGTGTACACCTGCGACAGGAGGACTTCCGGGTAGCGTCCACGCGACGCGTTCCGGAATCGTGACATGCCATCGCGTTCGAACGACTTCCGCGACAGCCGCTGGGCACGCATGAGAGCGAGTAGCGCAACGAACAGAATCGCTACCGCCACCACGACAGTAAGACTCACTGGGCCGGGATCCTGTCTTTGGTGAG
Source organism: uncultured Gemmatimonas sp. (assembly GCA_964431565.1). GTDB lineage: Bacteria > Gemmatimonadota > Gemmatimonadetes > Gemmatimonadales > Gemmatimonadaceae > Gemmatimonas. The sequence goes on from CAYSKN010000222.1 coordinate 3,224, forward strand.
AGGGTGAATGCGCATACAGTATCACCGTTCCTGTCAATGCGAAATGGTGATGTACCGGTAAAGTGACACTCTGAGTGATCACCGCCACCACAGCGCCATTATCGCACTGTCAATTCGTCAACGCTTTTGTTGACGTATGCAGGCCAATAGGCGTATATTCGTCCGAATGGAAGAAGTCGGTGTCGCCCTTGGTGGGTTTCGTGGCGTCCGTGCCGAACTGCTGGTTTCGCTCAAGAAGTCACAGCCGCTGACAGCACGGGAGCTTGGCAAGCAGTTCGGCCTGACAGCCAATGCGCTTAGGCGGCATCTCAAGGCGTTCGAAGAGGATGGGCTGGTGCGATATAGCCGCGAAGTGCGCGGCGTAGGAGCACCGGTGTATGCCTATTCACTCTCGCCAGCCGGTGAAGCGCTTTTCCCCCGAAGCTATCTGGGGGTACTGGCGACCGCGCTGGCGGAGCTGCGGGCCCGGGTGGGTGACGCAGGCGTGGAGGCGGTGCTGGAAGCAGAATGGATGCGTCTGGCCGATGAGGCAGGCCCGGTGCTGGAGTCGTTGCCCCTGGAGGAACGCGTGGCGTTGGTTGCCGAGCTTCTGACAGCCAAGGGCTACATGGCTGAGCCGGTTGGTACGCCAGCTGTGACACTGCGCATCCACAACTGTGCCATACGCGAGATCGCGGAGCGGTTTCCGGAGGCCTGCACGGCGGAAGCGAGGTTCATGGAACGGCTGCTGGGTGTGCCACTGGTTCGCAATGCGCATCGGCGTGCCGGGTGTGGTTACTGTGAGTACAGCGCATCAAGTCACCTTATGGCGGGGCAACAGGAGCAGGCATGAGTTCGACCATCGAGTCGTTGGTTAATCGGGAGTATCAATACGGATTCACGACGGATATTGAGGCGGAAACACTGCCGCCGGGCCTGAGTGAAGATACCGTCAGGTTCATCTCGGCCCGCAAGCATGAGCCGGAGTGGCTGCTGGAGTGGCGCCTGAAGGCATTCCGTCGCTGGCAGACCATGAGCGAGCCGCACTGGGGCAACGTGACATATCCGCCCATCGACTATCAGGCCCAGAGTTATTTCAGCGCGCCGAAGAGTGTCAAGCCCAAGGCCTCACTGGACGAGGTGGATCCGGTACTTCTCGACACCTACAAGAAGCTCGGTATCTCACTGACCGAGCAGAAGCGTCTCTCGGGTGTTGCCGTGGATGCCGTGTTCGATTCGGTATCGGTGGGCACGACGTTCAAGGATGAGCTCGCAAAGCACGGTATCATTTTCATGTCCTTTGGTGAAGCCGTGCGGCAGCACCCCGAGTTGGTAAGGAAATACCTCGGTTCCGTAGTGCCTTACAGCGACAACTTCTTTGCAGCGCTCAACAGCGCCGTTTTTTCCGACGGGTCGTTCTGTTACATCCCGACGGGAGTGAAGTGCCCGCTGGAGCTGTCCACCTACTTCCGCATCAACGCGGCCGACACGGGACAGTTCGAGCGCACCCTCATCATCGCTGATGAAGGGGCGCAGGTCAGCTACCTCGAAGGATGCACCGCACCCAAACGTGATACCAACCAGTTGCATGCTG
>CAYSKN010000223.1:0-4794 GCA_964431565.1 uncultured Gemmatimonas sp.
CTCCACCGTTCCCATGCCTCCTCGGAACATCGTCGACAGTTGCACCCGCCGGACCCCGTTCCAGCTGTCCTCGAAGACGCGTGGCTTTCCCCCGCCAGGATCGACTTGACAGTAGACGACCACCTCCCAGCCGCGCTCGACCAAGTAGATTGCCAGCTTCTCAGCGAAGGTCTCGAATCCACCGTGACGTGCTGGGATCCCACGCGTTCCCAGGATCGAGACTATCCGCCGAGGTCCGGCCCCGGTCACCTCTTGGTCTCCACCACTTGGTCCCAGGGGGCACCCCTGACGACTCTTGGATTCGGGGTGATGGCGCCGCCGATGCCGGCGCTCGCTCCACAAAGAAGCGCCAGCGGCAGGTACGTGCTCGCCGCGGTGAACGTGAGGTCGAACAGGTTGGTCGTCAACACAGCCACCATCATCGACCACGCTGTCACGTCGTTTCCAGCCATCCCCCACATAGCCATGGCGAAGGCTATCAGTCCGAGCAGGCCGAAACTAAGTGCGATGGCTAGGGGCAAGCTGTGTTCGTGCGTGGGTCGCAGTGCCACTACTTCGGGGTTCGACGAGCGAAACTGCGCGTATGCGCCTGCGCCCCATCCGGTCCAGGGTCGAAGGCGGATCTTCTCCACGAGGTACTTGTAAAGCGCCATCCGAGACTCAACGGCAGAGTTCGCGCGCAGCCGTGTACGATCTGGTGGGTAGGTTCCAGCGTAAGTCGTTGCCTGATCACCCTGTTCCAATTGGAGCCTGCGCATTTCCAGCAAGGCTGCCGTCTCGCTGCTCGACCCCGAGACCCACGGCCCGATGCCTAACTGCAGTGCGACCTCCTCGTCAGCCGCATTGGCGAAGTGGATCACCAAGCGCCACCAACCAGCGCTCTTCACTAGCTCGGTGCTAACGTTATCGATCGCTCCGGTACTCAGCTCCGTCGTCGCGCCCTCCTGGTCCGCCCGCACTTCGAAACCTGCGGGCACCGTTCCCGGGTCGTTCCAGGCGAACACCGCAACACCGTGGGGCTGACCAACGGTGCGAGCTCGGAAATCGAAAGATAATGTGTAGGCCTCAAGCGGGTTCAAGCGCACACGCTGCTGGAGGCGATGGGTCCCCTGCGTGCCGGTTGACAGGCTCACTCTCTGCACGGCGTACGGGCTTTGGGCCTCCGCGACACGCTCGACCTCGACGGAGTTCTTCCACCACACCGGATCCGAGGCGTCCTCCGACGATTGCAAGAGGTTCTTCGGGGATGACCGTTCTACCGGGAAATCGAGCCGCAACGTCCCCAAGACGCGATCTCTCCAGTAGCCGCTGACGAGTAGTGTCGTCCCCCCGAGAGCAAAAGCGAGGAGGATCGCCCACGATACGTACCGCTTGCCACGTGCCCAGACCTCGCGCCGCGACACCAGCCAAGTCGCTCCCGCGACCAGTCCTATCAGCGCTGCTCTGCTACCTGCTGTGAGGATGACACCGAAGCCAGCCACGCTACTTACGATGGCCACGCCCCCCCGCGCGCGCCTAAACCCCCCTGCCAGGACGAACAAGCTAGGGGCGGCCACCGAGATCGCCCAAAGGTTCGGATGACCCAGCCAGCCTGAAGCGCGGCCCGGTACCAGCACGACCTGCGTGGCTTGAAGCGGAAGCAACGCGATCAATTGAGGTGCCACGACTTGTATCGTGCCCACCAGCAACTTCAGGCTCGTTCCAACCGTCAACCCCCAGAAGAAGGCCGACCACCCACCGTGCGAGATTAGGTCTCGAGAAACTCTCCCCACCCCGACTCCCAGGGCGGCAAACAAGAGGGTTGGGAAGTACTCTAGGTCCAGGCGACCGCTCAAGACGCTGAGCGCTCCGATAAGCGACGCGCCCACCACGACTCGCTTCGGCACCTTTCTCATACTGGCGAGCGGCGCACTCAAGAACAGCAACACCAGTGCCAACCAAGGCACCAGCGCGACCAGCGAACCGATCCAGAAATGCCCCGGTAGCGAACGGATTAGCGTCCGGTACCTCACCTGCCAGGACGATCGCCGCATCAGGCTTGAAAGGATACCTTGGCCCGAAAGCAGCGACCCGATAGTCTCCCAATGACCTGGCCATGAGACTAGAACGTAGGACGATCAGCTGCGCAGTCACCGCCCTCGAGAGCGGCGCCCCGTGCCAAGATAAACTCCAGCATGATGACGCGCGCCGCCACCAACTTGGGTCGTGGCCTTGCGTTTGCTGCTGGCGTAGGCATTGCTGCCATCCCATCGGTCGGTCCGTTCGTGGCGGTGCTGGCGGCGTTGACGGGGCGCTTGGCCATCCAGCGCGCCGACGTGTGGTGGTGGGGATCGGCCATCCTACTGGGGCTACCGTTCGCAGTTTCCGGGCACCTCACGGCCGGGCTACTGAGTTCGCTTCAGGTAGTCAGCGTTTGGTTGATCTTCCGCTCGGCGGTCGAGTTCCGGCGTACCGCGCGCAGCGCGACGATCTCCGACGATATCGGTGCCGGCCTGATCGTTGGCCTGGCCATCACTCTCGCATTCGGGTTACGGCAGGTCGAGGCGTTACGTTTCGACGTGGCACGCACGGTGCTGGACGCGGTGGTCTGGAACGTTCACCCGGCCACCTTCGGCCACGCCATCGTGGTGCTTTCCGGTCTCCTTGCCATGGTGGTCCCCTCGCCTCGCCTCCGAGCCTTCGCTTTAGCCTTAGGAGCCATCGGTGCCATCGCTTCGGGTGCCATCGAGGCCCTTTGGGTATGGCTGCTGATCGCCATCGGCCTCCGGTTCGTTGGGCGTCGAGGCACGACCGGAATCCGGTTAGCCGAGTGGTCACTGATCGGCCTCATGGCGGTGATGGTCAGCGGGCTACCAGCGGTTCTGGGGCTTGGCCGAACCGGATTCCTTACCGACATCGCACCTACCGACGGACCGATCAACCTGTTCCGCGGTACGGAGCTTGCCAGGGGTGACTGGTGGTACCCGTTGGGGGTAAGGTTCACCGCAACAGAGGTCACGGTTGATGGCCGCTCGCGCAGGGCGTTCGAGCTAACCAAGACCTCGTCCGACCCGTGGTCACGGTTGCAGCAAGCAGTCACGCTTGAACCGGGCACCACCTACACCTTGAGTGCACTCTTCAAGGCCACGGCACCAGCTCGACCAGGTTTCGATGGGTGGGGTCGAGTGCCAGGCTCGGTCCCCGTGATCGTTGGAACCACGCTGTCTGCCGGCGACCACCTCGTGACCAGCAGTGGACCCATCCGTGTTCTCTCCACAGCAGCGCGACCGCCGGAAGACGGTTGGGAGTACGCGTCCGTCACCTTCCACTACGAGGGAGTGGCGCCCGTCACCTGGTACGCGGGGGTAGTGCCAGACAGGTCGTCGCGCCTTGGAAGCGTCGCCGAGTTCGCAGAGCTTCAGCTCGTCTCGTCTGCCGATGCCATCCCGTACCGTCCGGGGGTCGTCTCACGTGGCGTCGCCAGCTTGCGCACTTCCCGCTTGCCGATCTGGCGCGACGCCCTCGAGGCGATCTCGGCCAGACCCATCTTCGGTTGGGGCCCCGGCGGCTTCCCTACTGCCGTGACGACACTGCATCCCAACGAGGCGACGCTGAGGCCCGTCGCCGCTCACGCCCATAACGCTTTCCTCTCGACATGGGTAGAGCGTGGCTTGATCGGTCTCGTCGGCCTCGTCGGGCTGATCACGCTACTGTCCCTGCGCGCCGTGCAGCAGCGAGACCGTGCCGCAGCGGTGGTCCTGACCGGTGTAGTCATCCTGAACCTGTTCGACACGACCCTTCTCTCCGGCACCGTCGTGTACCCGTTGGCCGCGGTGCTCGGCTGGCGGGCGGTCGGACGACGTGAGGTAGCTGAGGCCGAGACTGGTTTCGGTAGCGCCAGCGTCGTGCGTATAGCGCTAGCCGCTACCGACATGCTCGCCGGTGCTACCGCTCTATCCCTAGGCATCCTTAGCTACGGCCGGACGCAAGCTACCCTTAGCTTCGCTGATGCTTGGAACGCTCCGCTCATCTACGCCACCCTGGTCTGGCCGGCAATCGCGGCGGTCGTCGGTCTCTATCCTGCTTACGGCCTACCTAGCCATCAGCGGCTAAGTAGGTCAGTCAAGGCAGGGGTGGCTGGCGTCGTCCTGGTCGGCTTCGTGACGCTGCTGGCACCTGGAACTTTCCGCTTGTCGCCACAGGTGTTCTTGGTCGCGGTCCCGGCGGTGGCGATCCTGGCACCGTTGTTCAGGAGCCTGGCGCAGCGGACGCTTAGCGCCCTCAAGCTGTGGGGTCGACCAGTCGTCGTGCTAGGCACTGACGCGGCCGTCGCCCGTGTGACGCGCCACCTACTGGCCAACCGCGGCATCGGTCTTCACCCGGTGGCAGTGTTCGGCCCGCCAACTGGCTGGACCGTACCGGAACTCTCTCCTCGGGGCAGCCTGGAACAGGCATGGCCGTACATCGAGCATCACGCTTTGAGGCACGTGATAATCGGTGCCGACGCTGCTAGCGCTACCGGTTTCGACCACATGCTCCTGCGCTCCGGTAGCCACCTGCGCTACCTCCAGTACCTCCCCGACCTGCGCGGGCTGCCCACCAACTCGGTGGTCGCAGCGCCGCTCGGCCCGACGTTGGGTCTGGAGGTCCGCAACCAGCTCGCCTCGACCACCAACCGAGCCATCAAGCGGATCATGGACCTAGTCGGAGCAAGTGTCCTGCTATCGGTTCTCGGCCTACCGCTACTACTCATCGGCCTTCTCATCCGCCTCGACTCGCGCGGACCGGCGCTGTACGTCTCCCCCCGCATCGGCC
>CAYSKN010000224.1:0-3585 GCA_964431565.1 uncultured Gemmatimonas sp.
CGTCGGCATCGCATTGGCGCACGGGGCATCGCGAGACATCCCTCGGGGGTTGGTCCTTGCTGAGGAGGCGGTCGATGAAGCCGCTGAGTCGAACGCTCAGGCGGTCTCGTGGTTCTCGCAGGGCCGCCGTGAGTTGCTGGCCGAACTGGGCGTAGGAACCGTCGATCAGGCAGTCCTGTCAATCCTTCCTGTGCGGCACTTCTTCGTGAGGATATGGGGACTGACCGGCAAGACCGTCGTTCTGGATGAGGTGCATGCATACGACGCGTACACCAGCGGTTTGATCACTGAGTTGATCAGGTGGCTTGCAGCGACTGGAACGAGCGTCGTACTCATGAGCGCTACCCTGCCGAGCGCCTCCAGTGCCCGGATGGTCGACGCCTACTGTGACGGGCTAGGAATTGACTTGCCCGCGCTGCCGAAGGCGGCGTACCCAAGAGCCACTCTCATCTCCTCAGCCGGGCCGTCCATCGTGGACTTCGAAGCTAGTCGAGAAGCCCGCGTAAGTGTGGCCTCTGCGCCATACAGCATTGAGGAGCTTGGCGCTCAAGTCCTCAGTGCCGCGAAGGCAGGCGCGGCAGTTGCCGCCGTCGTCAATGACGTGGGTCGGGCCCAGGAGCTCTACCGGCACTGCGTTGGCAGCGGGGCAGAAGCCATCTTGCTCCATGCACGGATGCCACTCGACGAGCGGAAGCGGCGCGAGAGAGCTGTGGTCGCTCGTTATGGTCCGCATAGCGTCTCGGGTGAGCGCAGTGGGATAGTCGTCGCCACACAGGTCGTCGAACAGAGCCTTGACCTCGATTTCGACGTGATGTTCACAGACCTTGCCCCAGCTGATCTGATTCTCCAGCGGGTCGGCCGGCTCCACCGCCACGATAGGGTAGCTAGACCCGCAGACTATGCCAACCCATGGCTTGGCATCGCTGGCTTGAAGGGTGCGGGCGAACTTGAGCCGGACCCCAGGGCAATCCATACGGTCTACTCCGAGCTCGTGATGTGGCGGAGCTGGGGGGTTCTGGCCGAACGTAGGCACTTGGTTCTGCCGGGCGACATCGATCCGCTGGTCCAGACTGTTTACAGCTCGGAGCCGATTGCGCTCCTTTCTGCGTTCTCACAGCAGGTCAGAGAAGCCGCCGAGGCCTGGTCCGTGGCAGAGCAGAGTTTCAGCGCGGCCGCCGCCCAGTGGTCCATCGCCGATCCGCGGGGGCCTTCTACAGATAGCCGGGGTGAGGGTGGGCGGGACGATGACGACTGGAAGAGCTATGCCCTCAGGATCCCGACCAGGCTAGGAATCGATTCGGTGAACGTAGTTCCTCTGTCTGTTGTTGGTGCTGCGGTCGAGGTGACCGGGACACAGGTGAGGCATGCCCGAGATGGAGCTCGAGCCGCTGATGCCAATTTCGTCGAAGCTGCCCTTGCGAGGCAGATCCGAGTCTCACGCAAGTATTTGGTTAAGAAACTGAGGGCAGAGGTGCCTCCGAGCTGGTGGGCCCGCACGGCGGGCCTAAGGCACCTGCTCCCACTATTCCTGGACGATGCCGGGGTTGCGGAGGTCGACCCAAGCGTCAGCATCGATGAGGAACTCGGACTGGTATACGCGAAAGGAGTAATCCCATGAGCGCGCCGACATTCAACTTAGTCACCGAGCGTTGGATCCCTGTCGAACGGGGCGATGGTGCCCTCGAGGAGGTGAGCCTGCGACAACTGTTCGAAGATGGCGCGAACCTGAGCCGAATCAGCGATGCTTCGCCGTTGGTCGTAACAGCCTTATATAGGCTAGTCTTCGCGATTGCGTACAGCGCACTAAGGCTTCGCGACCAGGAGGATTGGGAGGAGCTATGGGATGAAGGACTGCCGGCGGATAGAATCGCCGCATATCTGAGTCAATATCAGAGCCGGTTCGACCTCTTTTCGACCGAGGCCCCCTTCTACCAGGTCGTGGGACTGCCCGAGAGTTGTCGCCCGTTCTCGTGGACGAAGCTCGCGCTGGAGCTGCCACCAAACAGCAGCAGGTTGCTGTTCGACCACACTGCTACCGCTGATCCCCCCTTAGGGAGGCCGCCGGAGGTGGCCCGGGCACTGATCGCCGCGCAGTCGTTCATCGTCGGGGCTGGTAAGAGCTGTATGGGTTATACCTCTCACGCTCCGCTGACAGCGGCCCTATCAGTCATTCCGGAAGCCCTGAACCTCGAAGATACGATCCTGGCGAACGTCATGGCAGCAGGTGGGGTGGAAGACAGGCCCATATGGGAATTGCCGCCGTTGAATGCACGGCAGGTCGAAGCGCAACAAGGGGAGCGCTCATGGACGGGGACGGCGAGTCGACTCACTTGGGCATCCAGAGCAGTGCAGTTGATCCCCGAGGACGATTCGGGCGCAGTCAAGTGGATCAAGTTCGGCATGGGCTTCAAGCCACCGAGCATAGAAGGCGACAGCGATCCCTGGGTCGCATACCGCGTCACGAAGGAAGGGGTGCGTATCCCACGCAAGCTCGACCCGGACCGGATGGTGTGGAGGGACTTCCACGGGATGCTCGCATCGACAACAGACGGCGAGCGCGATTCGGCTCAAGCGCTGACCCGACTTGGGCTGTTGAGTAATGCCGACAGGTCTCCGCCCCAGTCCTGGACGGTGCTGGTGGCAGGCATCGTCTCAGACAAGGCCAGTGTGAAAGCTTGGCGTCAGGAGCGCTGGGCAGTGCCTGAGGCCCTCCTCGCCGACTGGGCCAGGCGCCGGATGCTAGGCAGTGCGATGGAGCTTGCTGAGAGCTTCGGTGGGCGTGTGGCAAGTGCTGCGTGGCATGTTGCCGCGGAGCAACTCGGTGGTCCCGGCAGGGCTGATAAGCGGGAGGTTCGAGCGGTTGCGGACGCCCTTCCTACGACTGGAAGCTACTGGACTTCGCTCGAGGGCGCTTTTCAGGGGTTCCTGCAAGGGCTCGGAGCAAGCCCCGAGTCGGCGGCGCTGGAATGGCGTGAAGCGATAGCTGCCGCCATCAGTAACGCCGCCAGGTCCACTCACATGGCGCTGGGTAGGGACGCAGTGGCCTTGAAGACGTGGGCCAAGGTGAGTTGGAGGTTCGACGGCCTGAGGCGTGCCGCCCGGGATGGCGAAGGCGCTATCGGCGAGAGCGTACTGGAGGTGGAATCAGGTGAAGCCAATTCAAACGCAGGGTGATGAAGGCGGCGATGCTTTCGTTGCTTACATCGATGGTCTAGGCGCGGAGGGACGAGCGGTGCTGCGCCGATCGCTAGCCTTCGCACCCGGAACATGGCCGCCGGCTTTCCGGTATGTGGAGAGGTGGGTTGGTGCTGGGGCAAGCTCATGGGAACGGTGCGTGACCTATCTGGTGGCCGCGATGCAAGCCCTATCACGGGCCGAGCGGCACTTCACCGATCTTGGTGCTGCAGCGCAGGCCCTAGCGGTCTCAACAGGTTCCCAGTCGGTGGAGGCTCGGTTCCTGAACCTCTTGGACGCAGACGACGAGCAGTTGCCCAACCGCCTCCGGCAGATGATCAGCCTCATGAGTTCCAGAGGCATCGCACCCGAGTGGCCAGGACTCCGAAAGGACTTAATGCGTTGGCGGAC
>CAYSKN010000224.1:3595-4731 GCA_964431565.1 uncultured Gemmatimonas sp.
TGGGGCGCCGCTAGAGCCCGACGCATCGTCAGAAGAACCCAGTCGAACGGAGCAGAATCCGCTGAGTGGAGAAGGGAACGGTAGGTAATGAACAAGCGCGTAGAGTTCCATGTTCTGCAGAACTTCGCACCTGCTAACCTCAACCGCGACGATACAGGAGCCCCTAAGGACACGGTCTTCGGGGGTGCACGCCGGGGGCGCATCTCATCGCAGGCCTTGAAGAGGGCGGTCCGGATGTACATGCAGGACTCGGGTTTGGTTCCGCCCCAGGCTCGCTCATACAGGACGAAGCGGCTCCTCAACCTCCTGGCAAAGGCTCTTGAGGTCAGAGGAGCCGATACGACGGCCGCTTCGGAAGCTGCGCAAGCTGTAATCGAGACCATCGGCGCTCCTAAGAAGCTGAGACTCAGGGAAGGGAAGACGGAGTATCTCCTGTTCGTTGGACAAGCCGAGCTGGAAATGATCGCTGACGCCACGTGGAAGCAGATGGAAGCCACTAGCGGCGTGAAATTCAGGCCCGAGAAGGCACTGGCGGAAGAGATCGAAAGCATCCTGATCAAGAAAGGGAGAGGCGCCATCGATGTTGCACTCTTCGGGCGGATGCTGGCTAACCTCCCGGAGGCGAACGCGGACGCCTCGTGCCAGGTTGCACACGCAATATCGACCCACAGGGTCGATCGCGACTTCGACTACTACACGGCCGTAGACGATCTCAAGCCAAATGACACGGCAGGCGCAGACATGATTGGCACCATCGAGTTCAACAGCGCCTGCTATTACAGGTATAGCGTCGTTGACCTCCAACAACTGATAGAGAACCTCGGCGATCCACAATTGGCGCGGCGCGCGCTAGAGAGCTATGCGAATGCGGTGGTGGAGGCGATCCCCACGGGCAAGCAGAACAGCTTCGCGGCGCACAACCCGCCGTCCACTGTGCTCGTTACGATTCGCAGTGGTCAAGCGCCCAGGAACCTTGCAAACGCGTTCGAGGAGCCAGTCTACGGAAAGGATCGCGGCTTCGTCGCCGAATCGGTGCGGAGACTAGGCGACTACCTGCAGATGGTAGACGGCGCCTACGGCAAGGCAGACTCATCGATTCTGCTTGACCTGACCGGGGAATTCCCGAAGCACAACGG
>CAYSKN010000225.1:0-4711 GCA_964431565.1 uncultured Gemmatimonas sp.
CCCTGGAGTGTGCCGAGCCTGGAGATCGACCAGCACATGTAGCCGTACCTGAAGCACACCACTTCCACCAGGTCGGCGCTGCGGCAGTAGACCGACCGGTCCAGGGAAGTGCCGAAGCCCTCGAATACCGCTGGGTGAAGGTCGGTGTCACCGCTCTTGGGGCCGACTGAAACATTGACCGCTTCGGTCGCCTGGTAGGGGACGGACGTGATGGTGCCGGCCCATTCACCTTCGAGCGTTGTAAGCGCGGCTTGGCTCGTGGGGCCTCCACAGGCAGCCAGTAGGATCACTAGTGCTAACAGAAATACGGCTCTCATCGCCTCACCCCTTCGGTTCGAGTTGTAACGAGCGTAATACCTCGGTCCTGTCGGGAAACTCAGCCGGCGGAGGGTGGGCGGCAGTTGGGACGTTCGTGCACGTGCCGGCAGTTAGTTGCGCTTGCGTCAAGAGTGGTTGCGTTTGCGTCGTTTATCGCCTATGGTGATGGTGGAGGTGAGGCATGCCCACGGCCCAGATCGATGACACTCGCGCTGCTACGGTGATCGGCATCAGTGGCCCGGCTGAGCGCGACGAGTTGCGTGAATTGGATAGTTCCCTCGAGCGGCTCCTGCAGCAGGGTGATGAGCGAGGGGCGGAACTCGTAATCGAGGACGGACGGGCTCGGCTGCGGGTGCCGTCTCCCGCCGTGGAGGCGTTCCGGGTGGTGATCCGGAAGCTCCTGGAACAGGGAACCGTGGGGGTCGTGGGCGTCGAGGAGGAGCTGTCGACCCAGGAGGCGGCGGACCTGCTGAACGTCTCGCGCCAGTACGTGGTGCGCCTCATGGACGAGGGGCGCCTGGCGCACCACATGGTGGGAACCCACCGCCGGGCGTCCCTGCAGGACGTGCTGGCGTTCAAGCGCGAGCGTGACGCTAAGCGCCGCGGCGCGCTCGGGAAGCTGATCCGACTCAGCGAGGAGTACGGCCTCTACGAGGACGGCCGCGAGCAGGTGAAGTAGCGCTTGACGCCGCTCGTCGTCGTTCTCGATGCCGATGTCCTGTTCGGGCGGACGTTGCGCGACATGCTCCTGTACGCGGCGGCGGAGGGCCTCTTCCAGCCGCGGTGGAGCACCGAAACACTTGACGAGCTGCGCCGCAACCTCGTCGAGAAGGGGAAGCTGACCCCCGAGCAGGCGGAGGGCTTGCTCGAGGTGCTGCGAGAAGCCTTCGATGAGGCCGAGGTGGACGGTTACGAGGCGCAGCTGGCGGAGGTGAGTAACCATCCAAAGGACCGTCACGTCGCCGCTGCCGCGTTACATGAAAAAGCCACGATCATCGTCACGAAGAACTTGCCGGACTTCACACCCGAGCCCGAGGGGGTGCTTGTGGAGTCCCCTGATGAGTTCCTGACTCGCCTGCTGCGCCTGGACCAGGCACGGGTGCTGGGGGTAATCCGGTTCCTAGAAGGGTTCTACGAGAGACCTCGTCTTACGCTCGAGGACGTGTTGCGCACCCTCGATGATGACGCCCCTCTGTTCGTGAGCCGCGTGCGCAGCCTGCTCAACGTGAAGTAGGCACAAGGCTAGTTGGCGACGCCCAAGTATCCGCGTGCTGCGGCTGGGGAGCCCTTCGGCTCGAGTTGTCCAATGTGAATGAGGGGAACAAGTTGTGCCAATCTGCTTGGTGCGGGCTAGGCGCTAACTGCAGGTGTATCATTATCCCAGTGCTGCTTACCTTTTGGGACAGGTCATGATCATCGGTTACGCGCGCGTCAGCACGCTCGACCAGAACCTGGAGCTGCAGCGCGACGCCTTGGAGAAGGCGGGCTGCGAGCGCGTCTTCGAGGATCACGTCAGCGGCGCCAGTGCAGAGCGGCCCGGCTGGACGCAGGCCCAAGCCGTGCTTCGCAAGGGGGATACCCTCGTAGTGTGGCGCCTCGACCGCCTGGGGCGCAGCCTCAAGCATCTGATCGATACCGTCAACGAGCTCGACGCGCGCGGCATCGGCTTCCAGAGCGTCAACGAGAAGATCGACACCACCACCCCCGGCGGCCGGCTGGTATTCCACATCTTCGGTGCCTTGGCCGAGTTCGAGCGCGAACTAATCCGCGAGCGCACCCAAGCGGGCCTGGCAGCAGCACGAGCTCGCGGGCGCAAAGGGGGCAGGCCACGGAAGCTCACGCCGCGCCAGGTGGCCACGGCGCGCACCTTACTGAAGGACCGCGAGCACACCGTCACTGCGGTGGCCGAGATGTTGGGGGTGTCGCGCTCCACGCTCTATCGAGCGCTTGAGGAGCAAGCGGTAAAGGGGGGAAGATAATGCGTTGGTATCGACGGCGGAAAGATGCTCGCACGGGCGAGGTGTACTACGAGCACCGGGCCATGGCTGAATGGAAGCTCGGCCGCCCGCTGCGCCCGGGAGAGGTCGTCCACCATAAGAACGGTGACCGTCACGATAACCACCCTGACAACCTCGAGGTGCTGCCCGACCAGCGCGCTCACATGATCGTGCATCATTACGAGCGACGTGAGGCAGAGGGCGTCCAGCACCTGTTTCCGGTCGAGGACTTCCTAAAAGAATGAGGATAGCGAGATGCAATCAGGATGGTGTTGGGGGGCCGAAGCCTGAGTTCCTGCACGAGGCGCGCGATCTGTTCGAGCGCCTCGTGCCGTTGAGGGGTTCAGGCGGGGCCATCAGCGGTATTTCACTATGTCCGGATGTGCGTATATCCATATAAACCCACTGGGGTTAGACTCGGGGAGACTTCCCACCCCATCGTTGCGGCTCTGGGGGCCGCCTCATAGAAGAGGAAACAGATGCCGGAATTCAGTTTCAAGGGCAAGGAATTCGTCTACAACCACCATCTGAGCGTTCCGTTCCGGCCCCTTGAGGTTCATCCTGAGAAGGGCGTTGGCGAGACTCGCCTAGACGGGAACCTCGTCATCCACGGAGACAACCTGCACGCGTTGAAAGCGCTTCTGCCCATGTATGCGGGGAAAGTCGATTGCATCTTCATCGACCCGCCTTACAACACGGGAAACGAGGGCTGGAGCTACAACGACAACGTCAACAGCCCCATGATTCGTGAGTGGCTTGACAGCAACCCAGTCACCGTTGAGGACGGGCTTCGCCACGACAAATGGGCAGCGATGATGTATCCGAGACTGAAGTTGCTACATGAGCTTCTAAGTGATCGTGGCAGCTTCTGGATGACCCTTGACGACAATGAGATACATCAAGCAGCGCTAATCCTAGACGAGATTTTTGGGGTTGAGCAGCGTGTAGCAACCCTGATATGGAAGAAGATGGATAGCCCTAGTCGGAACGAAGCGAATCGTGCCTTCTCGAGTTATCACGACTACCTTCTCGTTTACGCCAAGGACATAGATGAGGTTGCTCTTGCTCCGCAGTTTCGAGCGTCCATACTAAATGCTTATCCCTTGACTCTTGACGATGGTCGTCTTGCGCGTCGAAGGCAATTAAGAAAAAACGGAAAGAACGCACGCCGACAAGACCGTCCTACGATGTGGTATCCACTGCGCGCTCCAGACGGCACTGAAGTTTGGCCCATAGCGCCTGAAGGGTGGGAGGGCCGGTGGGCGCTATCAAGAGAGGCCTGGGAGGAGCGCGGACGCGCTGGCATGACCGAATGGATAAGGCGCGAATATGGGTGGGTTCCCTATTACATTGAAGTCGCCCCTGAGAACCCCACGGCCCCATGGTCGACCATATGGGACGATGTGGGGCAGAATCGTCAAGCGGCGGCAGAATTAGAGCGCATTGTAGGGGAAGCGGCGCAGTTTGAAACCCCAAAACCCACTGCGCTAATCAGACGGATTCTTGACGTAATTGGAACGAAAGACGCTCTCGTCCTAGATTCGTTTGCAGGCTCGGGAACCACAGCCCATGCTGCTTTGGCCGCGAACGCCAAAGATGGTGGGAATCGGCAGTTCATTCTCGTGGAGATGGAGGACTACGCCGACCACCTAACCGCAGAGCGCGTGCGTCGGGTGATTAAAGGCTACTCCTTCACGGGCATACAACGAGAAGAGCTATTGCGAGAGGGCCTCAACTGGCGGAAGCTCGAACAAGCGAACAAGCTGATAGAACAAGTTGAAGGCCTCGAGAACGCCTACGGCCCCGCCTACGACAGAATCACGAAGTCCGTTACCAACGGCGAGCTGGTAGTCACGGGCGAGAAGCGCATCGAGGAGCGAGTTGAGGGTCTGGGGGGAGCGTTCACCTACTGCACGCTGGGAGACCCGATCGATATGGACCGTCTGCTGACGGGCGAGAGTCTCCCCTCCTTCGAGGCGCTGGCGGGCTTCCTGTTCCACACCGCCACGAGCACCACGCTCGACGCTGCAAGCATGGACCTCGAGCTACTCGAGGCTCCGGGGCACGGTTACCTCGGCGAGGCTGTTGGCGTGCACGTCTGGCTCATCTATCAGCCGGACTTGGAGTTTCTGAAGTCGCGTGACGCCGCCCTTACCCTCGCGAAGGCTCGCGCCATCGCAGCAACCAAGGAGGGCCGCCACCTGGTGTTCGCCCCCGCGCGCTTCGTGTCCCAGAAGATCCTCAACAGCGAGGGTCTACCCGTGGAGTTCGCGCCGCTTCCGTTCGCGCTCTACCGTGTCGAGAGGGAGTAGCGTGCTCCGGGATCTCGACTACCAGGCGCGCGTCCTCAACGTCTTCGACGACTACCTGAACCACCTGATCGAGGAGAAGAAGAA
>CAYSKN010000226.1:0-2837 GCA_964431565.1 uncultured Gemmatimonas sp.
GCCGTGGAGATTCACAAGAAGTTCGCACTGTCCTTCGCCTGCCTCGTGTTTGTTCTCTTCGGTCCACCGGTCGCCTTACGCTTTCCACGGGGCGGCGTCGGCGTGACCATAGGCGTGGGCATCCTGGTGTTCGGTCTTTACTACGTGTGCCTCATGGGCGGTGAGACTCTCGCTGACAAGGGACGCCTGCCCGCATTCGTGGCGATGTGGCTGGCGAACGTGATCTTCACATTGCTTGGGCTCATCCTCCTCTGGCGGGTAGAGTCGGCAACCGACCAGTCGCGTGGTGGGGGCATTCGTGAGTGGTGGAGTGACCGCAGGAGCAGGAGAGCCGCGAGGAAGACATCACGGCGTACACGGGGTCTGGTGGCCACCACATGAGTCGACGTCTGATCACACCTCTCGATCGCTATATCGCCGCTGAATTCAGCAGAATCTTCGGGGTCACGATCCTCGGGTTTCCCATCCTCGTTTTCGTCATCGACCTTGTCGACAACCTGCGCAAGTACACCGAGCGAAAGCTGCCGGCAAAGGTCGTGGCTCTGAGCTACCTGTACTGGATTCCCGATACACTGTTCATGGTGCTTCCAGCGGCGGTACTGTTTGCCACTGTCTTCTCCATCGGAACCTTTACGCGTCACTCGGAAATCACAGCGGCCAAGGCCTCCGGAATCAGCTTCTACCGGTTCATTGCCCCGATTGTCACCATGGCCGTACTGGCCATGGGACTCGATCTCGTATTCGCCGAAGTCGCGCCGCCTGCCAACGAACAGCGTCTGGACATGCTACAGGGATCGTCGTCTCTCAGCGGAAATGAGCGTTACAACTTCGCCTTTGCCAGTGACCGCGGCCGCGGCTACCGCATCTATACGCTGAACGTCGAGGGAAAGACAATCGAGAACGTGGAGATCGAAGCACGTGGCTCCGATGAGAAGCCCGGCATGATCGTGGCCGCGCGACGGGGCAGATGGAACGAGGCCAGTCGTGAGTGGCGGCTCGATTCCGGGGTCGTGCATGTTATCCCCGACCGGACTCGTGATCTGGCGTTCTCCTTCGACTCGCTTTTCGACCGCAACTTCCACGAGACGCCGGTAGAACTGCGATCAAACGACCGGGATCCGAGCGAGATGCGCTTCGCCGAACTGACACGTTTCATTGCAGTGCTCGAACGCTCCGGTGCAGACGTGAATACTCTCAAGGTTGAACGGATGCTGAAACTCGCTATCCCGGTCACCTGCCTGATAATCGCCCTGTTCGGTGCTCCACTTGCCACGAGCAGTCAGCGTGGCGGCGCCGCCTATGGTGTAGCGGTCAGCCTCGCCACCACGGTCGTTTTCCTCCTGCTCATCCAGCTCACCAAGGCGATAGGAGGCAAGGCCATCATGCAACCGGAACTGGCTGCCTGGATACCGAATGCACTCGTGGGAATATTCGCGGTGGTATTGCTTGCACGGGTTCGTACATGATGAGATCCGAATGAATCCTTTTGCGCCAGCAATGAGGCGCACGTCCGGAATTCTGCACGCGCTCGGCCGGCGTGCCTTCTTCGCCCGTGACATCATTCGTGGCCTGCGGGATCCCGGAACATGGATTCCCGAGACCATGAGGCAGATGACCCGTATCGGCGTGGAATCAGTACCCCTCACTGTCATAGTCGCCGCATTCCTGGGCGGGGTGACTGCCTTCCAGACCCGCTACCAGCTCTTTCCGGGAGTGCAGCTCTCCGTCGTCGGCCTCATAGCCCGACAGAGCATAGTGCTTGAATTGGGGCCGCTCCTCACCGCTCTCGTGCTCACGGGACGCGTAGGCGCACGCATGACTGCCGAAATCGGGACGATGCGTGTCACCGAGCAGATAGACGCGCTGGAAACACTGGCCTTCGATCCGGTAGCCTACCTGGCGCTTCCTCGCTTCATCGCGAGCGTAGTGATGCTTCCCACGCTCGTGATGCTGGCAAATGCCACCGCCATTGCCAGCGCCTGGGCCACACTCGTGCTTGCCACAGATGTCCGCTCAGCGGACTTCCTGGCCGGTTTGCGACTGGCCTTCACCGGATTCCAGGTCATCTACTCAATGATCAAGGCTACGTGCTTTGGCGCTGCAATTGCATTCGTCTGCTCCTATCAGGGCTACGTCACCAGAGCTGGCGCCGAGGGCGTGGGACGATCCACCGCCCTTGCTGTCGTAATCGCTTCAGTGTCTGTCCTCGTGCTCGACGCAGTTGTTGCCGCTGTGTTCGCTCCATTCATTCAGGCGTGATCGCCTCATCTCCGTGCTTTATGACATCGAAACGACGTGATGATGTGCTTGTTGGTCTGCTGCTGCTGGTTGCCACTGCCATCGGCCTGGGCGGAACAATCTGGATTGCACGCGGTGGACTGTCGAAAGGCTATCCCATGTACGCACGCTTCCCGTGGGGCGCAGGCCTCAAGCAGGGGCAGGCCGTACTCCTCGGCGGTGTCCAGATTGGTTTCGTCGATGATGTCAAACTCATCCCCGACGGCACCATCACAGTGACTATGCGGTTGCAGAAGGAGCATCAGGTACCCATGGGAACTACCGCCTCGGTGAGGCCGAGCGGCATCTTCGGTGATCAGCTCATCGCGCTCGAACCTGAAATAGGGCGTGATGGATACATGAGCATGGGTGACACCATTCCTGTCGGACACGGCACCCCCGGCACCGAGGAACTTCTCACGAAGGGTGACTCTCTAGCTGCAAACGCAATCGCTCTCACCGACGAGGCTCGCAACCAGTTCGTGACGGATGGAGGAATGAAGGAAGTGCGCCACATGGTGACTGACCTGGCAAGGCTGGTGGCTCAACTGAGCGCGGTC
>CAYSKN010000226.1:2847-4688 GCA_964431565.1 uncultured Gemmatimonas sp.
TCGGCAGAACTCACCAGGACACATGAGCAACTCCGGCATACTCTGGCCAGCATTGATTCCGCAAAAGTGGACTCGAGCGTAACCAACCTGAGAGCCATGACGGCGGGCTTCGAACGGCTATCGCAGGAGCTGCGCGAGACCAACCACAGGGTTCAGGCGGTGGTGGACAAGGTAACCGATGGCAACGGTACCGCCGGACGTCTTGTGAATGACCCTGCAGTCTACGCGCGGGTGGACACGCTGCTTGCGCGTATCGACTCCCTGGTCATGGATATCAAGCAGAATCCGCGAAAGTACGTGAACATACGCATCTTCTGAACCGAAAGATCGACGGGTTCCCGCCCGCGCTTCGGGAGGTCACCTCGGCCGGAATTTCCGCCGTTGGCTCACGGCTGACTGCCAGGTGCCTGTGCACGCCTGCGGCCCACCGTGAGGAAGTACACCGGGATGCCCAGCAGGATGACTCCCAGCACGCTCACCGTTCCCATGCGCTGGGTCGGGTTCATGAGAGCATTCAGCAGGAGGAACAACGTGGCCAGGCAGAACAGTGCCGGAACAACCGGATAGAACGGTGTCCGCACCGGCGGATTCCAGTCCGGACGTCGGCGCAGCCTGAAGATGGCGCCGATGCTCAGGACGTAGAAAACAAGTGAAGCCGTCACGAATATGTCCGCCAGTTGCTCGAACGATCTCGACAACACAAATGTCACGCCCAGTGTGCAGGTGAGAATTATCGCAACATAAGGCGTCCTGAATCTCGGATGAACGGCAGCCACCTGATTGAAGAACAGACCCTCCTCGGCGAGAGCCCAGAAGATGCGGGGGCCGGTAAGGAGTGAACCGTTCACAGAGCCGAAAGTGGAAAGCAGCACCGTGATGGAAACCAGCGTAACACCAATCGGTCCTACGAGTCGGAAGGCTACATCGGCAGCAACCAGGCGCGCCCCCCGGATCTCGTCCACTGACAGCACCGAGAGATAGGCGATATTGGCCAGAAGATAGATCACGATGATGCTGAGAGTGCCAATCACTATGGCTCGTGGCAGGGTGCGTCGTGGATCGATTACTTCACCAGCCACCTTCGACAGGTCGCCCCATCCATCGAAGGCCCACAGAACCGCAACCAGTGCCAGCCCGAAGGCGGACACCGAGAAGCTTCCCGGTGGTGCAGCAGGTGTGAAATATCCGCCGGTTGCTGGCAGCCCCAGTGAAAATGCCAGCAGCACGATGATCAGCAGCCCGCCGTACTTGGCAACCGTGGTGATGTTCTGCACCAGAGAGCCCCACCTGAGTCCCAGAAGATTCACCGTTGCCATGAGCACAAGTGCACTGGCGGCCACGTAGTGCGCGATCTGGTCGTATGGCGCCGCAAGGGGATCATGGCCCAGCGCCCGTACGAAATACTCGCCGAACGTGAGGGAGATGCCGCCAAGAGCAGCCGCCCTGATGAGGGTCAGCTCCGCCCACCCGTAGAGAAACGCCGGGAGCCGACCCCAGGCTTCACGGATGTAGACGAGATGACCACCGGTCCGTGGCAACGCACCCGCGAGTTCAGCCAGCGTCAGTGCGCCACAGAGTGCAAAGAGGCCACCCGTCGCCCACACTGCCATGAGCGGCAACGGACCCGGCAACCTGTCGGCAACCCCCGCCGGTGAGCGGAAGATCCCCGACCCAATGGTTGTCCCAACCAGAACGGCAATTGCGCTCCAGAGCCCGAGCTGACGTGGAAGCTCACCAGTTGCCGATGGGGGACCGGTTCCGGACGCCGGTCTGTACTGACTGTCCCGGATGGGAGCACGCATGGTCATAGGGCGCAATGCTAGTACATGGAACGGCCGTGC
>CAYSKN010000227.1:0-4673 GCA_964431565.1 uncultured Gemmatimonas sp.
ACACCAAGAAGATACAGCGCCAGACCCAAGGCGCCCCATTTCAGGAGAAGGTGTCCATACAGGCTCTCGACGACACGCAATTCTTCCTTCCACCGCTCCTTGTTCGGCCCCGCACCGACGGGAAACTGCTCTGCCGCTACCTGCAATGCGCGCTCGCCTTCCCGAATGCGATGAACCGTGGATCGGTCCATCTTTCGTCCTGCGAACATGGATCCTACATAGGCAAAATTGGCGTGCTCGCTACTGGCACGCTCTATGGCAGGCCACGACAATACGATTGTCGCCGCGAGAACCGCGCCCACAATCCCGCCCGTAACAACGATCCTCGGAGACCAGCGCACCCCGACCACCATGAAGATCAGAGCAAGCATGAATGCCACCGTCAGGATCCCGCCTCGCGAAAGCGTCATCACGAGCGCAGAAAAAATGACGAACAGATAGATTGCGCTCCCGGCTGAAATCCTGTGATGTCGCAAGCAATCCACGACCGAGTAGTATATGAAGAAGGATAGGAAGAAAGCGTAATCCGACGGATAACCCAGCGTCCCGGACCACCGGAAAAAGTGCATCACCACTTCGTCGTCACTCGGCCGTCCCTTGTAAAGATCCACGACGGGCCAGGCTGCGGGCCAATAGACGAGCGCCGAGAACGCGACGCTGGCGATCACGGCCAAGCGCAACCACCTGATCAGCTTGCGCAGATCAGCCGCACCGACCTCGAAGACTATGGGCACCGCAAAGTACAGTAGATAAACCGCAGGCCGAACCAGGTCGGCCAAGTCCTCCTGTGTAATCTCCGCACTCCATAGCAACGTACATATCACGTAGTAAATTGTCGTAACCGCCGTGTAGCCAACCGCCAGATGCAGCAGGTTGCCACCGGAACTCCTTGGCCGATATACCAGCCAAAGCACAACAATGACCCCCGCCATCGCCAGGTGGAGCAGCTTCTGCGCAGTCGCGACACCGCCCGGCAGGAACGCAAGTGCAGGAAACAGCAATAATGCAGCCCACACAATCATGTGAGGCTGGGTTCCCTGGTAATCCGCAGCCACCACTACCTCTCAGGCCGTTCCAGGCAGCGACGTGCTGCGCCAGAGTCGCCAGTCGCCGACGAATGTTCGAAGGAAGCGCGGATACATTTTCATGAATCGCCGACGGGTTCCCGGCTCTCGCATGAGCCGGTACGCCCAGCGAAGATGCATCGAGTCAACAATATGTGGGTAGTAATCGAGTGCTCTGACGCTCTGATGAATGAACCCGCCGCAGGAAAAACCAACGCGCAGCGACGCCACGCGCAACTTCGCATCGACCAGGAACTGCTCCTGCAGAGGCGTACCCATGCCGCATACGAGCACCTGAATCTGGTTATTCGCCAGCTCGGAGAGGCAATTCTCCCTTTCCTCCTGTGATGCGAAGTAGCCGCCATGAGCAACACAACAACGAATGCCGGGGAAACGCTGAGCCAGCTTGCCACGAAAGTTCATGACTTCGTCAGGTTTGGCGCCGACGACTCCGAGTCGCAGCCCGTTGTCCGTGCACGTCTTGAACACCGGCTCCCCGAGGGAGGTCATGTCGAAGCTGCGGCGGAGGACCTGAGCCCCGGTAAGAAGAGCAGCGATCTTCGCGAGCGCAATACCGTCCGCATAGATCACGTCCATGGCGGTTACAAGATCCTCGTGCCTCCTGAGCAACTGATACGAGTAGGGGTTCACGAACGTAACGAGCCACGGTGCGCGACACCCATCTTTCATCGTCAGACAAAGCGTCGCCTCGTCGGGTGCCGAGACCAGCCTCGCTATTATTTCCGGCCCAGCGCTCATGAGTTCATCCGACATGGAAGGCAATCGGTCGCGCGCAGAATCCGAGCGTGAATTCCAAGCCGATCGATCAATCGCTTTCGATCGGCTGCCCACGGATCCTTTCTCACGGATCGAAGGATTTCCTCCAGGTGGGACTGAGAGCCTGCTATGGGCCCAGGAGCCATCTCCTGGTAGTCGAAGTAAAGGCCGCGAGTATCTGAGCGGTACTTCTCCAGGTCATACGGAAAAAGCACAATCGGCCGATCAAGCAACAGGAAGTCGAAGTAAATGGATGAGTAATCCGTGATCAGACAGTCGTAGGTCGACATAAGGGCATAAATATCAATATTCCCCTGTTGCAGGTTGATTCGCTTCAGGCCCCGCGGCCACTGCGCACATCGGGCCGCCGGATGCAGCCTCACGGTCATGCGGGCTGCACACTCCGACATCGCGTTGTCCAGCAGCTTCCAGTCCATCGGACTGCTCGCACAGAAATCCCTTTCGTCCTCCCGCCACGTCGGTGCATACAGAACCCTGAGCTCTCCATCATCGATCGCCGGAATACCAAACAGTGCCGCGCAGTCCTGCGCAGAAAGAACAGGCCTGTTAGCGGCATATGCGTCGTCGCCCAGCCACCTGTTGCGCGGCGCTCCTGCAACGATGAGCTTTGTTTCAGGCACGTCAAATGCTTCTGCAAATATGCGCGTAAAACCTGGAGCCGGAACAAGCAATCGGTCCGGACGGCGATACACGTGCGGCGCGAGAATCATGAAGGGCAGCCGAATCCACCAACGGCGGTCATATCGCCGCGCAATCTTTCCCCGACCAACAGCGCGCTCGATCTTCTTGAGCGGAACTCCATGCCAGAGATTGAGCACATGCGCTCCTCTGGATGTCCAGAAGTTCACGTCGCTTGCGTAACAGGAAATGACGAACGTGGCCGCCCGCAGCGTGGCCCACAAGCCTGCTGCTGACCATCGACGCTCGGCCTTCAGACCCATCCCGCGAATCCGGCTGACAACAGCGGCACTTCCCGAGATCCAGATGGCCTCACAGCCACTGCCCACGGCGTCCAGGAAGAGATATCTTGAATTATCCGAAAATCCATCCTTGGGCGCACCGAATACAACCAACGACTTCCGCCTCGGCACATATCCGCTGACAAAATACAACGCCCACCTGACTGGCAGCGTCATCACAAGAACAATCGTTCGCATCACCGTGACCGTTCCTGGTCCAGAGCTCTGAAGATCCCCTTGACGCTACGAACGCTGAAGTTGCTCGCTGCAAAGCCGAGCACTACAACAGCAAGGCCAATGCTCAGTCTTGGGACTGCATATGCGCACACGCCACCGACCAGAAGGAGCCCAGCCGCGACCATCGACCCAACGTATGCCCGCCCAACCCTGACGGCAAGTGCCCGCTGCACGGCGCTCTGCGCCATAACAAACACGACGAGCTCGCCAATCAAGGTCGCAACCGCCGCACCGGCCGCTCCAGCGGGGATTACAAGCACAACTGCCACGATGAGACTCGCGCCCGCACCCGCCAGCGCAGCTCGCAACATCACTGATTGACGACCGTTGGCACGCAATACCGTCGCCAGCACGGGCGTGACGATCAGGAAGAACGCATGAACGCTCAATAGCATCAGCAGCGGTATGGCGTCGGCGTATGCCGGCCCAAACGCCAACTTGATTATGAGAGGGGACAATACCAGCGTCACGGCGGCCACGATGACACCCAATTGCATCATTGCCCGCTGAACCCCGATCAGGATGATGTCGGAACTTTCCGATCCGATGCCCAGCCTTGCGATGCGAGGCAACAATATCGGCACCATGCTTTGGCTGACCACGCCGATGCCCATGGTGATCGTGCTGACCGCTCCCAGCAAGCCCGCAGCCGACGCTCCACCCATCGACGACAGGATCAGCAGGCTTGCCCGGTAGTAAGTCCAGACCGCAATCGCGTTCACGCCAATAGGAGTGGAAGCCAGGAGCATCGCCTTCACTCTTCGCAGGCTTACCATCGTCGGCTTCCACACCGGGCGCAAGGCTAGGAGCGATGCACCCAACGCAACCAACGCGCCAGCCATCACGGCCGTTCCAAATATCCACGAGCCCGGAGACGTCAGATAAAGGCAGCTGACGAGAACTGCGAACACAACCACCCGTTCAACTGTTCCGATAATGGCCTCAATCTGCACGCGTTCGGCGGCGATATACGGCGTGCGCAGCGATTTCGCAAATGAGGAGAGAACATACCCGGCAACAACAGTCGCACCAAGCAGGAATGGCACGCCCGCGATCCGCCCGACCCAGAGCGCGGCGCCTATTCCCACGAGTGCCGTTATGGCTCGACTGGCAAGAAATGCAGCAAAGACAGCTGCATCATTGTTCGGCCGCCTCGCGGCCGAGCGGATGTATATGGTCTCCAGACCCCACTCGGACACGACAAACACAGCGGTTCCGAGCGCAAGCGCAGCAGCTACGGTACCGAATTCTTCGACATCGAGCACACGGGCAAGTATTGCCAGCCCCGCGAACCCAAGCAGTCTGGCGCCGGAATTCGCCGCCGTCAGCAGGGCCAGATGACCGAGCGCACCGCGCACACTGCTGCTCAGATACGAATCTTCTCGATCAGCGCGGACGTCGAGACCGAAGGAGTGCGCGTGAGGTATACCACCTTGCAGATATCCCGCAGGTCATCGAAGCGACCCGCCCAGTCATCGCCCATGACCAGAATATCCGCCGAGTGAAACACAATGTACTCGCGTTTCCTCTCCAGCGACTCCTCCAGGAAAATCTCGTCCACAAATCGCAAGCTCGATACGATTTTCATTCGCTCAGCCTGCGAGTAGAAAGGTGC
>CAYSKN010000228.1:0-4624 GCA_964431565.1 uncultured Gemmatimonas sp.
CGCACGGTCGTGTTCGCCGACTACCTGAACGACCTCGAGATGTTGGACGCCGCGCAGTGGTCGTTCGCCATGGCCAACGCCCACCCTCAAGTCCGTGAACGCGCCGCTTACCTCGCGCCTTCTAACGACGAACATGGCGTCGTAAGTGTGCTGCGGCACTTGCTCGGCGTCTGAGGCACTGCGCCGCCTCGGCCGAGTCGGCGGCAGTCCGGGGTCGCGGCACCATGACTCGGCAATGTCAGGTCCTATCCCCCCTGGCTCCCCAGATTGCATCCGGAGGCATGGACTAAAGATGGTCACCGAAGGAATGGGTTCTTCGGCCCACGTGGAGCACGACCCCTGCTTTGACGGCGGGCCCGGACCGGTCGCGGACCAGGTCAAGGCCTCTGAAATCTCCCTTGTGGACGCTCTTAGCCGCCTTCACCTCTCCCGCGATCAGGTCACCGTTTGCAGCCTCGATGATGAGGTCTGCCTCGCCCCCGTCGCGGTCCCTGAAGTAATGCAGCCCGAAGCGGCTGCTCGACCAGTTCCCCGCAAGCGTGCTCTTCGCGACTTGGCGGGCACCCTAGCGGACCGTGATCGGCATATCGGACAGTTTCTCGGCTAACGTCAGTAGTGCGTTCCTCCGCACGAACCCGGTTGCTGGAACCAGCCGTCGCATAGGTTCATGATAGCGAGCGAAGGCGCGCCATAAACATGTATTTGATCATTTGTTCGTAGATTCGCGGCCGTCATCTCGTAGATCCGCGGTCGACAACGCGCAACCCCGCGGTCACGCCATCACCCCACGGGCCGTCGCCGTCGGCGGGAGTCTTCACCCTCCTACACTTCGTATGTTGTGGTGGGTGGTAATGGGATTGGACCAGTGACCGAGAGTGACCCCGTCTTGGTGGATAGTCAAGGGTTTGCAATGCCAGCGGTGGTTGCCTGGTAGTGGTACCTCCTTTCGAACTCGTGTGGACTAAGGCAGCTGAGGTAGGAATGGTGGCGTTGCCGGCAATTGAAGACTCTGGTGCACTCGAAGATGTACGTACGCAAGCTCGCCCCGGTTGGCCAGGCGTGCCGGTCAAGGGCATCGGTTGGCAGGGTGGCGAAGAAGCGTCAGGCACCAGCGTTGTCCGCAGGCGTACCGCCCCCGCTCGTGCTGGGCCCGATGCCGGTGGCTGCCAGGTGCCTGCCGAAGCGGGGGACTGCCGTGAACCAACCCTTGATCGGAATGATGTATCACTCCAGGCGTCGGCTTGCGGGTCGCCTGCGCCATCCTGAGGGCGGCCAGGACCAACTCGGTGCCGGCGTCGCCCAACCGGTCACGGGCCTAGGGCAAGCGTCGATAACGACCGCCAGTTGAAGCCAGTCCTATCGGATTCCTGAACTACCGACTCAGGAAGATAATCTCGAGCCGGGGGCACTCCCCGAGCAACGAAGCTACCGTGATGCTCATGTTGCTCGCCATCCGCCACATCGAGGACAAACAGGCCCGGGAACGCGAGAAAGAACAATCCAGGAGGAGCGAAGGAAAACGCCACGGGAAGCCAACGAGCACCCGGTAAGGCGGTCCACTGAGCCAAGGCCACCAACTGACGACAAACCGTGGCCCAACTCCTCCTCGCCTACCCCGAACGCATCCGCCCAAGCCTAGGCTAGACCGCAGGCAGCCCAGAGGCCTTACGTAGCAGAACTGAGAAGCCCTACTTTGGCTCGGAACGTGTCCAGCAAAGGCTCCGGGCTCGAACCCTGGGGCCGCGAGAAGTCGGTAATGCGAATATTCAAGAGAACCTTATTACTCGGAGTGTGGAAGCCCGCTGAAATGTCTCCATGCGGGAGGCCCATGAGATCGCTGGCGAGGATGCGCCCGTCGTGATCAGCCGTGGCACCCTCAACTAGTAACGCAGGCGAGAATAGGACGTAAGCGGAGCCCGGTTCGACAACCAGGGTGCCACGGTTTAGGTTGACCTGGACCTTCTCGCGACGCGCTCCATGTTGGTCTTGGAAGGTCAGCACGAAATGATGGAACTGGGTCACAATACTGGTAGGTCCGAGGTTGCGGAGGACGAGGTGACGATACATTCCGTCTTCGTCTTCTTCACTTCGGATGCCTAATATGCAAATTTGTCCGGCCCCGTGTACAAACTCCTCTACGTGATGCATGCTGCAGCGTAGCCGATGCTCTTGGTTACGAACAAGTTCGCCTTGCGTTAGTTCAGGGCTCGTGGGTTCGTGGGTTCGAGCTCCTCCCGGCGCAGGCTCTCAAGCATCGTCCGTTCCTTGTGGTCTATGAGGTCCTCTAGCAGCTCGTTCACGCGCCGCGTGGCTCGCTTCGCGAGTTTCATGACCAGTTCGCTATTGTCGTCATCACTTTCCGGGCTGTTGATGGGGTGAGCGTAGCGGTTGACCGAAGCCGACTCATGTACACCTGCAGTCGATCCAGCTGCCTGGGCTGGCGCCAAGCATGGAGTCCCCAGGGTACGTGGGTGGTTCGCCGCTCACAATAAACGGTGTGTTGACGGGCACGACCTCGCCTTCGGCGGCTGCGTGATAGAGCGACCACACATGCCAACCTAGCGGCGCTGCGTGAGGACGGCATCAACTGCGCCAGCGTCGAGAGGCTCGTGCGCAAGGCGAGTCACGCGACACTCAGCCACGCCAACCCGTGCCGACAAGTCACCACCACCATAGAAGTGACGGGGGTCAGGCGCGACGGGATCGAGGGCCTCATCCTCTGCGACAACCAACTGAGGAACGGGGAGGACACTCGCAAAACGCGAAGTCATGCTGAGCCACCTGGAGCATCGGCTCGAAGCGGATTCGTGGTGTCCGTAATTGTGGTGCGTCAGCTTGTGGCACATCGCCACGACCTCCTCCCAAGCAATGTCGGGGTCCTCTCCCACCGGTTCTGGAGGCAAGGCGCCAACCGCTTCACCGATCTCCACCAAGCGCATTCTGGTGGCGCCGAAGCTCAGGGAATCCTTGACCGGCTCACAGACGAATGACCTCGCCGAGTATCCGGTCGCGGGCATCAGCCGTAAGCGCAGCCTCGGGCACCACATCTACCTCGACGCCCAGCAACTCCTCGACCTCACGTGCGATGGCGCCTATCGTCAGAACGCTGGTCCGGGCAGGAAGGTCGACCAACAAGTCCAGGTCGCTGTCTTCACGGTCTTCTCCCCGGGCTACACTGCCGAAAACCCCAACGTTGCCGCCCCCATGCACAGCCACTATGCGGAGGATCTCTGCTCGATGGGCGTCTAGCTCGCGGCCGAGCCGGGTTGCGGGCAAAACCTTACGCACATCTCGAAACGGAATCATGCCGAGCTCGAGTTCGTGCCCGGTTGCGTTCAGCAGCCGCCTGAGGGTACCGACCGTCGGGTCGCGCCGACCGTTCTCGTACGCACTTACCGCGCCCTGGCGAGTGCCAGCCAACTCAGCGAGCGCAGACTGAGTCAGCCCAGCCGCCTTGCGAGCACGCCTTATGGTCTGGCCGGCAGCCTCCATATCCCTGGAAGGATATCACTGATGAGGGATGAATCAGGGCTCTACCGTAACGACCGATCGAGCCGCGCCCACGAGGACGAGCCTGGACCCTTAGCCCAGGCTCTCACCACCCCTAACTAGTCAGTCGTGGTGGGCGGTACTGGGATTGAACCAGTGACCCCTCGCGTGTGAATTAGGCCTTTGAGTTCCTGCTTCGAACCAGCTTGTCCGAAAACACCGTTGCAGACGCTACTTCAGACCAGCTTTAGACCCTTCCCCTAAGCTCTTGACGATCGTATATGCGTACGACTGGTCAGTGTGCTGGTCAGTGTTCGGTGAACGCGCAGAGGATCGTCGCATGCTCCACAGAGCCAGTTCCGCTCAGTTACCTAGGGCCATCAAGCTGCACTCAGCCATGGGAGTGTGTCAACGGACGGAAAACAAACAGGAGCGCTGGCTGTGTCCACCCCACCACTGGGCAACTCCATAACCGACTGAAACGATTAGCCCATGGCGTTCGTGACGCCCATACAGGACCCCTTGACGCAATGCAGCCCACTCACTGTTGACGAATCTCGGCAGTCCGGAAGGGAGGCCTCCCGCTCGGCGGCAAGCTTCGTCACTTGTAGGACCACGTGAACTAGCCCTGAAGAACTCCACGGCTGGATGCCACGTTGCGGTCGTCCATTGGTCTGCCTGCCGGAGGCTCGAATACGGAATCGGCGATTGCGCCCTAGCTTGACTTCCCGCCACCAACAACGTTAATAGCACCAACGGCAGGAAAGGCGACCGCTTATTCATACAGAGGCATCTACCACTGAACGTTCGCACTTGGTTAGCGGTATCGCTGGAAGAGCGCACTCTATACGGTTCGCGGCTGCTCCATGACTTACAGGCGTTCGACGAGCGCATATTCACCTGCCACCCAGCCATGCTAGGAACAGGATTATCACGGGAATAAGTATGGCCCCCGGCCCCCTGACAGTCGGAGGGCGTGTATCGGCGGGCCGAGCCATTGCCCATAAGTAGTAGATAAGTAGCAAAAAGATTATCGAGCCAAGAAAAACGCTCATGCTAGGGCCTCCTCGCTTCCTACGCCAAGCATGCGGATGAACTCAGACTAATACTGGCTGCAAGTTCGTAAAGCAAAAAA
>CAYSKN010000229.1:0-4617 GCA_964431565.1 uncultured Gemmatimonas sp.
GGCGGGTTTTGAACACTCGCGTCATCGGGCTTATTGTGCCACTGAGTGGCATAATTTGTCACGTTGACCAATGGGGCATCAAGCGCAGCGGGTCAGTACAGCATCTGCAGAATCAATGGTCACCTCACGCTCTTCCAGCAGGCTCAGCCCCGCCCGCACGACCTTCAGAAGCCCGTTCCTCACCAACCTTCGGCTTCCTTGCGGTCGAGCACAGCCATGTCGTCCTTGAAGTCGCTGCTGGACGCAAAGACGCGGCCAGCCGCCAAATCGCGGTAACCGGTGAGGATGGCTTCCTGCACCTCTTGGCCTTCGCTCCGAGCAATCGGTTCGCGGTGCGGTGATCGTGGCGAGTCAGCGCGGTTCATTTCGGCCCTCCGTTGTTGGGATGCGCCTCCAGCCACTGTCGCCCGCTGGCAGTCAGGCGATAGCGTTGCTTGCTGCTGCGAGGCGTGTCGGGCAGGGTCATTTCCGCCAAACCCGCCCCGAGGGCTGGCAACAGGTAGGCTTTGCGGAAATGCTCGTCGTTCTTAAGTGCCAGACCTTCTTGCAGTTCTTGGCGGGACATCTCCCCAACCAGCGCCCGTAGCACGCGTTCAACTTCCGTGGCGACTTCCGTGGCGACTTCCGTGGTGCGCGTCACCGGCCTCGGAATCACCGCCTTGAACTGGTTGCCCGTGACTTCGTCATCGAACCGGATGTTCGGCCATTCGCCCAAGGCGCGAGGAATACCCGAACCCAGTCCGTGATAGGGCAGGATGTGCGTGGCGTGCTCGGTCAAGGTGGGGTTGCGCCGGTTGGTGACGCCAAGGCGAATGTCCTCGATGCTCAAGCTGTCCGGCAAGTGACCTGGGCTGATGATCTCGATGCGGTCGGAGAAAACCATTAGCCGGATCGAGGCGCTGGTGAAGTAATCGCGATGGATCAGCGCATTGACCAGCAATTCGATGATCGCCGGCTCCGGCACTTCCAGAAGGCCCAGCGAATTGAAGTTCTGGTCGCCCTGAACGTGATGCAGATTGCGCTTGATGAAGGCGAGGCTGCGCTGGTACTGCTCCAGCAGCGTGCCGTCGATGTCCTCGCTGTCCAGATAGTGGTGGCTGGCCAGTGAGGTTCAGCTCCTGCCCGTCGCCCAAGCCGATGTTCTGTAGCACCTGCGCCAGTGGCTGGCCGGATGCTTGCGGCGACTGGCCGTAGCGCCGGGTAAAGTAGTCGCCGAACGCCTTTTCGTCGAGATCAGCGGTAGAGGTGCGCTCCACCGGAATCACATCGGCGTAGATCAGCCCCGAACGCTGGAACAGGTGCTGGATTTCTTCGCGCGCCGTGACGTGACGCTTGTCCGAACCGTTCTTCACCCAGATGCGGCCTTGGTTGTCCAGGTAGGGCTTGCTCAGGCCATCGGGCACGGTGACGGCAATCACGATGCCCTGCGCGGTTTGGATGTTCTCGGTGCTCGGGTGAATCGGTGGGCGAACGTTCTGCGACGCGGCATTCGAGATCAACTGGTTCAAGCGGCGCACGTTGGCCGCGTCCAGTCCGGTCACCTTGCCGTTGTCCTCCACACCCAACAGCAACAGGCCGCCACCGCTGTTGGCGAACGCGGCCAGTTCCGCCGCAATGCTGTCGCCGTTCGTTTCGCCGCGCTTGAACTGGTGGCGGCTGTCTTCGCCGCGCGTGAGGATGGAAAGGAGGTCGGCTTCGGTCATGGAATGGGAATGCACGAGCAGTCCACTACCCGCGAGCCTTGGCCGCATTGAACAACGCCGCCACATCTACCTCGTCGGCCCTCGCGGGGATCAGGCGAATTTTCTTTGCCTGCAGCGCATCACACCCATTGACCTTCACCCTCGTGTACTGGTGGGCAGACGTGCCGAACACTTCTTCCATGCGCGCAACGAACACGGGACTCGTCGCCTCCGGCACCACTACATCGACCCTCCGGTCGGGATGGCAGCGCAGGATGTCGTTGAAGTGCTCATCCGCATTGTTGAAGGAATAGCCCACTACGATGATGTGCTGAGCATCCTTGATCCATTCGGAGGCCCGAGCCCAAAGCTCGATGTATCGGTGCGACAGAACGGGCTTGAGCCGCAGCGGAGGCACCAATGCCGGGATGACATGCTTCTGCTGGCGCCAGTCATCGTTGGTCATATCCACGTTCGGCGCCACGTAGTCACGGAGGAACTGCGCCGGGTCGCATTCGTGAATGCTCTCGATGGGCAACAGGTCGCGAGTGTCCATCCTCACGTACTCCGCCAGGCCACCATGGAAGTACAGTGTGTTTTTGTCTCCCAACTGATGCTGCAGAAAGGCCGTGTAGTTCAGTGTGATCGCCTTGACGCCTGACGGAATGCTGCCATAGAACGGCAACTTGCCAGCCTCGTTCGCTTTCAAGACATCGTTCTGCTTAGCCACTAGATAGGCCCACAGCGACCAGGCAATGTAGAGGTAGTTCTTGATGTCGGCCGGCTTCTCGTTATAGAAGCCCAGGAACTTCTCGATGAGTAGGGTTTCGATGTTCAGCATGTCAGCGCCCAGCGCCGCAGCCACCTCGTGCCGGTCTGTGCTGAGTCCCAGCTTCAATGTGCGCTTGAGCACGGTCTTGAAAGTGTCAGACAACGACAACTTGTGAATGTCGAGGATGGAATCGCTGTCGATCAGTTCGTCAGCATCTTTGGGAAACACCACTCGGATCAGATCTTCCGTCTCTTCGTCGAGCTGGCTGTATTCGGCGATAGTCGCCAGCTTGTTGAACAGGCGGATGATCAACTCGCCATGCTTGCGGATACCCTCCTTCTCGGGAGGTAGTCCGGCAATAGCCGTCTGCACCCGCTCAACCATGGCTTTCTGCTCGTGAGGCTCTCGGGTAGCAATCTTGTCCACTGCCCGCGCGATCATGCTGTTGAAGCTGAAGCGCAGGCCAGGGAGCATGGCCCGCAAGGCTTCGTGAACTGCTTTGCCCGGCCCGTCCAGATAAAGCGTAACGTCGGCCAGCAACGTATTCGCCAATGGGAAATCGATACCTTGGCTTCGATCAACGCCCGCGCCAGTGATAAGCAACATTCTGAGTGTCCTTAGCTTGTTTGATTGGTGAAAACTCGTTCCAGCGTCGCGGGCAGCAGGGATGCGTTGGCAGCGCGGATGGCGGCGTGCTGGGCCTTGAGGGCGGCGACTTCGGTTTGCAGGCGGTTGAAGGATTGCTGGATGGGCAAGGGCGGGATGGGGGCTTCGATGGCCTCCAGGTTGGCAGCAATCAGCGTGCGGTTGCGCGCGGCGGTGCCGGGAGAGGCCGCATAGACCTTGGCGAACCCATCGTCCGTCATGAAGTAGTAGGCAAGAAATCCGGGTACGGCCTTTTCGCTGTCTGCTACACAGGTCAACATTCGATGGTTGCCGACGCAGCCGTGATCTTCCGGTGTGGCGAGGGCGATGGCTTGCTCCCACGCCATGATGTTGCTGAAGATCAGGTCGCCTTCTTCCACGCGAAACATTTTCTGCCACGTGAACTCCGAGCCCGCGACCGTGCGGCGATGGAACGTGCCTTTGTAAAAGCTGCGCACGCCCAATTCGGTGTAGCTGGCTTGCGGGTCAATGGCCACCTCGCGCCGCACCAGCGGTGCAACTTCCGCCATAGGCCGCATCGGCGTGTTGGCAATGGCATCGCGAAAGCGCAGGGCCAGCAGGTGGTCGGCGTCGCGCTCGGCGGCCTCCAGATGCGCTTCGAGCTGCCGGGTTTTCTCGGCCAGCGCGTCGAGACGGGCGACGAGGGCTTGCTGTTCGGCGAGGGGTGGCAAGGGGATTCGGTGAGCCAGCACCTTGTCGGGCTGGACGCGGATTCGGCGCGATCCGACTCCCTTGCTACCCACGGCAATGTCTTGCCACACCAGCGGAAACTGGAAGTAGACCTTTAGGAACCCCGGCGCTAACCGCGATCGATCTAGCGAGAAGGATGGGTACTCGTTGGACGTGAAGTGCCCATCGAATACGTCGTCCACCAGACCGTATGAACCTTCGAATGCAAAGAGGCGGCTGTAGATGAAGTTGCCCGCGCGGACGCGGTATAAGGTGCTTGCGCTCGTCTGCATCCCGCTGATGGGTGGCTTGGCGAAGAGACCTCGGCCAAAGCTGTAGATGCCGAAGTTGGGATAGCTTGCGTCCTGCTGAACACGAACCGGCGCGCTCGCATCCTGCAGCAACTCGCCCAGCGCAACCTTCGGCCACACCTTCACGCCTTCACCTCACTAACCAAGGCTTCAATCTCACCCAGCAGCCGCATCACCTCGGTCTCGTGCCCGCGCATGGAGGCGATCAGGTCTTTGGGGTCGGCGTGTTCCAGCCCGGCTTTGGCGTTGGGGTTCTTGCGGTCGAGGTTGTAGTGGCTCTCTGCAATATCAGCGGCGCTGACCTGCCACGCCTGCGGGCCTTCTTCGCGTTGGTTCCACCACGCCAGCACGGGTGCGAATTCGTCGAACTGCAAGGGGGCGGTCTTGCTGTATTTCTTGCGGCCTTCGGGCAAGGGCAGTTCGTAGTACCAGATGCTTTGCGTCGGCCCGCCGCGCTCGAAAAACAGCAGGTTGGCCGGGATGTCGGTGTAGGGCGCGAACACGCCTTGCGGCAGGC
>CAYSKN010000230.1:0-4589 GCA_964431565.1 uncultured Gemmatimonas sp.
CGTCCGCGGAATGCTGCTGAGGCAGCGGCCGTTGGATCAGTATATCTGGATCGTGAGACGGCTGCAGTGGTGCGGTTGTCGATGACGTTCACACGGGCGGCCCTGATCGACAGGCGCATAGAGACGCTGGTGCTGACTCTGGAGAATGGCCTGGTATACGAACGGTACTGGCTTCCGCGAAGGCAGGAGATTGAGGTTTCACGGGGCAGCACGTGGTTCGACATACCTGTTCGCGGCATCGTCCGGGGGCGGTGGGAGATCTCGGGCTACTCGGTCAATGAGCGAATCTCCGCTTCGACGATGCTTCTGCCTCGCTGGAGCAGTTTGCCACAGGACAGCCTGGGTTCGTACGAGTTCGATGGGCGGATGGTTGATGTCATGCCCCCGGAGATCCGGATGGCAAGTAGCGAGGATGTGGTCAGGGCACGAGTTCAGGCAGAGGCGGCTGTGCGAGCCGCGATGCTCACCCGTCCGACGACCGCATCGGTCAGTGGTAGGGGGATCAGTGATATAGCGCGATTCAACCGTGTCGAGGGGCTTGCGCTGGGTATTGGCGGGACACATCGCACCGCGCGCGGCGTTCAGTTTGATGCACGCCTGCGTTACGGGTTCTCGGATCATGCGTTGAAGGGGTATCTCTCCATTGGTCGGGCGCCTGCATTTGGTCGTACTCCCACGCTGCGGTTGTTTGTGGAGCGCGACATTCGTGACCCCGGGTTCGCGGAACGGGCAGGTGTGACAAACTCTCTGGCATCGCTGCTGTTTGGAAGCGACTTAACCGTACCGGTGGAAACACGGGCGGCCGGAGTCCTCTGGCGCAGGACACCAACCAGCGCATTCACTTGGCGGCTGGCTGCCGAGCGGGACCGACCGACGCGTGTTACGGCTCGTCCGTTGTCGCATTCCTTTGCGCCAACCCTGGCCGCGTGGCCGCTGGACGGTGTGCGCGCGGAGGTGACTGGCAGTGGCGGCTGGGTTTCGGGAAGGGCGGGTACGAGCGGGCTGTGGACAGTCGGTGCGAGCGCGGGTTGGTACCTTTACGGCGGTATTGGCGGTGTGTGGCCCGATTCAGGGGGTGCCGAATTGTCTGGCGGAAGTATGATCCCGCTTGTCGTGCGCACCCAGGGTATGTTGCAGCTCTCTCGCCCCATCGGAACCAGGGGGACGTTGTCGCTGCTCACCTTCGGGGGTGGTGCTGTCGGGCGCCATCTTCCGCCACAGTGGCTTGTGTTTGCAGGGGGGCCCTGGACGGCACCTGGCTACGACGCGCGTGCGTTCGGTGTACGCGCACTTCTCTCCCAGCGAGTGGAGTTGCGCACGATGATACCGGCTCCGTCCATTCCGCTTGGACGCTTTGGCTCATCTCCCGGGCACATCACCCTGGCCCCGTTCGTTCAGGCGCTGGCGACCTCTTCGGGGATCTCCGAAATGCCTGCGACACCGGGAGTACACCCATCGGCTGGTCTGGGGATATTGCTATTCTACGATCTGTTGCGCGTTGATGTCGCCCGTGGCCTGCGGCGGGGATCCCTGCGTTTTGCGATCGATATCGATCGTGGCTTCTGGGGAATGCTCTAGTGACTGAGGGCAGACGCTATGGCCGGGCCTATTTTGACAAGTGGTACCGCGATCCAACGTACCGTGTGAAATCGGCGTCGGAGCTTGGTCGTCAGGTGGCATTCGTTGTTGCTGCGGTGGAGTTCATCCTCGGGCGGCCGGTGAGATCGGTATTGGACGTGGGGTGCGGAGAAGCGCAGTGGCGACGCGTGCTTCAGAGGCATCGCCCCAGTCTGCACTACACGGGGGTCGATCCGAGCGAATACGTGGTGAACAGGTTCGGAAAACAGCGGAACATCCTCTCTGGCAGCATCCAGACACTGGATGCTCTCCCCTTGCGTGAATCCTACGACCTCGTGGTATGCTGCGGGATGCTCAACTATCTCTCCCGATCCGAACTCACCGAGGGACTTGCTCACATCGTGCGCCGTATTACCGGGATGGCGTATCTCGAACTGTTCACCAGCGAAGACCAGACGGAAGGGGACACGGAATGGCCGCTGCCAGAGGACGCTAGCTTCTACAGAAAGATCATGATCGAGGCTGGTCTGGTAGCAGTTGGTATGCAGTGCTACGTCCCTGCAAGCGCAATTCACCGAGTGTCGTCACTGGAGTTGTTGTGAGTACATCAACTGATGATCGATCCATTACGGCCACGCTTTCGGGTGTATCGGTGGGATCCCCGAGATGGAGTGCATTTCTGGAAGTGCTGCGTGATGAGCGCCTGAAGTGTGGGGCACCACGGCCGCTCCGCACTCTGGCCGAGGAATTCGCAGCCGTGGCAATGGCGCTGATGTTTCCGCAGTTCGCCCACCCCGTCCGTCCGGGTCCGGAGGGAGTTGATGAAGAGGCCGCGAGACTGGTCGCACTTCTCAAAGTTGCCATAACACCGCTCATGGCAGACGCAGGCGGGGTAATCGGTCATGTACTTGACCGTCTCCCGCCGGTAAGGGAGATGTTGCTTGAGGATGCCAAGGCGATACTCGCCGGCGATCCGGCAGCAACGAGTTTCGAGGAGGTGATCATCGCCTATCCGGGTTTCCTCGCCATTGCCGTTCACCGGCTGGCGCATGAGTTGTATCTGAAGCGGGTGCCGCTCTTCCCACGGGTGTTATCCGAGTGGGCGCATCGTGAGACAGGGATCGACATTCATCCAGGCGCACGCATTGGTGTGGCTTTCTCGATCGATCATGGTACCGGTGTTGTCATCGGTGAGACGAGTGAGATCGGTGATCGCGTGCGCATCTATCAGGGCGTCACACTGGGCGCTCTCGCAGTGAGCAAGAAGCTGCAGCATCACAAGCGCCATCCCACTATCGGGAACGATGTGGTGATATATGCCAACGCAACGATTCTGGGTGGTCTCACGATTGTTGGTGATGGATCGGTGATAGGCGGTAATGTGTGGCTCACCTCATCGGTGCCTGCGGGATCGGTTGTGCAGTTCACGAGTCAGGTTGAGCCTCGCGAGGGTTGAGGCAGGAGGTCATGCAATCCATATGTCATCGATAACAGCCGTTTGGCCCATGTTTCTTGTCGGGTGTGCGGTCGGAGCGGCAGCGGGTGCCGGCGTCACGTGGCTGGTGGGTCGCCGTATCGGAAGATCGGATCTCAGGCGGGCGCGCAGCGAAGCACTGCAGGAGGCTGAGGCTCGCGCCAATGCGACTGAAGTCGCTCTGCGGGAGCAGCTCGCACGACACGAGGCAGAAGCTGCCATTACCGAACGGCATGGCAACGTTGCGGAGCTGCTGGCGCCCATTCGCGACACACTCAGTCGCTACGATGTGGCTCTTGGTCAGCTTGGACAGGCTCAGGCGCGCGTAGCAGGGCAGATTGGTGAACGGCTTGAGGCTGTGGCACTTGCTGGCGAGTCACTGCGGCGCGAGACCCAACAACTCTCGCATGCACTGCGCTCTCCGTCCGTGCGCGGACAGTGGGGTGAACTGCAGCTGCGACGCGTATGCGAGCTGGCAGGCATGTTGGCGTACTGTGACTTCGAGCCACAGGTAACGGTGCGCGGGGATGAAGGTGTACAGCGTCCCGATTTGCTGGTGCGGCTGCCAGGCAATCGTCGACTTGTTGTTGACGCCAAGGCACCACTTGCTGCCTACCTTGAGGCGATGTCAGCGACGGACGAAAGGTTTCGCTCGGCCCGTCTTACAGCGCATGCGGCGCAGGTACGTGCTCACGTACAGCAACTCTCGGCGAAGCGCTACTGGAAGCAGTTCGAGGACGCTCCCGATTTCGTTGTTCTGTTCCTGCCCGGTGAGGCGTTCTTTGCTGCCGCTCTGGATGCCGACCCATCACTGCTCGAGGCAGCACTGGAAGAAAAGGTATTGCTTGCGACGCCCACAACATTGATCGCGCTGCTCAAGGCGGCTGCCTATGGTTGGCGTCAGGAGCGTGTCGCTGACGAGGCCGCTGAAGTCGCAAGGCTTGGCCGCGAACTGCATGAGCGTCTGGCGGTGTTCGAGGATCAGCTTACTGGCATTGGTCGGGGCCTCAGGCGTGCGGTGCAATCGTATAACCGTGCACTTGGCAGCCTTGAACGTCGTGTACTCGTGAGTGCACGAAGGCTCGGAGCCATGAGTGAAGGGAGTGCCGGAAAAGGCAAGGTGCTCACGACGCCGTTGCAGCTGGATGTTGCAGTAGGTGGGCAGGGATCTGCCCATGATGACGCAGGCTCACTGTGAGCAGCGACATATCACGCCGAAGTCCTGCAATCTGACTTGCGTGATTCGTGGCTCAGAGCGAGCCGAGCAGATCATCTATCGCTTTGCGGTCA
Source organism: uncultured Gemmatimonas sp. (assembly GCA_964431565.1). GTDB lineage: Bacteria > Gemmatimonadota > Gemmatimonadetes > Gemmatimonadales > Gemmatimonadaceae > Gemmatimonas. The sequence continues at coordinate 4,343 of CAYSKN010000230.1, forward strand.
GCATCTTCGAGGGATCGTGAGCCATAGAGAATTCGCTGAAGGATATCGATAGCTTCATCAGCAAGACTGTCGGGATGACGCCTGTCCTTCTCGAATCGGACGATGTGCCCCAGGAGGATCGTCTCGAAGGGAGTGCTGTCTTCTTCTGTGTCCTCATCCTCCTCCTGCAGAGTGGATTCGTAGCTGGGCACGCTCTCCTTCCATGGCTCTGACTCATGCGCTTCCGATTCGAGCATCGAGCGTGGCA
>CAYSKN010000231.1:0-2088 GCA_964431565.1 uncultured Gemmatimonas sp.
TCAACAGTTGCTTCGCGGGTCACGATTTTCCATGCGGATGGGTTGTTCTCTTCAGAGGGGTTGAGCAATACGTCAACATAGACTTTGTCCAGTTCTCCCTTCTGTGTGTTGAGATTGGGACTGGTAGCTATGTACTGCTCGCTGCTGTTTGTTGTCCACCCTGTCGACTTGTCTGCCGAGCCGAGCGTGCCATTCTTCCCGGTTGTACGCCAGCGGAATTTCCAAAGAGGCTGTTGTCCACCAGGTGGTGCCGGGAGCGTAATCGGGTCACCTATGGGCTTGAGGGCAGCTGAGAACATTACAAATCTCTTCTGGGTATTCACGCTTCCGGATGTTGGGTTCATTGTGACCGTTGCGTAATTCACTCCGGGCTGCAGGGTCAAGCCAGACTCGTCCTCATCAGACGCAAACAGTCCGGCTCTGAGCATGCCTGGACGGACCAGGGCCTGCGCGCTGCCTGTGCCGGTGATGGTGGTTCCAACGGTACCTGCACCCACATCTACAGTGGCATTGCCAATCGGTGTCCATTGCGAGCCGTTCAGACGCAGAAGGGTGATGTCGCCTCCCATGGCCCACCTTGGTAGGGTCTGCGTGTCGTATCTGAGCTTGACGGTTACCGGCTTTGCGAAAGTCAGGCCACCTGGCCCCACCCTGTATGCCGCGCCGTTGAGTTCGGTTCCTGTAGCAGCGGAACCCACTGAACCCGTGAGTTTCGTAATTGAAACGGGTGTTTCAGCAGATACCGCGCCCGGTGGTATTACAACGGTGACCGAACGGTCAGACGACATTACGGTTCCGCCTGCGGACCCTACAAGCGAACCTGCCGCAACGACGAGAGCAGCGGTTCCGCTCTTGCCTTCACTCCTGGCAGTAATGGTCACTGAGCCTTCGGAGACTGCGGTAAGCATACCTGATGTGGAGACTACGCTAGCGACAGCCGGTGCCGACGATGTCCACTCAATTGAGCGGCCCGTAAGGAGTTTGCCGCTTTCACTCCTCGGTGCCGCATTCAATTGCAGTTTCTGACCGACAACAAGTACGGTCATTGGTGCTGTTACCGTAACCGACGCAACGGGTGCCACTGCAACAGTCACTTGTACGGAATCTTTCTTGCCTTCGCTCGTTGCGGTCACAAAAGCCTTGCCAATGGCTGTTGCAGTTACCAATCCGGTGTTGCTTACCGTGGCAATGGCAGCGGCCGACGTTGTCCATGAAACGGCGCGACCTGTGAGGCTGCCGCCGAAGGCGTCTTCTAGAGTGGCAGTCAGCTGGCCGCTTTCCTGCGGTTCCAGCGACATTGCGGCTGGTGCAATTCGTACCGTGGCCACGGAGGCCTGGCTTACAGTGACTTCGGCGGTCGCGCTCTTGCCTTCAGCAGTTGCGGTGATCGTAGTCTTTCCCGGAGCTACTGCAGTTACCCGTCCGGAGTCGCTCACTGTCGCTGCGGCCTTGTTGGACGAAGACCATGTCGGTTTCCTGTCGCTCAGCACATAGCCTGTGGCATCCACTGACTTAGCAGTCAGCAGACTGGTTTGCTTAGGCTCCAGAGTGATGGTAGCAGGGGCAATGGTTATACTTGCCAGTGTAGCCGGATTCACGGTTATCTCTGCCGACGCGCTCTTGCCTTCACTCGTTGCCGTGATGGTTGCTTTTCCTGGAGCGACTGCGGTTACCAGCCCACCGGCATTGATATCGGCAACCGCAGCATTTGATGATGCCCATGAAACCGTCCTCCCCGACAAGGCGGCGCCTGTTGAATCGCTCAGAGCCGCCGTCAACTGCTTGGTTTGCCTTGGCTCAAGTGTTACGGTGGCGGGCGTAACAGAAACAGTGGCAACTGTCGGAGGCTTGACACTTGGTGGGCTCGTTGGCGGGCCATCGCCGCCACCGCCACACGCAGAGAGCATGCACAGCAGCAGAAATGGAACGGCTCGCGGAATTGGCAGGCGGTACATCAGTACTCTCCGTGTGCTAGGTGCTGCAGATGGCTCAGACAGACTCCACCATATAGCGCGTGATTCGCAGCAAATTCAGCTCAAGAAAGTTCAATCTGGGCATTTTTGCGCGACAATGCACCCTCACCCCGAG
>CAYSKN010000231.1:2098-4563 GCA_964431565.1 uncultured Gemmatimonas sp.
GAAACTGTGTCCAGGGAGGCCGGGAATCGCAAGCCGGTGCTTCTGCCCTGAAGAATGCTGATGGACTTGTCCTGTTTCCGCGGAGCCCGCATCTCGGTGTGAGAGGATAGTCCAGGGCTCTCCGTCGTCCTGCTGTCTGTCGAGCTGCCGGTCATGAGAAGATCATCGCCCCGGCTGTGCAGGTAGGAGGCTGAGGAAGTTGGCCACACAGTTCGGGCCGGAAGAGCCATCACCCGGTACTTGACGCCTCCGGGACGAACCCGCGGTTGCGATACAACAGCCACAGGACAAGAACTGCTCCAAAGAACAGATAGGACTGCAGAACATTTGCCCAGGTTTCGGCAAATATCCGCGTGAGACCCACCATCTGACTTGTCAGAACAAATGCCAGCATGACAAACGGAATGGCCAATTTCCCCGCGGCCCTTCCGGAAAGGCAGACCGGTGTGATCAGAGCGAAAATGGGAAGGAGAATGCCATAGTGATGCTCCCACGCGATTGGCGAAGCCATGGTGATGCTGAGAACGAGGATGGAAAGATCGAAGGCATTCGCCTTTTCATCTCTCCTCCAGAACAACGCGAAGGCAACTATGACCGCCGTTGAGATGAGCGTGCCCGCATAGACGAGCGGATGAAACGGAGGGAAAGCATCGGGATGCCAGTTGAGATTATCCCCATTGAACAGAATCCGGTTCAGCAATCCATTGATGGATTGATTGGGGTAGAAGCTCTCGCCATGCCTGCTGAGAAACGACACTACCGGCAGGTAGTCCACGACGTTCTGAAAACCATACCTTCCAATAGCCGCAAGCGACAATACTCCGAATGTCACCCCGGCGGCCAGCGCGAATTTCCATTCCTTTCGAACCAGACCCCACAGGATCACGACTCCCCATTGCGGTTTGATTGCACAGCAGGCGCCCAGCAGAACGCCGGCAATCCAGGGCTTGTTCAACTGCCACGAAAGAATCGCCAGCGCGACGAAGAGCGTGATCGCTGTCTGGATCTGTCCCAACACAAAGGATCTGGCGAGGGGATAGAATGTGATCGTGACAGCCAGCACAGGGACAAGTGTCAGGAGGCCGATCCTAGAGCCAGCGCCGGCGCTCCGATTGCTCTCGCGAAGGATGAGCCATGACACGAGCCCTGAGAGCGCGAGGCAACCCCAGGAGAGCGCATTGAGAACCAAGAACAGCATTTCGCGACTCAGCTTAGCGCTGGCCTGAAGAAGATCGAGCGGAAGTAGGCTGCTCAGCGGATATTGGAACTTGATCTTCTGTCTGAAGAAAAGTTCGGAATAAACAGGAATGTCAGGGTGTTCGCGCAGGTGTTGAATGGCCTTGTACATTGGCCCCCACGAGTCCTCCCACGCGTGAAATTTCAAGACCAGCAGACCGAATTGTCCTGCCGTCTCCTCCCCACTGTCGATGGCGAGCAGAAACAAACTGAAGAGAACACTGTTCAAGACGACCGCGGTCCATAATATGACCATCCACCGATTTCGTCTGAGCATGTGCCGTGGGACCCCTGCGTCAATTGAGTTTGATCCTACCCCGCTTTAGGCTGGCCTGTGTTATTGGACTATCCAGCTACAACAGATGTTACGACGTGAACTTGCTCAAAGGCCAGTGGAACGGTTCTCCGATGGCTGGGTAACGGCGATGCAGTGGGTGAGCCCAACACCGGTGAGCGGGCCCCAGATCTTTTCCTCTTTGTTTGCAGACGCGAACTTCATCGCCCTCGGTTTATTGAACGTCCATCGGTGTCTTGACTGGATCCTTTGAGCCGATTCCACCCTGTACCCAAGTGCGGCTTGAGGGAGTGACCGATACTCCGCTGCAGCACGGCATCGCCGTGAGCAGTGAGATGCCGTCGTCGCGACTCCAGCCGGGTAAGCCTGCTCCAGCATGAAATTGCCCGGCTCAAGTACAACGACAGCGAACTCCGGGCCAGGAAGGCGGTATCCGGGATTCTTCGCAACCCGAGCCTGCACAGGCGTGCTCAGTGTGGGCACAAGACACCGAGACAAGGCAACAGCCCTGCGACAAGTTCCCGGTACCGGGTGCGAAAGCACGCACCACGTTGTCAACCCGCGATCTCATGTGGAGGCGCAGTTTCCTTCACAACCACTGTGTCGTTCAGCCCGTAATGCGTCAGCCCCGGGCGGCTATCAATGCCCGTGTACAGCAAGGACGCGTCTTCATACCTGCGAAGCGCAAGAACGGCCTGATTTATCTGCTCGGTGTTGAAGACCCTGAGGCGAATGAGCAGGTGAAAGTCATTTTTCTGTAAGTCCGGTGACTCTCTGGAAGAGTTCGGGCGCCAGCTAGGTGATGACGTCCTGCAGCGTATTTTCGCGAAAGTCTATCAGGTACATGAACGCCGGTATCGGCCTCGCAGACTTGATCAACTTCTCCTGCACGAGCTTGCGCTTGGACTTGTACTCCTTCTCCTCCTCGGTGAGC
>CAYSKN010000232.1:0-4499 GCA_964431565.1 uncultured Gemmatimonas sp.
CGAGAAACGTGGCAGACGCCACTACAGTATCGCCTGCTGCCAGTCCGAGCAGAATTGTTATATGAGTATCGTTCGCTGGACCGACAGCAACCTCGTGGGGCCTCAGCATTCCGTTGGCCTCCTTTACGAAAACCACGTGACGTGCTCCCGTCGATAGAACAGCATCGCGGGGAATGGTCAATACATCTCCACTCCTGCTGCCAACAATGCGCAGAGTGGCATACATCCCCGGCTTGAGTTGCAGATCTTCGTTCGAGAGTGCAATGCGAACCCGGGCCGTACGGGTGTCAGCATCAATGGTGGGGTAGATCCACGATATGCGTGCCATTCGATGAACACCAGGAAGTGCCTGAAAATCGGCATGTACCATTTGTCCGATTCTGACCGTAGCCAGGTCCTGTTCAAATACATCACCTTCAACCCACACCTGGTGCAAGTCTGCCAGTTGATAGAGAACATCGCCCGCTATGATGCGCTGGCCCGCGACAACACTCTTTTGCAATACGTAGCCTGAAACGGGAGCACGAAGCGTGATCACTTTCTGTGGTTTACCAGCCTCCTCAATGGCTGCACGTTCAGTCGCCGGTATATCCCACAAGGCAATACGCCGCCTTGCAGATTCAACGAGTTCCGCAGCACGGGCACCGGAGCCAGCGCCAGCAGCTCCTGATCCGGAAAGTTCACGTTCAAGCTTGCGTGCTACAAACAGCTCCTCCTGCGCCTGCACTAGCATGGGTGAGTAAATGGAGAGAAGTGGCTCTCCGGCTGTCACCAACTGGCCGGTGGTGTTGACGTACAGCTGCTCGACGTACCCGTCGATCCGGGGTGTAATAGTGTGCAGTCTCGATTCGTCTACCGTGATCCGGCCAACGGTGCGCACTTCTCGTTCAAGAGGCCCCATCGTGGCAACGGCGTACGTAACGCCGATGCGGCGTGCTTCATCTGATGTGAGCAGAACCGGGCTGGATTCTCCTGCTGTCCCGCCACCCATCATCATTGAATGATCGTGGCCGCTCATGTCACCGCTGGACGCATTGTCACGGCTGGAGTTGCTCTGTTGTGTGTACAACCACGTTGCGCCGGCTGCAATTACAACAACAAGCGCATAAATGAATGAGCGGAGAACTGTAGGTAGTCGCGAGCTCCCTGCACCGGAATTTCCAGTCGAAAGTGTCATTTCTGCGAACTCCGGCTTGATGGAAGGGAACTACCTGGGATCTCTGCCTCAAAGGTCATAGCGGTGAGCATCTCGAGCACTGCCCATGCCTTGCCTTCTTCAACCTCGAGAGTGATCAATTCCTGGCGATAGCGACTCACAGCTATCTGGGCTTCGAGAAGCGTCATGAAATCCACGCTTCCGAACTTGTAGGCTGTCATGGCGGACTCCATTGTCGCTTCTGCCTGGGGAATAATGGAGGTGTTGTACAGCGCAGCCAGCCGTCTTGAACGCATGAGAGATGCGTAGGCCTCTCCGACCTGTCCATGTGTTTCGGCCTGCATGGATTTCAATTCTGCTCGGGCCATCCTGAGCATGGCATTGGCTTCTTCTCTCATTGACAACTGGCGTGATCGGGCAAAAACTGGAATTGAAGCGCCTACCATCAGGCTTCCCATGTGCATTGTGCGGCGCATGGGTTCGTCAGAGCCAGGCATGGTCCAGGCCATTCCCTTGCGCCCATACTGGACACCAACCTGTATATCCGGCCACAGTTCGCGCTGAACCAGACGTTCACCGGCTTCAGCGGCCGTGAGGTCATCTGCACCGGCACGCAGCACGGGGCGTTGTACTGCTGCAACCGAGTCAAACCACCTGTACGATGGAACGACTGTAGGTCGCTCCGGTAGTTCAGGGCGCCCGATGGCGGTCTCTGTATCATGATCCCTGAGTGCATTCATGCGAACTGTGAGGCCCTGAATCGTGGCAGAAATTCGCAGCGTGTCCTCAACCATCCGCGCCACTTCGACCTGAGCCCGCAACACATCTGTCTGCCGCCCCTCACCCAACTCGTACATTGACTTGGCAGTGGCCGCCGCATCCTGTGACAGACGCAGGGAGTTCCGAGTGATGGAGAGCTGTCTGTCAGCTGCGTAGAGTTCGTAGTAAGCACCGGCGGCGACATTCCGAAGGTCAGCGACTACCGCATTGGTCCTCGAGCGCGCCGATGATGCCTGTGCTTCAGTGACTTGGCCCGAGAGACGCAGTTTTCCACCAAGCGGCAGCGTTTGCATGATCTGAAGCTGGGGCATGCCAATGGTGGCCATGGGAGCCAGGTTGGGCAGGGTATAGTTCATGAAGCCCAACTGTAACTCGGGATCCGGAGGGCGGGTGCTCGCCGGAATTCTTGAGCGTGCTGCTTCCTCAAGAGAGTTGGCAGCTTCGATACGCGGGCTTCGACTGACCACCTGAGCGATGAATTCACTCAGAGTAAATGAAGATGGATCAGACGGCCGAGTTCGAGACTGTGCGCAGGCAGGTTCCGCGGAAATTGCTGTGGCAATGCTCAGCGAAGCGCCGATCAGCAGCGATTGAACACGTGTCCAAGCACGGGAGTGTTGTGATGACTGATACACGTTTGTGGATCTCCCCGAATTACCGGCGTTTGTGCGTGATATTGCCACGCATGACAGACAGAGAGCAATCGTGTGCGCCGGTTTCTGCGCGCTGAACGAGCTGATCTCAGCTCAGTGGCTGCGCACCTTACGTTGCCCAAGCGCGGACACCACCACATTCACCCGTTGGGGGACTGTGTAGTGGCAACCATGAGCTGTGTGAAGGAAATCAGCCCCTTGGCGGCGGGCTGGCAGGCGGGTAGCTGGGGCTCAATCCAGCGCTGAGTGGCTCAGACAATTGCGCAGTTGCGGTGACGACAATTCCGCCGATACTGCTGCTGGATTGAGTCAGAGCAGAAACAACAGCGGGGCACCCGTTCACTGTGGGACAGTGGGTCGGTGGTTCGGGGCGGTCAGCATCTGGGCCCTGGTCATGGTGATGCTGTGCTGGCGTCTGCGTGTCATGGCCGTCACTGGTACCATGAACGGCGTGAGACCCGTGTTCGCTGCTGTCGACATGGTGCAGAAGGCAAGCTCCACCGTTCCCCTGCACTGTGAGTAGCAGAAGGAGGGCATTGACAAGCACAGCAGCAAAGCGACGAAGACCCGGCATGAAGTCGGATATTACCCAGAGTCGGCCTGATACGACAGGGAACTATGCACACCAGATTGAATCCGTTGGGGGAATCTGCCCGGTGCAGGCGCCGTGGAGTGGGTCCGCCACACGCTGCATGGAAATGCGTGTGGTGCACGAGCGGAGCATCCTGACCGGTGGCAGTGGGTGGTGGCCACTCACAGGCTGAGGGTATGCAGCGCAATCAATTCTTCGAACGTCCGGCAGGGACGCTGCGCCGTGCCAGCATCGCTCACCGTCCATCATTACGCCCCGCTATAAAGCGCTTCCTCAGGTGGTCGTCGGCTGAACGACCTCGGTGTAAGCGGGCACGCGGGCTACGGTGCACCTGTGGCCTGTAACAGGTCAACCGAGTACTTCTCTTACGATGCAGAAACCGACGTCGAACAGGCCAGTGTCCGGGGCTGGCCGGTGAGTGGAATCGGCGTGGAATGAGATGGGCCTTCTTTCTTTCTACCTGATCCGGATCCGCTCCAGCTTGCGCAACGTCCGGGCGTTTGCCGATACAATGAATCGCTGTTCGCATTCATGCTGTGTGGATATTGGCCAACGACCCTCGTGCCGATAGAAACACTTTCGCCCTGGTAGAGGCTCTTACGGGATTGGCACTGTTCGTTGGTCCAACACAGACCAACCGCAAACCCGCCCATGCCGAAGGACAAGAGGCACTGGCACGTTTGGCTTGTTGCCTGAGAGAGTGTGGCATACAGGTCGTGGGTGACTGCGTGGTGCTGGTTGGTCAGGGTCGTGCGGTTTCGCTGAGTGTGAACTCCTCCGGCTTGTCGAGGCCTTTGGGCGCGGGAAGCTCGCCAACGCATGGCAGGTTGTTCTCAAGTAACGCCTGCCCGGAATTGCTGTGACATCTCGCGCGATGATCAATCGGACGCAGTAAGGTGATGCGAACCTGACGTGGCTGTCCCATCGTGGGCATGCAACAAACGCAGCCCCGGGCGCCGTCTGTTCGGCAGCCGGGAAGCTCAGCCAATCCACGGGAGAGTCACCATGCACGATATGCTCATCCGCGCCTGGAAAGATCAGGAGTTTCGGTCCACCCTGAATGACGAGACGCTCGCAACTTTGCCACCGCATCCGGCCGGCAGCATCGACGACGTTGCCGCAGATCTCAATGATGCGGCCGGTGGAATGAACAGCGAATACCTCATGACCCTGGGGTGCTGCCACGGTGTCACTGCCTTCTGCGCAACTCTGACGAAACCTCTGCTGGCATGCACAGCCGGCTGTATCAGTGTCTGGTACTCGGCGGACCCCTGCATCTGCTACCAGGAATAGAAGGTCAGACTCCGAAATGCGACCC
>CAYSKN010000233.1:0-4498 GCA_964431565.1 uncultured Gemmatimonas sp.
TTACCTGAAGCTGGCGGCGCTTTGATAAGCAAGTACTGCTCACCCCGCCGCTCGTACGCCCGCTCCTGCATGGGACGCATCCCCAACGAGTTCGTCCGCGTCGACGAACCATTCCCCGCATAACTAACCGACACTGACGGCACAGAAGGCCGACCCTGAATCATGCTCTCCCCCTCACCCCAGAACCCTTGCTTGGAACCGCGGTCATCTTCGAGTACAGCTCGAACAACTTCTCCAGCCGCTCCGTGTCGTTACGGAACCTACGCCCGATGAAGATGCGCTCCAACACCTCGTCATTACGCTCATGCGCAGCCCGCAAATCGTCCGGCATCTTCTCAGGGTCGTATAGGTCAGCGATAGTGGCAGGATAGTGCGCCTCACGCGCCAACAGGATCTCCTCCGCCGCCCTCGTCAAGTCCCGCTTGTTCTTGTCCGTCAACTCCGGCACAGGAAACGTGTTCCAGCCCAACGTGTTCGAGTAACGAAAGTCGGTCTTTAGCTTTCCGCAGACCGTGGCGATCCACACCAGGTGAAGGCGGGACGCAATCAGGGCTAGGTTCCAAAGTGGGGCATCGTAAACCGCAAATGCTGAGTTGCTCACAATGGTGTCAGCGCCTAGGAGTCCAACAGGTAGATACTCCCTGGACTCGGAGGACACTGCTGGCACGATTATAGTGCGCTTCTTCGCAACGCCTTGAATTTGAACAAACCGATAAGGCCGAGTTGCAAATCCTCTTGTGGAAGCAGCTTTGGAAGCACTTCTGGTCGCCACCACCTGGGTCAGTCGAGCGGCGATTGGTTCTATCGCGGTTGCATCATCAACCTGTGTGTCTTCTATCCATAGGCAGTACCGTTGTTTCCCATTAATGAACTCGTCTGAGCCGACATACTGCTTTACGTACTTAGCGGAGCCAGGTGACCGACGCAAGGGCCTCGCTTCATCGACAGCGAGGACCAGGTGACCACCGTCTCGCGGCATATTCCCGAAGAGCATCCGAGGGTAACCGTTCCAGGGTTCTGAGCGACTTGTGACGACCGTATCCATATCGGGTACGAGGTATGGCCCGATTACACTACACTCCCTAACAAGCCCGCCTTCATACAGCCTTTTTGGATCAGAAGACCTCATAGCAAGCCCTACCACTATCACTGTTACAACCGCATTATGCGCGGCTAGGTTGTTCCAAGCGAAGGGCAAATGGGCAAATCGAATCTCTAGTCCACGATTAAAGACCGTTGGCCAAATATCTGATGCATGTTGACCCTGACAGAGGCTGTTTGTAGTCACAAATGCAGCAACAGCGTCAGGAACGCTTTCCGAATAATCCAAGAATCGTGCTATCCAACCCGACACAAAGTCTGTAGTTCTAGCCAGCTTCGGGTGTGAACTCCAAGCGAACGTCAAATCCAACTTCTGCTCGTCGGATTGTAGCTTGCTCCCTCTATATGGCGGGTTTCCGCAGATGTACGTCTCCCCGCCCTCGTTCTCAAAGTCAATCTGTACCTGGTCCGGAGCCTCGTCAAACAAGCCCATCGCCTTCGCCTGTACCCTTGTGCCTGTGGGCGGGCAGACGCTCAACCAATCCAGCCGTAAGGCGTTCCCATGCGTAATCCAGTTCTCCGTCGACAACGGCAAGAACTCCGCCATCGCAAGCTTGTGCCCCCGGTGCAGCACGTCACACTGGTACTCAGCGATAACGAGCGCCAAGCGCGCAATCTCGGCCGCGAAGTCCCTCAGCTCGATACCCCGGAAGTTCGTCAACGGAATCTCAGTGCGCCTATCAGGCTCACCCCTACGGCGGTTTATCTCCGCCTCGATGGCGCGCATCTCTTTGTAGGCGATAACCAGGAAGTTCCCTGACCCGCACGCAGGGTCAAACACTCGAATACGGGCGATGCGCTTCCGAAGGTTCAGCAGGCTCCGTGGGTTGTCCCCCGCCGCCTCCAGCTTCTCTCTCAGGTCGTCAAGGAAGAGCGGGTTCAGCACCTTCAGGATGTTCGGCACGCTCGTGTAATGCATGCCCAGCGAGCCGCGCTCCTCATCCTCAGCTACCGCCTGAATCATCGAACCGAAGATGTCAGGGTTAATCTTCGTCCAATCCAGACTACCGATGTGAAGCAAGTACGATCGGGCGATGCGACTGAAGTGCGGCACGCTCAACTGGCCGGAGAACAGCCCGCCGTTCACGTAAGGCAACCCGTCCGCCCAGCGCGGCACACCTGCAGCCTGCCGGTCAGCCTGACGCGTGTTCATGGCAAGGAACAGCGCCTCGATGACCTCGTGCGTGTTGGACGAGTCCCTGGAGCTCATCTGTTCAACAGTGCTCGTGAACTGTCTGGCTTCAGGGAAGATGCCGGTGTCCTCAGCGAAGAACGAGAAGATGAGGCGAGCCATGAACTTGTTCATGTCGTGCCGCCGCTCACTCGTGCCCCACTCCGGGTTGTCCTTCAACAACTCCACGTAAAGCCGGTTCAGGCGCCCCGTGGCCTTGATATCGAACGAGCTTTCTCGAATCTCCTTGACCGTAGTGATGCCAGCCAACGGCAGGAAGAATCCGAAGTGGTCAGCGAAGTCCGCGTAATCGCAAACCAGCGTGTCGCCACTCTGCAAGTCCTCGGCCTGGAAGTCAACTCCATCGGTGGCCAGTAGCAGTTTGGCCCTGAAGCGTGTGGTGGCCTGACTAGCACGCAAATCCTCAATCGCCCTCGCTACGCCATCCTTTGGTGCGACGAGGATGTGGATGTTGTTCGTTTGCAGTAACCCGCCAATATCGGACTTGTTGGTAGCGCCGTCCCGGAGGCGCTTGATGGTCGTCTCGCGGTTCCCATACGCCAGCAGGAACTCGTAAGGGAACTCAACCGGGTCGAACGGCTTCTCAGCCAGAACGGATACAGCTTCCTCGATCTCAACGGCGTTCATTCGTAACCCCCAAGATAACCAGTTGATAGTGACACTTACCGCCGCAGCGCGACCTTCAGTCGCCAACCAGCCAAAAAGCTCCGCAACTGCCTCACAGGTACTGGCTGTACTCGCCCGGCCGCGCGCCAACCGCTGCCTAGCCGCGTCACCCGGCTCCGTGCTGGTACTTACCGTGAACCAAGCTACAACTCTGCGGCTCAATGTTCCCCCTTCGAGTCTGCTCCAACCCGAATCGACGATTCCGATCTTCCCAGCAAAGTCCGCTGTGTCGACCGAATGTGTTTACGGCGCGCCACGGCTGTATCACCTTGAGCGGATTGCCTCTCCCCCGTCCGGACACGTCGCCCCACAACACCCAATCGCGCAGGGTTGTAAGGGTCCCCCCCCGGGGCCCATGTCCGTCGTTAGCCGTTCCTCGAAACCAGAACGCCAAGTCCAGAAAGGAGCACACCCCCGGGCCACCATCAACTATCCCAACCCTGTGATCGCCTGACGTAGTACCGGCTTCGCCGCCGCTACGTGGCAACTATCAAACACTCATGTGCCCCGCCTCCAAGCCCGGAGAGCGGGGCCTTTCTCATTTAAGGAGCACGCATGGAGCGCAAGCCCGACGCCAAGCAAGCCGCCCTCGACACCCTCCACAAAGGAGTCACCGACCTCATGACCAGCGACGGCTGGAGGAAAGCCCTGGAGTTCCGGCAGCGATTCCATAACTACAGCTACATGAACACCCTACTGATCCTCGCCCAACGACCCGACGCTCAGCTCGTCGCCGGCTACCGCACCTGGCAAGCCAGCAACCGCTTCGTACGCAAAGGCGAGAAGGGCATAGCCATCCTTGCGCCACTAATCATCCGCGACCCCGACGACCGCGACCAACTCAACCTCGTCGGCTTCAAGACCGTCTACGTCTTCGACCTCGCCCAGACCGACGGCGAACCCATCCCACACCGCGAGGGCCCACGCCTCCTTACCGACACTCCATACGCCCAGGCGAAACTCGCCGGACTCCACTTCCGACTCGCCATGTTCTGCGCCAGTAAAGGTGTCAGGGTCAGTTGGGACTTTCAGCACGAACACGCCTTAGGCGTCTACCGACCAGCCGACAAGCACATCGCCATCCGGCCAGGACTCAGCCACACTCAGGCGTTCAAGACCCTCTGCCACGAAGCAGCGCACATGCTCCTTCACACCGGCAGCGAGAACCGGCCCAGCGCCGAACTGGAAGCCGAGACCACCGCCTTCCTCGTAGCCAACGCCATCGGCATCGACACCAGCACCTACTCCTTCGCCTACCTCGCCAGCTGGACAAACAGCCTTGAAGACCTCATCCAAGCGGGAGACAGAGCCAGCAAAGCCGCAGACCAGATCCTCGAACAACTCACAGCCGACCCAGACGCCCCCGCTGCGGACCCGGTAGTGGAGCCCACCACCAACCCGCCCACCAATTCAGGCCAGGCGGCCGAACGCCCACCGCTCATGTACGTCAGCAGCTAATCACCAGGAAGGACCGCCAACCTGACCAACTCGCGTACTGAATCCTCCTACAGTCCGAACCCCAACTAGCGCCAGCGACCC
>CAYSKN010000234.1:0-4494 GCA_964431565.1 uncultured Gemmatimonas sp.
ACCGTACCCATTTCCGCATGTTGCCATCATGACAGGTACCGGCGACTGCGGCTATCGGCCGAACCAGTAGCTCGCCTTCACAAGAAAGATGTTGACCGGCCGGCGTGAGAAGACGTCCGAATATCCGTGCCATACCCCCATGTTCTCCGCGCCGGTATCATCGCGCCCTTGTGTCCATACCAGAAACAGTGTCGAACCAGGGCGGTACTCCCAGCGTACGACATTGCTGGTACGCAACTGAGCAATCTGAAAACCGCCTGGCGCGCCCTTTGAAGAAAAAGCCCTGAACCGCTTGTCCCGGTCAGCAGAACGCCCGTCGACCAAGGCACGCCAGTCAGTGAAGGTGCCACTGGCCACAAACGGCTGCACGTAGCTCTCGATACTGAGCATGGGAGTAAGCGTGTAATTCAGGCGTGCGGTGATCGAACCAGTGGATTGATAGAGTCGGGCAAAGGTGTATTCGTTCTTGTCATCAATCATGAAATTGCCGTTCCACTGCTGATCATCGATGCTGCGACCATACTCCAGACTTACCTTTCCGTTGAAGCGATGGCCTGCCCGTGCGCTGATGCCGGTCGAGACGTTCCAGTTGCTGCCAAGACCATCAAGACGGCGCCCTCCGCTCACGCTCACGTTCGGAACAACGGCACCACGGTTATCACCACCTACTCCTCCCCACATAGATATGCGTGGCGGTCGGAATATCGCAGGCCCACTGCGGGATTCACGATCCGACCAAGCGCGTAGCGCGTTGTCGATCATGACTCCACCGTTGGTGGTCCAGAAACTGTCGAGTTGGCCCCAGCCATTGCCATTTACACCATTCCCGGTGATCATTCCGGCGCTATTGGCGCTGCCCCATGCGTTGAAGTTGAGGTTCGCACGCCTGAAAATTCCCACTGGCCGCACCGGCTGAAGCCCAACCCACCCCGATGCCACCAATTCATCTGCCCGGGGCATGTAGCCGATATCGTTGATCTCGAACCCGGGGTCGGTGTACTTCACCACGAGACTCGTCCGCAGTATGCCGCCACCCTGCTTGTCCAGCGCCACACGAGCTGTGAAGCCGCTGAGGCTGGTCCGGGTTGAATCAAGGTTCAGATGGCTGGCATCGACCCGCTGATACTGGTGCACGGCTGAGAGCTGCGTGCGTGTGATCGAAGGCGAGCTGCCCGAAACATAAGAGCCAGCCAGTTGAGCCGATACCTGCCATCGATTCCGTGCAAACCTGTGACGTACATCCATTCCTCCGGTCAACGCACTGTTTCGCAGGATCTCGCTGGTCCATGCGTCCGCCTTTCTGTTGACGCTGGTCAGCATGAGCCCAACACCGCTGTTTCCGCCACGCAGATCCTGCTGCAATCGCATGACAGCATAGTTGGTCTGTGGCTCGATGGTGCGTCTGGACGCGCCGTCCTCATGGGATGTTACCGCATCGAGAATGCCTACCGACAGGCCGTTACCCAGGCGGCCCGTAGCCTTGGCCGCGCCGAGTATGCGGGTTTGCTGTGGAGACGCTGCATCACCATTGCTGTTCAGCAGCTGGGGAGCACGACCAATGCGCCTGGAATAGAACAGGCCAGAACAGGCACCATCTTCACAGTTCAGATCATAGCGGAAGATGCCACTGCCCTCCAGAAAGAACGGACGCTTCTCCGGGTAGAACTGTTCAAAGGCTGTCAGGTTGAGCACGCCGGGATCGGCTTCCACCTGGCCAAAGTCCGGATTGACGGTTGCATCGAGCGTAATGTTTGGCGTAATACCGAACTTGATGTTTGCACCCACCTGAGCGGCCACCGCATTATCCGGCGTACCATCACCGCGCAGGCTGGTTCCGTACTTCATCATCGAATACGGCATCAGTTCGATACGACGCGGTGCAGAAAGGCCGACAAAGCCGGGAACAGCTGCAAACTGGCTGACTGTGCCGGACCCGGTCTTTCGCATGACCGGCCAGGTTATGCGCTCACCCTTTCGCGCAATCGTGCGAAGTATCATTACGCCAAGAGTGTTCGACTCGCCAGGTACGTACCGGAGCTGGCTCAATGGTATCCGGAGCTCGGCTGTCCAGCCGAGTGAGTCTGCTTCCGCCGCCCCCTCCCAGACAGCGTTCCAGTCCCAGTCCTCCACACCATCATTGAACATGTATCCGTCAGACATCGTACCCGCCGGCGTGAGGCGAAACATGTATGCCGATCGTCTGTCATGATACGAGTCGATGCCGACGACAATCTCATCGGAGAACGTTCCGCCGTCGCGACGCTCCAGTACAGACAACAAACTGTCCGGATGAGGGTCATGACTGCGTACCATGATGTAGAGATTATGCGAGTCGTATGCCAGACGCGCCTCGGTAGCGAACGATGGGTCACCGTCCTCCACCGGCTCGAACTGACGGAAATCAGTGATTGGCTGCGTGTTTCGCCACACTGCGTCATCATCGCGCCCGTCTATGTGCGGCGCACGTGCTGCACGGATCGGCCCGGGCCACAAAGTATGTGAATCACCTGTCATGGCCGCCATGTTCGTCCAAGGGCGGATACCGTTTCGAGCCGGCTGTAAAGGCTGTGCATGTGCAAGCAGCGACCAACCCAGCAACGGCAACAACACCAGCACTGTGTGACGCATGCTTCTGCGATGATGAGTATTGTGAGCGGTACTTGTTGAGCGTATGTGTTGGACGCCGGCGCAGGCAAAGGAGTCTGGACGACAGATCGGGAGGCATCAGCGCCTGGCCAATGCACATCAGTGACAACCCGCGCCGAAGCATTCTCTTCGCGGCGCGCCCGATCAGCCTGAACGACAACCTTTCGCTGTGTCGTTGCCTGAGTGCCCTACGTGAGTCTGGCCGCGTGGTTTCAGCAATCGGCGAAATGGCTCACGTACGCCCCGCATCATGGACATCATGCACTTCAATTCACTGTCTGCCATATCGGTGCACCCCGGTGGCCATGTTGCTACCGACAGCCAGAGAGGATCAGCGTGTCCAGCCGACACCGATCAGAAGTGCAGCTCCGGGAGCCGACATGCCGGCGACATCGAGCCATCCCGCATTTGCGAGGTTGGTGCCATCGATGGTCATGCGCCAGACCTTGCTCGCACTACGCCACTCAAGACGTGCGTCTGCCGTGGTGTATGCGCTCTCACCTGCACGACGTGAGTGCAGTATATCAATACTCGCACTCACTCTGCGACCCAGCGTCCGTGTTGCTGTCAATCCGCCTGATCGCGTCAATGGCCGCAATGCGTACTTGCCCGTTGTCCCCTCAGGCAGCGACGTCGTGAACCGTGTTCCCTGCATGCGCAGCCGCCAGTCGATACCGCCCAACCTGATCACTTCACCCGAAAGCTCCATACCGTGAAGCGTCGCATTGGCCACATTCCTCGCAGTCCAGGGTGGTGTCTGGGGCGACGCCGCTGCCACAGGACGTGTCCAGTCAATGAGGTCATGTGATCTGCGCCCAAAGACAGTCACTTCCATGATGCCACGACTGAAGGTACGCCCGATAGCTGCGTCGCCAGTCCAGAAAGTCTCCACACCGAGCGAGGGCGTCCCCCGATTGGCCGGATCAGTGTAGTACCGCTCGGTCCATGAAGGAGCGCGAATGCCGCGCGAAATGGCAATCCGCACCGTATAATGATCCGCCGCCGGCATCCGCACCGTGAAGGATGGTGAGAGAGCAGTTCCCGTTACCGACGAGTGATCGACTCGCGCAGCCGTCGTGAGCGTGGCACCCCGCATCCGGTACGCGCCTTCGACGAAAGTGGCTATCCGGTCTTCGCGTCTGTCACCGAGCCTGGCGGATGCAAGTCCGAGCAACCCGCCCTCAATGCCCGCTGTAACGGCACCCGAGTTTCCCAACATCTGACGGAGCGACAACTCGGTCAGCAGCATGGTGTTTGTGTGAAGATTGCGATACGCATCCGGTTTCTGCCTGTTGAGGGCGAAATCGTCATCGTGTCGCCGCCAGCTTGCCAAAGCCCGCAGTTCACTGCCGTTGCCAAGCGAACGCTCTACCCGTGCGGAAAGCGTCCCCGTATTGGTGGTCTCGAAGGAGTCATAAGGACCATAGAACGCGTTCGCGCCAAAGGCACGCCGCGCCCACCCTCCGTCGAACCCCAGACGTGTACCGGAACCGCTTCGCCCAAGACTAATGCGAACCTGCTTCGTGTTGTAATCCGTACCTGGGCGTGCACCATCCGATACTGAATACTCAGCGGTACCACGAGCAAAACCATGTGTGTTGCCCACACCACCGGAAAGTGCAGCACGCACAGTACCGAAGCTGCCGGCCGCAATACTCAGCGATCTCGACGCACCATGCCTGCTCACGATGTTTATGACGCCTCCGGCAGCATCCGGACCATACAGGGCAGAAGCGCCGCCTCGAAGGACCTCTATGCGCTCTATGTCCTCCACCACGATCGGCAGGTCGAGCGAGAAGTGAGCCGTCTGGGCATCCGTGACGCGGACTCCATCAATCAGAATGAGTG
>CAYSKN010000235.1:0-4466 GCA_964431565.1 uncultured Gemmatimonas sp.
CCCAATCACCGCCGCCTTCCGTAGGGACGCTGCTCCAGCAGTTGATTCTGACATACCGATTCAGTTCCTCAGTTCACAGATCAGGTTGTTGTTCCAGCATTCATCACCCGCACGCTGCGCAAGCCAAACAATGCTCCCCCTCCAAGGACAATCGCGGCAACCACGCCGCCCTCAGGCCCCCAGCTCCCGCCCGAAAGCCAGTCAGGACCAGTGGGTACGGCACGGTATCCCGAGACGGCAAAGGGCACCCCGCTGACTGCCACATGCAATACCGCGGCCATGATCCAGTTCCACGCCAGGTGCGCGAGCCAGGCGGCCGGCAGCCCAACACGCTCGCGAAGGAGTGCCAGGCACCAGCCTGCCAGCATTACGATGAGCGTGGTGCGGACGCTGGCACCGGGGTTCATGACATGCACTGCGCCGAAAGCCATGCTCGACGACAATCGGGCTGCACGCGCACCTGCTGCTTCCATGGCCACCGCAAATAGGTGGCCACGAAACACCAGTTCCTCCCACAGTGCCGAAGGCGCGAGCAGAACGAGTGCCCGCAGTGCAAGCGATCCCCAGGAATCGGCCGACATCGCGCCATAGACCGGGGTCACTGTCTCGAATTGCAGCCCACCGAGCACCCAGAGCAGCAAGGCAACAAGGCCAATCGCCACCGCACCAAGTGCGCTGCCCAGCGCCAGCGATCTCAGGCGCCAGGCCCCGGCACCGGCTCCAACACGATCAGCAACACCGCTGCCAGAACTGCCAATCGGTCCAGTGCGACCAAGCGGTATCTCCACCAGCCGGAGGCTGATCCACGTGCCGCCCATGGCTCCCGCCAGCATGGTGTAGGGATACATCGGCACAGGCTCGCCCACCTCGCGTGAAAGCCACGCGAATGCAGAGGCTACCGTTGCCTCCGCGATTCCCTGCACCAGTACCCATCCCACGGCAAGAGCCGTGAGCTGCCAGAATACCCGCGCAGCGCGCGTGGTCAGCAACGCCGACTCAGGATGCGCGTTCCACGGCCAGAGCCACGGCGTCACCACCACCGAGGCAAAGTGTTGCCAGTCCTGTCTGGGCGTTCCGGTCGCCCATCGCATGCAATAGCGTCACCAGCACACGCGCACCACTCGCACCCAGGGGATGGCCAAGTGCTATGGCGCCACCATTAACGTTGACCCGGTCGGCATCCCATCCGAGCCCCTTCCCGTCAGCCAGAGCCTGCACCGCGAAGGCCTCGTTGGCTTCGATCAGATCGTAGTGATCAATAGCAGTGCCCTGCCGGGCCATGAGGTTCCTAACAGCAGCGATTGGCGCAAAGAAAAGTTCCCTGGGATTGCCTGCACCAGTCGCATAGCCCGTGATGCGGGCCATTATCGCGATATTGTGTGCCCTGGCATAGCCCTCGCTTGCAACCACCAGCGCGGCAGCGCCATCGTTGAGAGACGACGCGTTGCCTGCGGTTACCGTGAGCAAGCTTGGATCAGCATCCTTTACAGGAAACGCCGGGCGCAACCTGGCGAGCGATTCGACGGTTGCATCAACCCTCGGACCTTCGTCGGCGTCGATAACCGTCGGGCCCTTCCTGCCGGGGATTTCCACCGGAACGATTTCCGCAGCAAACCTGCCGGCTTGCTGGGCCGCTACTGCCCGCGCGTGCGATGCCGCGGCAAAAGCGTCCTGTTCCTCACGCGTGATCTGTGCCCGCGTGGCGGTGTACTCGGCGTGGTTACCCATGTGCACACCACATGTGGCACACCAGAGGCCGTCCCGGATCATACCATCAACCATGGTCTGATCTCCGATTTTCACCCCGCCGCGCATCCCATACACGTAATGAGGCGCATTGGTCATGCTCTCCATGCCTCCCGCAATGATCACCTGCGCATCGCCGGCCTTGATGGCCTGTGCAGCAAGCATCACTGCCTTGAGCCCGGATCCGCACACCTTGTTGACTGTGAGCGCCGAAACCGTCTCCGGCACACCTGCCTTGAGCATAGCCTGACGTGCTGGCGCCTGGCCCGTGCCGCCCTGCAACACGTGACCCATTATCACTTCCTGCACGTCGTTGATGAGGATCCCACTGCGCTGAACGGCTGCTCTGATCGCAAGGGCGCCCAGATCCGTGGCTGATAAGGGAGCCAGACCACCCATGTATCGTCCAATGGGGGTGCGCACTGCTCCAACGATCACTGGCTGACGGAAAAGATCGGTCATATCGAGACTGTATGGAAAGACTCACGGCCCGATGTCCGGGTCGCGAGCGGGCCCGGATGAGACCCGCGCAAAGGTAATACGTAAAGATATACGATCGAGCTATTGCGGGCTTAACGGCCGGCTCAGCCCCAAGGGGGGATCCTGACTATCTTGTTCCGTGACCGATCAGGTTCGCCGGGGTATTTCACCAGAGCCATGTAGCTGGTATGGCGATATCACGCCGAGCTCAACCGGAGTGTATTTCCTGCGGATATCATGCAGACGACCGTGATCAGATTCCCTATTCATCCAAACTCTCCCAAGTCGGGCCAGGCTCAGGCAGCGTCTTATTGGCTTGCGACACGGGCTCGTTCCATGCGGACTCAACATCGTCCCTTGGCCAACCAACGTATTCTCCCTGTCGTAGCCTGCATTCTCGTGTGGGCGCTCGGCCTGGTGTCGACGCTCGATGCTCAGGTAAAGAAACCCCCTATTCCTCCGCGGGGAACGCCATCGGTTCCCCAGCGGCCTCAGCAGGCTGCTGTCATGGACGGGATTTCGGGGCCGGCATTCGCTCGTGTCAGCGGCTCTGTTTTCGACAGCCTGGCTTGGGAACCGCTTGGCGGCGCTGTCGTTCAGTTCGTTTCGGCTGATGATCCGAACAGGATTCGCTCTGGCGAAGCCGACTCGCTCGGCAGGTATGAGATCGACTCGGTACCAGTTGGTACGTATCTGGTGGGGCTCACCCACGGCAGGCTCGATCAACTTGGGCTGGGTTGGCACGTCAAGCCGGTCAACGTTTCGCACGGAGGCGACGTGGTGTTGCCGCTGGGCCTGCCCGCTGCCGAGAGCTACCGGCTGGAACGCTGCGTCGACCAAGGATCCGAGGCGACCGTGGGGGTTTTCGTGGGTGTCGTCCGCTCTGCCCGCCACGAAGCCCTGGGTGGACCTGCCAGGGTGAGAACGCAATTCACCGAAACCACTGTTGATGCCGGTGGAATTGATCGTCGGAGACCACTGCGGGTAACCACCGCGTCGGCCGAAGGGCAGTTCGCCGTGTGTGGTCTGCCGCCAGGCACGGTGATTACCACGCGCGCGTATGCCGGAACGGATTCGAGCGGGGTGGTGGACCTTCGCGTTCCGTCAAACGGAGTCCTGGTTCGTGACATCTATGTGGGCAGCGCAGAACGTGTGACGGCAGAAGTGGGAGGCAGTGTTTCCACGCTGTTGCGTGGCGCCGGAATGATACAGGGAATCGTGCGCGATACCGCCGGTCGTCCACTGCCCGGCGCACGTCTTTCCATGCCCGGCAATGGCGCCGAAGGTGCTACCACGGGTAGCGGGCAGTTCCGCCTGGACAGCCTCCCGAGTGGCACATGGATGCTCGAAGCACGCGCCGTAGGTTTCGAGCCATATCGTGTCGCTGTCGATGTCGTCGGTGACGCAGTGTCGATGCCCGACATCGCGATGGCTGCCATCACCCCAACGGTGGACACAGTGCGAGTCCAGGCCGACAAGTTCACCCGGCAGATGGCCGGATTTGAGCAGCGTCGCAAGCTTGGCTTTGGGCACTTCTACGACGACTATGCACTGGAGCAGCGCAACGCCCGAACGGTCGCCGACTTCCTGCGCACCACTCCAGGATTGACGGTAAGCCCCACCGAGACTACTCGTGACAGAGTGCTGATGCGGGGCGTCACCGGTTCGGGCCAGTGCGTGCCATCGCTGTTCCTCGATGGAGTGAACACACAGATCTCCGACGGCATCATCGACAACGTGGTAAACCAGAGTGACGTGAGGGCGATTGAGGTTTACAACGGTGCCAGCAGTACGCCCCTTGAGTTCCGCAGCAACAATGGGTGCGGATCAATAGTGATCTGGACAGGCGGCAGGAGAAGCAGTACTGACAGACGCTGAAGCCAGTAGTATTGCCGGAGTGGTTTCACGCACAGCTTTCAAGCCAGCTGCAAGACGTTTCACCCCATCCCAGGCCGACATGCGCAAGCTCTTTCACCTCAGCCTGCTCCTCTTTCTGAGTGCGACTGCATCGTCGGGGCAGGTACCGGATTCAGCCACCATCGCCGGACTTCGATGGCGTGCTGTGGGACCGGTCAACATGGCGGGTCGGATCACGGCGATAGCTGCCGAGCCCGGCTCGAACAAAGTGTTCTACGTTGCCGGTGCGACCGGCGGCATCTGGAAGACGGTCAATGCAGGCACCTCCTTCGTTCCGCTTTGGGAAAAGGAGGCCATTGCGAGCCTTGGCGACATCGCCGTGG
>CAYSKN010000236.1:0-4438 GCA_964431565.1 uncultured Gemmatimonas sp.
GAGTTCGACCTCGATGCGCGTGGCCTGGTCCAGCTCGATGATCCGCACGCCGGCTGGAGCCTGCACCGGATGACGGCTGTCGGTGACGACGAGCACGTCGGCTGCTGCAGTCTGGGTAAACATGAACAGCACTGCCCACAGTCCGGGCGCAATGCTGATGGTCGGCAGCCGGGGCGAAGCCTTGAAGACGGGGGCCGGCATATCGGGCGTCCTTGGAGTCGATCAAAGTCACAGTCGACTTCAAGTGCCGATCTAGCGCGACAAAGAAACCGCATCCGGCCCCTGCCGGTTTCATACCCTATGCCGTTGTGAGCGTTGTGATTGCCTCCTGTCGGAGGCGGAGATCAGGTGCGGGACGCTGAGGTGCCCGCGAACCCAAGAAACGCATGCTGTAAGCGAATCGGCATCGACGGCTTGGAGCGTGCGTGTAGGCTCTGCCAAGTCCCGTCACTGATGTCGCTCGGGGCGAGGCGATCTACCGAGCGCGAAACTCTTCTCAAGTAAGCGTTGACGCCATCCGCGGATTCCGAAGGAACGCCGGCAAGAACGTACCCCACCATGAAGCCGATAGCATGGTTCTCGCCGTACTTCTCCTGGATGAATCGATCCATGCCCTCGACGACGTACTCTCGACACAAGTGAGTGTCCGACCCGGCGATTCGTTTGCATTCGATGATCGCGTGCGGATCATGCTCCTGCGTGCGCAAGAAAATTTCGACGAACGCCAGCGGGATGTCGGTACGTCCGTCTGGCAGCATCACGTTGCTTTTAGATCGCGATTCCGTGCCAGGCAGCACCATGATCTGCTTCCACGGGGAGTTCTTCAGCGCAATGCGCATCCCGTCCCGCAGGCGCTCGGTCATGATTACCTCTCCAGCGTTGGCATTCACGTCCTCGGCTGCGCATGCTCGCTGCCAACCTGCGGCCAGTGTCAGCAGAATGACCGCCACAACCTCGGGCTCAAGTTCAATGAACTCTCTGCCCAGTGCAGGAGGTGTCTCATAGGGGATCCTCAAACTTTGCCCCCTGAAAAGCTCTCCGCGACCACTGCATCGGCATCTTCCAGTGCCGCTATGCCCATCCAGTAGCGCCGCGCTGCTGGCTTGATGATCACGACTTCGTTGCGTCCGTGTACTCGCAATTCCCGCTCTGCACTGAGCGCGGTCGCAATCTTGACTTTCAGGCGCCTGCCGATACGTGCCAGTACTTCACCCAATTCGCCTTGTGGTGCCACGACGCTCACGCTCGCATTACCCGGCCCCTCTTCCAAGACAAAGCGCACGACGCGCAAGGCCGAACTGCTTGGCAAGTCGAGCACTTCGGCGCGCATGTGCCGCTTATTGCGAACGGAAAGCCAATCCTCGATAACGGACAGGAACGTCTTGGCATACGCCGTGACCTCAGTACGACTGTCCGATGGCTCCACGGATGATTCGCGGCCGGTTTCCCATTGCCACCCGGCGCGAAGGAGGCCGTCTCGAATGACAGTTCGGTCGGCATCGTTCAGTTCGTACAGATCGAAGACAGCTTCGTCCAGTTCAGCCCATCCCCTCTCGTCGGTGCCGTTGGCGCGCAGATTCTTCTCAATCTGCAGCAGGCGCTGGCCAGCCTCAGATTTCACTGCGCTCGTGAAATTAGGCACCGGTAGGAAGCTGAGGTCGCGAGCCAGCAGCTTCCTCTTGTAGATTCCAAACTCTGCAGCGGTCAGATAGAAGAACCATGTCGCAAAAGCAGAACTCAACACGGTGGCAAGCAAATGTGCCGTCCGCGTGTGCCCTCTCGGAAGAGACACTGCGAAGTATGAGTTCGTGAAGACGAGATCCCGCTCGGAGACGGCCGCCAAGACGCGTGGACTCCCCAGAAGCATTTCCTTCACGATGAGAAGCGGGGCTTGATATATCTCCCGCGATCGTGGCCATTGTGCCTTCGATTGGCTGAAAGTCGGCAAATCATCGGGAATGTTGAAGTGCTGCATGTCTTTGACTTGCAGTACATTCAATCCTTTTAGCGGGCGAGCATCGCGCGTCTGATTCTCTGGGGCCCCGCGAATCAATCCAACCTGGAAGGTAGTGTCGAGTAATGAGAGTTGCTCGCCCAGATTTCTGTGGGCCGAAGTCAAGTCATCCAGCAATAGGAGGTCACGGCGCCGGCCAACGGCTGCTGCCTTGAGCTTCAACGGCTGTTCTTGGATTTCGTCGAGTGTCAAAGTGATGACGTCACTCGGCGCCACCTCGAACGAATGAGTCCTTGCACCGCTGGGCGTCCACGGGATCTGAACGACCGTGACCTGATCCGTTCGCTGCTTCGGTCGATGACGGGCAAAGAGAACCACTGCGGGCATAGCCGCTGTCGCGAAGAGCCAACTGCACAAATTGGACAGATTTACCAAGGTGATCGGAGCCACGGCTCGCATCACATGCTGAGCTGCTGCCATGCCGGTGCCGCTGCGGCTGAAGAACGGCATCGCGCTAAGAATGATGCCGAAACGGGTCTTCTCATGTGAGAACTCCGCCGCTCGCAACACGAAATCCAAGCCTTCACCGCGCGGTTGCGCAGGTACGCCCGCAACCCTGGTCTTGCGCCGCGCTTCGGTTCCTGTCTGCCCCCTAAAGCTCCAAGGGGGATTGCCCACGATAAGGTCGAACTGCTTCAGCCCTGTCGGCGTCGCCAGCACGGCCTTGCCATCTCCATCACGTTCGACAGTACGAGCGTCACCGACGAGCAATGTCCTGCCGATCAATGGCTGGAACTTCAGGGACTGCGGTGGTTGCGGGTCAGGGTCCAGCTCAAGCGCAGCCAGGTACAGGCTGAACGCAGCGACGCGAATCGCGGCTTCGCTAATGTCTACGCCATACACCTGCCCGTAGAGCGTCGAGCGGATCAGCTCCCTCGTGGGCGGCTGACCTTGCGAGCGAAGATGAACCAAGCGCCGCAGCGCTTCGACCAGGAAGACACCGGAGCCGCACGTCAAATCCAGCACCGACTCCCGTCCAGATAGACCATCCATGACCTCATCGAGGACCAGCGAGACGACGGACAGTCGCGTGTAGTGCACGCCGTTTCGCAACGCTTCTGTGCGCTTTCCTCCAGTCTGCGGCTCAGCATGTGCAAACTGCTCGTAGATCGAGCTGATGAGCTCGACCGGAATCACGTCGAACTGGTAGGGGAAGAAGCTGAGTTGCCCGCTTTCAGGATCGACAGCCTCCAGGAACTCCGCAACCCGCGTCAAATGGTGAGCTGCTGGTGTCGTTTTCACCGACGAGGGCGGAAACATATCGCCGTTGAAGGTCTGGGCCAGCCATGCGAACAGCTTGCTGGTCGCTGGCCGGTCGCGCAGGATCGCCGGCAACGCCGTGCGGCCGCATACCCGCTTCAACCGCGCCGCACTGACGATCTCGCGGTCAATCAGGTACTGGGTGAAGATCACGCGCCCAATCAAGGCCTGCGCCGCATCGCGCGCGAGATTGCCTGCGACCAAATCGCGTTCGAGACATCCAAGGTCAGACAGGAGCTTCTGATCGACGCTGGTCTTGCGATCGATGGCCGGCACCTGGGCCCAGAATTGGCCCGTCTCGATCGCCAGTCGGCCGGCCAACTCGTCCAGTTCATGAAGCGAAGCTTCGATGTTCTCGAAACGCCGAATCAAATGTCTCTGGGCATCGCCTTCTTTCGCGGGTGTGCCGAAACCGTTGTACAGGTCGATACGCTGCGGCGAGATCACCCACAGCAACGGCGCGAACCCCTCGTTCCAGACCTCTCGTCGCCACTGGCTGAAGTAGACGGTCAACGACGACGCGCTGCGCCACAATGCGTCCGGAACAAAAACGCGGCCGTGGCGCGAGGACTGCGCCTCAGCCCCCAACCGAAGGCCGGGCGCGGGTCGCCCGTCCGGCAGGTAGCCGGTTGCGGCGAGCACCTGTTCCAGCGTGGCAGTGTTCACGCCCTACTCCGGATAGCTTCGGGTGGAAACGGCAACGCTGCCTGGCTCGGCGTCGGGACGATCGGCAGCATGTGCTGCTGAAGCCGCATGATCAACGGATCGAGCGGGATCACGAGAGTCGGTTGGGCCGGCGCCGGCCCAACCCCCTCGGGGCCGATATCGCACAGGTTCGCCGAAGTGGGCGTCACGAACGCCACAGACCCATTCAGCGCCAACGCGCCACTGGTGCTCAGCAACCGAAAAAGCGCGTCCACGCCGACGCTGACGGTGGCGATGTGCACGCCCAATGAGCTGACCAGCTCATTGGTAACGGCCAAGCCAAGGAGATCGGCGAAGGTGAATCGGGCAGCCTTCCCGGTCTTGGACGCCAAGTAGGGCACGGTCTTGCGCCAATGCCGCACCGTTTCGACGGACACGCCGGTTAGCGTGCGCATCTGATCCTGAGTGTACTGGATGGCGGTGACGGCAGACATTCGCGTTGCTGGCAACTAGAAAATA
>CAYSKN010000237.1:0-4428 GCA_964431565.1 uncultured Gemmatimonas sp.
GCCTCCGTTGGGATTGTCCATGTCGCTCACGATCATCGCACGGCTGCCGATCGCCACGATCTTGCCCTTGCGGGTATCGGGAGAACTGCACGCCACACTGGCATTGGCATTCAGCTTTACTATGTCGCCAATGGCAAGCGATGTGACCCGTGCACCGAGCGAAGTGCTTGCCGCATGAGACTGCCATGCACGGGCATCTTCCGTGAGCGGTGTGAGCTCTTTTCTTTCGATGAGCCGGCGCCGCATTTCGAATATTGCATTCACGCTGCTCGTCAGCGAGGAACTGCTGCCCAGATCACCTGTTTCAGGCAGGAATGAAATGGCTCCGGGGTCTATTCCTGCTGCAAACACAGGGGCATAGGTTCCTGTTCCAAGTACGTCTATTGTTGTCGTGGACCCGAAGTCCGTGGCAGTTGAGATCAGTGTCAGTGCGTACTCCGCATTCAGAGCGTTCTCCGCGGAGAGGCAGACGGAGATGTTCGACGCTGAGATATCCGGTGTGTGGACCTCACCAACCCCGAGCACCCTTGGCATCTGTGAACCACAGACCGCCGATCCTGGCGGCCCAACGGTCACCGGGACCGTGTCTGCAAGCCCGGCCGCCAGGGCGCCAATGCGAGCTGATCCCACCGTGATTGCCGTGACCAGTCCCGCGTTGTCAACAGACGCCACCTCCTCATCCAGTGAGGAGAAAGTGATCGCCTGATTCTGCAATGGGTTGCCAAAACGGTCGCGAACGGTGGCGCGCACCCTCACCGTATCACCAACCTCGAGGAATGCCATGTAGGGAATCGCGACAACGATACTGGCTGGTCCGGGCAGGACAGTTGCCAAGAAAGTCGCCGGGTTGAGCCCTGTGATCTGTGCTGTGGCGGTGGCCAGGCCGGCTCTTGAACCAACCGTCCAGATTGTGGTGGCCACACCCTGGCCATTTGTCATTGAGGACGCCGGGGACGCCGAACCGAAACCCGCACTTACGTCCCAGTCAACGCGCCTGTTGCCTACCGGTTTGCCCTTCCCGTCGGTAACGACAACCGAGAGAGCAGCGGCGAGCGGTGTTCCCGCAATGCCCGTCTGCTGGTTGCCGGTCTGGACCCGAATGGCGGCTGGTATCGGACCCGGGCTGGTGTCAGCACCGCCTGAACCGCAGCCCGCCAGCAACAGGAACACTGCCGCCAGCGGCAGAATCGGGACGCCAGGTGAGAAGATGCTTGTCGGGAGGCGCAGTGGCATCACAAGTGAAGATGAATCACTAAGGGTATCCTTGCCCCGTTTCCGGGGAAGGCCAGCTTCCGCCTACCGGACGACAGAGTCAGGGAACGGTCGGGTTGGCATGAGCGGATGGAAGGATAATTGCTGCGGACCCACAGGGATCGGTACCGGCGGAGATGCGGTGAAGCAAGGGACAGCGTGAATTTGGGAATCGTCACGTGCCTCGACCTACTGAAGCACCCGATGTGCTAGATATGTGACCATTCGTTACTTCGCTGCGGATACCCAGTCTGCAGAACACTGGCGACACGGGGCGATGTCGTCCGAAGCCAGCCTGGGACACATTCCGCATTCCATGCTTCACTGCATAGACAAGTTCACCGACGCTACGGGAGCGCCGCTTCGCACTTTCTGGAGAGGGCGTCTTGCTGCTCTCTTTGCCGACCCAAGGCCCTCGACATGGGAGGATGCCCATGGAGTGGTCGTCAATGCCTGGGGATTGACTATGTGGCAGGCATGGATCGCCCTGGATCCTGACGCGCCGCGTACGGGACGTCATGTAACACTCGATCCATATGATCGGGTGATCATGCTGCGGGACTGGGAGCGCGTTCCGGACGAGGCGATGCTGGAGCGCATGTCACGCTACGTACTGGAACATGCCGGGACCCCGTATCAGCGCTGAGTGCTGGCCAGACAGCCGGAGTATGCGCAGTAGGTGCCACCCGTGAACAACTGCGACCAGGGTCACGGCTCTGCCCGCATTGATCTGCGTGACCTGCAGTAGTTTTGGCTGATGACCAGACGCCTTCGAATCACGGTGCTGCTCGGTGGTATTTCCGCCGAAAGAGACGTATCGCTGTCCTCGGGACTTCGCATCGCGCAGGCACTGCGCGAGCGGGGTCACGAGGTGACTTGCCTTGATCCGGCTGAGGGCGTCATGGATCTGGCCACCGAGCAGGCGCTGCTTGCAGCAGGGGTGGGGAGTGCGCCGCCTTCGCTGGAGGCCCTGACCAGTAGATCCGGAGGCAAGTCGCTCTCTCCCGCTCTCGGTACCATGCGGGAGGTGACAGAGGCCGACTGTGTGTTCCTGGCCCTGCACGGCGGTCAGGG
The DNA here is from genome assembly GCA_964431565.1 of uncultured Gemmatimonas sp. Lineage (GTDB taxonomy): Bacteria > Gemmatimonadota > Gemmatimonadetes > Gemmatimonadales > Gemmatimonadaceae > Gemmatimonas. Next base: position 2,326 of record CAYSKN010000237.1, read on the forward strand.
TGAGGACGGAACGATCCAGGCACTGCTGGATATGGCGGGCGTTCGGTACACTGGCAGCGGACACCTTGCGAGCGCCCTTGCAATGGACAAGCAGCTTTCCAAGGTGGTGATGCGATCGGCGGGGGTGACCACTGCGGACTGGCTGATGGCGCCAGTACGGAGTTCACATGGTGAACCCAATGATGTGTTAGATCCGGCTTCCGTTGGTGACAAACTGGGGTGGCCAGTGGTAGTGAAGCCATCCAAGCAGGGAAGCACCGTTGGGCTCTCCATCGTGCGTGAGCCCGCAACCCTGACGGCAGCTGTGACAGAGGCATTCGGGTACGACGACGAGGTAATGATTGAGCGATTCATAGCCGGGAGAGAGCTCACCGTGGGCATCCTGGGAGGCTTGGTGTTGCCCACGATCGAGATCAGACCGACAAAGGAATTATACGACTACGAGTGCAAGTACACGCCTGGAATGGCAGAGGAGTTCGTAGCAGAACTACCGACAGACGTTCGAGATCGGATTGCAAGTGAGGCCCAGCTGGTATTCCGGGCACTCAAGCTCCGTGGATATGCCCGCATCGATTTCCGTCTGGATGCTCACGGGCGGCCATGGTGCCTGGAAGCGAACACGTTGCCGGGAATGACGCCCACCAGTCTGATTCCACAGGCTGCCCGGGCTGCCGGCGTCTTGTTTCCGGACCTCTGTGAGCGCATAGTGAGACTGGCGTTTGCCGACCGGCCCGGTTGATCATTCTGTATTGCTTCCGCGTGCAGCGCCGGCTCGCCCACCGGCTACCCGGCGGTACTGCTCTCTTCCATGGTGAAAGCGACCTTCGACGAATTCGACAGCTCACGCAACCCGAGTGCCACCTACTGGCTGATCGGGCTGTGCGTTGGTGTGTTTTTTGTTCAGCGGACGCTTGTGGGCGATGCGAACATGGCTCACTGGTTCGGTTATTCGCCGGGCGACCTGTCGCGGCGTTCGCTGTGGACGATCGGCACGTACATGTTCGTGCACGCCAGCGTGATGCACCTGTTGCTTAACATGTGGACGCTCTGGCTCTTCGGTCCGCGTGTCGAACGCGAGTGGGGTTCGAACACCTTTGTCTGGTATTACCTGTGGTGCGGACTGGGTGGCTGGGCTTTCCACTACATGTTCCAGAACGGTGGCGCCACTTTGGTGGGAGCATCGGCAGCCATTCTCGGTGTGGCCGTGGCCTATGCGTCACACTGGCCCGAGGACGAGGTGCTCTTTTTTGGCGTGGTTCCGATGAAGGTGAGGTGGCTTGTGGCGTTCATGGCGCTGCTAAACATAACCATGGCGGTTCTGGATTCAGGCACTCTCGGCGGGACCGCCTATGCGGCTCATTTCGGCGGTATGCTGGCAGGCTGGATCTATCTGCGTGCACCCAACGCCGGCAGTCTCGATCGCCTGCGCCGGGGCATTGCGTCCGCGCCCGATTATGGCGATGAGGCGCCGCGTCCGGTACCGAGGTCTGGAATGCGACCACGTGAGCGCGACCGTGACATTGATGACATCGTTGCGCAGAGCAAGGCTGCTGTAGCCCGTGTGCGCCCCACAGCGCCGGCGCGACCTGCTCAAGCAGCTATTGCACCGTTGCCGCAAACGGCTTTCGACGCTGTACTGGATAAGATCGCAGCTGAGGGAATGGAGAGCCTCACGGCCGACGAGAAGCTGCTGCTTGACGAATGGTCCCGCAGACTGCGCGGCGGAGAATAAGCTCAACCCGACATTGACGGACATTCACCGCCCTTGAGTCGGTTGATGCAATTGTCCTCATGATGAATGCTGGGTGCTCTTGACACAGCGTTGTCACGATCGAGAGTATTGGCCAGCGGGACCGGTTGCACCGGTAACCCGCTGCTCTTCCCTGAACGTGAGTATCAGGCTCAGGAGCCCTGTTATGGTGCCCCCCTTCCCATCACTGCCCGCGTATGCCGTGCGGGCACCCGGAGCGAGTATGTACCATCGATTTACGCGTACAATCGCATCGTTGTCTGTGATTGCTGTGATCGGCTGCAGCTCACAAGGCAACGTCACCAGCCCCAAGCAGTTCTTCGGGCACGATATAGGTGCCGACTACGTGCTGC
>CAYSKN010000238.1:0-4384 GCA_964431565.1 uncultured Gemmatimonas sp.
CAGATCCTGGCCACTGGGATTGAGAACCGTACGAAGAGATCTCCATCGGCGTCCGGTTGGCGTGGGTCCTGCCATACTGTTGTCACCAACCGTCCAGGCATATCGTGCCGTGCTCGCAACGGCCTGACCATACGGCATCCCGCCAATACGCAGCGGGTACATCGTCATCCACAGCAGTTGCTCGAACGGTTGAACTCCACTGCCCACCATGCGGACTGACGGATCTATCTGCTGGATGGTGAACTGCGGATAAGTGCCGGACCGATCGAGCCCATTGTTCTGATATGCGAGTGTGGCAGCACGCGCAGTACTCAGCAAACCGAGTCCGCCCGCCGCAGGCGATGTGCCTCGGGCCGGAAGCGAACTGAAGTACCAGGAACTCTCAAGCAAGGGCACTGCACGATCCGCACTGCCCTCAAAACTCTCAATGTATGCCTGACCCGCCGCATTCGGTTGCGGTTTGCTCATCGCGAACTCCGCCTGGAGGGCAATGCGCGAGGGCGAGCTGCTCCTCGCAAATGGAAGCCTGGCAACGCCCCTTGTGAGTGCGGCAGCATCCCACTGAAGTGAAGTAGTCATGCCTGCTACGAATGATCCCGCCTGTTCAAAACCAAGCGGTGGGCGGGTGAAGGTGGACCGCTGCCTTTGTGAAATCGCAGTGATGGCAACCTGACCGACATCCAGCTGAAATTGCGAGGCAAATCCGAGAATTGTCGTGGGTATGGTTGTGAAGAGCGGATTCTCCTCGTAACGCACCGCCACCTGCCGCGGCTGCGGGAAGAGGGTATCCGGCCGGATGAAAGTGATGATGCCGATGTCATAGTCGATCTCGTAGTCAGCGTGCCGGACCAGAGCCCGTCCATCGATCGAGACACGCTCGGAATTCGGGCGTAGCTGGATCGTGTTCAACTGGATGGCCTGAGTATCGCTGCTACCCTGCGACTGATAGCTGACGATCATGCGGTAGATCGCCTGCGGGCGTTGTGCCGAGTAGAGATATTCGTTCGGGTACTGATAGAGAGTGTCATTGGCCGGATTGGCCAGTGGCCTGGCGAGGCCTGCGCGTGCAAAAGGCTGCACGGACGGAAAGATCACGAAGTAATCAGGTATTAGCTTCTGGGGTTCCCCAATTCCGCTCACGCTGAGGCGGATATTTGAATCATTGGGACGTGGCCATACCCGATTCTCGATATCGAAGGCAGCGGGACTGGTGGGCTGTGCCAGACCGAACAGGCGCAGGTAGGTCTCTCCCAACGATGGATCAACCGGTTTCTCCTGATCACCAGAGGTTCCGGTCACCAGTCTGAGCTGAAGGGATTCGCGCTGCATATCCTCACCTGCCAGGCGATACACCGACTTGATCTCGCGCAGGAAGTAGGCTGCGTTACCAGGTTGCAACTCTGGCTCCCAGAGCAGGTTGGCATACTGCGGGCTGTCCGTGTACTCGATATCCGGACTGCCTCCCGTGGCTGGATTGCGACCCGGCTGCCCGTCCACGTTTACCTCGTAGGCAATTGCCAATCGCTCGGTGCCCGCGGAGAGCGGCCGGACGAGTGCGATCCACAACATTGACGGATCGACGTAGTAGTCGACGTGTTCCCGCAGCAGTTCGTAGACCTGACGCGTTGGGTTGCGCGCTCCACGCACCGAGAGCGCTGGCCCGCGCGGGTTCTGGTTGGCGGCACCGATCAACTGTCGATAGACATAGATCCGCACTGGACGAATCGAGTCGGGCAGGGCGGCTGCCAGTTGCTGCATGCGGGCCTGATCCAGCAGATCTACATTTGGATAACCGGTCAGTTGACGGGGGTCCAACGTGAAGAAGAAACGCCGTTGCTCGACCTGGATGTCTTCGATGACACGATCCACCTGCTGACGGGTCCGCTGTCCGACGGTGAAGATATTGTCGCGCGCGATATTGCCTTTCTGCTGTGCGAAGATGGAGGTGAATCGCATGGGGCCCAGCTGCCCCGTGGCCTGCACACCGTAGTTGCCTGAGGGTATGCCGGACGTGATGAAATGCGAGGGTGGCGGTTGGAACGTTACGTTGCCCACTTCGACCCGTTGCAGTCGCGCACCCGCCCTCCCTTCGTAGCGCGCCGACAGGTTGTTCGAGGCGTCGAACTCGCGCTGCGAATCGTAATCCACGTCCACGAAGAAGCGTTCGGCAACCACGCCACTGCTGCGCAGGTTGAATTGAAAATCGAACTCAGGGAGTATCGGAGTGCTCCGACAACTGTTGCCCGGAGTGGAGAGCTGGGTCGATGTGCACCGATCATTTCTTAGACGCTGAACCTTGGATTCCAGTCGCGCCTCGAGAGACACCGAGAGATCTTCTGAATCGCTCGGCATAGCAGCGACGTACGGACCGACGTCAGGGAATACCGTGCCCTGCGGCGCCCGCTCAACAGCCATATCATCCGACTGAACCGCACGGGACGAGGCGCCCGCGGGCACGGACAGCATACCGCTGTCGGATGGCGCTCCGGCAACCGGTGCAGACCCGGTGAGAGCGGTCTGCAGGCTGCTGGCCCAGCGCGCCTGGAGTCTTGCCTGCGCGGTTGCTGAAATGTCCCGCAACACCCGCCCCGACAGAGTGGACTCATACATTACGGCCCACCGCTCCGACCGCTGTGCCTGCGCAAAGCCAGGAATCCCCAGCTTCAGCGACTCGGCCATGCTTCGGGCTACCACCGACACCGACGGTTCCTGCCCACCGGCGATTCGAGCTGTTGCGCGGTTCGATACCGGCCCGGCCTGTGCGCTCAGTACCCCGCCGCCGATCCCGACCCGCACACCCGAAGCCACGCCAGGCAGACCACGCTCCGCCGGACCACTCAGGAGAATCCCGCCGACCGGAGCTAGAGCCATTACCAGCGCCATGGGCACCGCCATACGCCGACACACGCGCGCCCATGTCAGGAACAGCCTGTGCACCGAACTCCGGTCGTGGGGTACCAGCGACAGCCCGCTGTGCCGTGGTACGATATCACAAGAATACCCGCGAATACCCGGCTCCCGACGTCGCGATTCCCCATGGGAATTGCGACGCACTTGATAAAGCGGGTGGTATTCGGGGAATTTACGTCGTGAAGCTCCTTACCCGCTATGTCATCCGCGAGCACATCGGTCCGCTGATATTCTCCCTGTCGGCGCTCACGTCGCTCCTGATGCTCCAATACGTGGCTCGCCAATTGGCCAACCTCGCCGGCAAGGGGCTTCCCTGGTCGGCCATTGGTCAGTTCTTCGTATTGTCTCTGCCCTTCACCATCGCCATGACCATGCCCATGGCGGTGCTCGTTGCTACGCTCCACGCATTCGGCCGCATGGCAGCCGACCGCGAGATCACCGCCTTCAAGGCGAGCGGCGTGCGTGTCCGGACACTAATGCTGCCCGTGCTCTGGTGCGCCTTCCTGCTGTCGCTGGGAATGGTCTGGTTCAACGATCAGGTGCTGGCTGCCTCGAACCATCGTTTGAGAGTATTGCAGAGCGACATAGCACGTACCAGACCAACCCTGGCATTGCGCGAGCAGGCGCTCAACCCGATCACCGATCAGTTCTTCATTCGTGTCTCAAGGGTCAATGCCGGTACCAACCGGATGTATGATGTCGTGATCTACGATCTCACTGGCGGGCCCAATCGCAAGACCATCTACGCTGACAGCGGCGTCATTTCGCCCGCCGTCAACAATCGGGACCTCCAGTTCACCCTGTTCGACGGCTTCGCGCAGGAGTTTTCCCGGGGCGACCCGCGACGCCTTCAACGCAGCTTCTTCCAGGAGCAGATCATCAGGATGGCCAACATCGCCCAGGGATTCGAGACGTCCACGCGCGATGAGTACAAGGGTGACCGCGAGATGACAGTGTGCGAACTGCACCGACGATACGTCTTCGACGCTGTGGATGTGGAGCGCGCCCGCCAGGAGTATATCAGCAATGCCATAGTGCTGCAGCAGATGGGCGCACCAGCGATCCGTGAGCCGCGACAGCGACCACGAGCCGATGCGCTCGGCAGGTTCTACTGCGAAAAGTTCGTCCCGGCGCTGACCCGTGTGTTCCTGCCGCGTAGGGCAGATGCCCAGGAAGGTCAGCCACCAGCCATGCCGGGCACGCAGCCAGCACCCGCTCCGGAGCCGCAGCAGGTGCCGCCGGGGGAAGAGCAGCAGGCGGTCGCCGCGGACTCCGGCACTCCCCTGCAGCCCGCTCCGGGGCTCACATGGCAACAGGATTCTCTCTTGCGGGCATCGGGCATCGACCCCAACATGCGACCTGCGACTGCCGATGCGGATCCCGTCGATTCGCTGCAGGTATACCGTGGCGCACTTGCCGCCAGTGGATCGCAGCTCGTACTGCTCAGGGAAGGCCTCGACAGTGTAGCCGTGGA
>CAYSKN010000239.1:0-4370 GCA_964431565.1 uncultured Gemmatimonas sp.
CGTTCCTCGCGTATTCATTGCATGATCCCGCAGCGACATTGATCGGCTTCAACCTTGGTTGGGTCAGCGCGTTCTGCAATCGCGTCGAGTACCCATGGAGTACCCTCGTCGACAAGCGCAGGGCCCGGTGAGCCGCCGCGCCGGTAACGGCAGTATGGTGGCGAAGACGTGGGTTTCGGACGAGCAAGTTGATCCTTCGGCTGGAGTGAGGTAGTGGGGATGCTCAATCGACGTTCAGCCATTGCAGTGCTTGCTGGTGCGCTCGGCTCCCTGCACCGTCTGGTCTATGCGGGGAAGGAGCGCGCACTCGATGTGGTCGTCATTGGCGCCGGGCTTTCCGGGCTCTACGCGGCCATGTTGCTCGAAGAGCAGGGCATGAACGTCCAGGTTCTTGAGGGCCGTGATCGGGTCGGCGGTCGTGTTTATACGCTCAAGATGGTGCCGGGCAGCGTCGAAGCCGGGGGTGAGGTGATCGGGGCGACCTATGCGCGCATGCTCGATGCCGCGCGCCGCCTCAAGCTCAAGACCGAGCCACTGAGGCCGCTCGCACCACCAGATTGGGTGTATCACCTAGGCGGCAAGTACATTCTGACGGATGAATGGCAGGCAAGTTCCGCCAATCCTCTTTCGGGCGACGACCGCAAGATCCTGCCGCACCAATTGCTGCAGACGCTGATGTATCGCGATGCCCCGCTTCGCGGCAAGTCGCTTGACGCCTGGCTGACACCAGAGCTTGCAAAGTGGGACATTCCTGCGACCGAGTATCTTCGGGCCCATGGTCACAATCAGGCGACGATCGATCTTGCAGGATTGGTCGTGCATACCGACACGCTCGCAGGGACGTCTGCGTTGCACGAAATGCGGCGCTACCACGTAGGCGATGCGAGCCAGGGTAACTTTGCACCGGGAACGCAATCGGCCGTGCAGATCACCGGAGGAAACTCGCGACTGCCGGAGGCAATGGCGCGCTCGCTGCGCAACGGGGTCCAACTCGGCAAGGCCGTGTACGGGATCGAAAGCGGCAGCGACGGTGTCACAGTGCACTGCACGGACGCAACGCAATATCGCGCAAAGTTTGCGATCGTGTCCATGCCGCTACCCAGGCTGCGGGATGTTATTTTCGCGCCCGACCTGCCCGCACCGCTAGCAGCGGCTGTGCAGGAAATTGACTACGGGTTATCGATCCAGGTGCATATGTCGACCCGCGAGCCTTTCTGGGAAAAAGATGGGTTGCCCCCGAGCATGTGGACGGACACTGGCATCGAACGATTCACCCCGCTGAACCGAGGGCCAAACGGGGAGTCATCATCGATGATTGCCTTCATTAATGGCGCCGAAGCCCGGCGCTTTGCCTTCATGACCGACCGGCAGTGCTTCGAGTACGTCGAGGCCGTTGCAGGGCAGATTCGTCCTTCGACTCGCGGAATGTTGGAGTTGATTACCGTCCAGTCATGCGCGCGCGACCCATTCGGCGCCGGGGACTGGGTCTACTGGAAGCCTGGGCAGATCGTGAAGTACGGCCGTCACATGCGGGATGGCCAGCCCCGAGTGGCCTTTTGCGGCGAACACACCGCGATCATGCAGCGAGGCATGGAAGGTGCATTCGAATCGGGTGAACGGGCCGCTATGGAGATACTTGAACATGTTTAGCTTGAGGTACGCCGCAACGACGCTCTTGCTTGCGGGTTGCATTGCTGCCGCCGGGAGTACGCTTGTCGCAGCGGATGAAAAAGGGGTTACGCAGTCGGAGCGATCGGCAAACTCTGCAGACGAGGCGGACATCAAGCGCGGAAAGTTGCTTTTCCTGCAGTGTCGCGCGTGCCATGAAGTTGCGGCGGGCCAACCTCACAAGGTGGGGCCGAACCTGCATGGGTTCATAGGTCGGGCTGCGGCACGCGCGGACGGCTTCAAGTATTCCGATGCGCTTTCGAAGTCGAACCTGACTTGGGATGTCGCCACGCTTGACCGCTGGATAGAACACCCCTCGACTGTCGTGCCCGGCACCATGATGGCGTATGTCGGAATGGCAAGCGAGACCGACCGCCGTGCACTCATCGCCTATCTTGAGTCGGCTACCAAGTGACGCTGCTTCATTCATGGACCGCGGCCCAGTCAGGCTTTGCAGGGAGTTTGTTTACTATGATTTATCGTATCCAGTTGGCATCGGTGCTGATTCTCGCGGGTTCAATGACCGGGCAAACACATGCTCAGGAGGCTACGTCTGGTGCTGCCGCGAGCGACCTGCAGGAAGTTGTAGTGTCTGCGCGCAAGCGAGACGAGCGGCTTCAGGATGTTCCGCTGACAATCACGGCGGTCACGTCCGAAGCCATCAAGGCCGCCGGAATCAGCAGTGTGGCGCAGTTGTCGAACATGACGCCGGGGTTTTATTTCGAGCAGGGCGTTAACCGTCAGCAGAGTCAGGCGCGCATGCGCGGCATGGATGTCAATACCGCGAATCCCACCCGGCAGAACGCTTCCTTCTTCATCGACGGGGTCTACATGCCCGGTTCCGTGCAGTCTCTCGACTTCAGCGAGTTCGAGCGCGTGGAAGTGATCAAGGGGCCCCAGAGCGCTCTTTTCGGTCGCCAGACATTCGGCGGTGCCGTGAACTTCATATCCAAGGTGCCGCAAAATGAACTGGAGGCGGAAGTCGCCGCAACCCTTGGCTCAAACAGGTTACAGGAGTTCTCTGGCAGCCTGTCGGGTGCATTGGTCGAGGACAGGCTATTCGCCAGGGTGCATTTGCGCAGCTACGACTACGCGGGTGCATTTCATAATGCTCTGAGCGGCGAACGACTCGGGAGTGAGGAATCGTTGTCCGGATCTGCTGCGCTGATCTGGCGCGCAACCGATAAGTTGCGATTTGACCTGCGGTATACACGCCAGGAAGACGATGACGGTCCGCCGCTTATGCTGTTAGTCGGAGCTGCCGACCTGAATTGCGGGCCCTTCTTTACGGGTGGCTGGCGCTTCTACTGCGGTGCCATCCCCACCGGGGGACAACCGGCGCTAAACACCACGGTCGCTCCCAACTCCCTTGGTATCGACGAATTCGGATTCGATCGCACCGCAGAGATGCTGTCGCTCAAGGCGGTCTATTCGACCGCCGAGCACAATATCACGTTCATTGCGGCCAAGTACGATGAGAATAACTTGGGGGTCGCCGATTTGGACTACACGCCGGTTCCCGCGTATGCCGTAGCAACCTATCAGGGGTTTGACGATCGCTCGTTCGAACTGAGGCTGGCCTCAGACGGCACGGGGCGTCTGAATTACGTCGCGGGTGTCTACTGGTATGAGGGCAACTTTGATCAGCGCAGTTTTACCGGCACCGCAGACCTGAGTGTCCTGCCTCCGCCAACCACACAGCCAAGTGTCGGAGAATCGAAGAACAGAGCTGCCTTCGCGTCGGTCAGTTACGCGCTCACGGATCGTCTGAGCGGCAGTATCGAGATGCGCTACCAGGAAGACGAAGTCACGGATGTCGGTGGCCAGGGCGCGGCGCGCCGTACCTTGTCTTCGAAGACGGATGCATGGCTGCCGCGAGCGATTCTTGACTACAAGCTGACTGATGACGTGATGGTCTATGGCATCTACTCCGAGGGCAACAAGCCGAAGCAGTTCAATGCAAACATTGCCGGCTTGCCGGCCGCGCAGCAGGAGTACATAGCCACGATATATGGGGTTGGCATTGCGATGGACGAAGAGCGATTGAAGAATTATGAGCTCGGCTTGAAGTCCATGTTGTTTGATCGTCGCGTGACGCTCAATCTCGCGACATTTCTGATGAAGTGGGACGATCAGCTGACGCGTCGCCAGGTCTTTCCGTTCGAAGGGGGCCCGCAGATCGATGTAGTCGACAACGCCGGTTCGACTGAAATCAAAGGGGTCGAGCTCGAGAGTCACGCGATGATCGGATCTGCGCTGAGCCTCGACGCCACGCTCGCATACATCAACGCCAAGTACACGGAATTCAACTCTGTCAATATGCAGCAGGTGTTCGGCGACGCGCAGACGGCTGGCAACGAAGCAGCGAAGTCCCCGAAGATCCGGGGTTCGCTTGCGGCAAGCTACACGATTGACCTGCAGTCCGACTGGAGTGCAACGCTGCGCATTGACGAATCGTTCATGGGAAAGCGCTGGACTGACGAGGTGAATCTCGCGTACGCGGATTCATTTTGGCGCACCAATCTGCGTGCAACCTTGAGGAAAGGCTCGTTCGCCGGTACGGTGTATGTCGAGAACCTCACCGACGACGACGGAATTGGTACGGCTGGGCGATATCGAGATATCACGGTCCCGGGCAATAACTTCGCCTTTCCGTACACGCGCTCGGAAGGGCGTAAGTGGGGCGTGACCCTGCGCTACGC
>CAYSKN010000240.1:0-4368 GCA_964431565.1 uncultured Gemmatimonas sp.
GTAGCTGCTAATCTCAGGCGCCATGGTGCAGACATTCGACTCCGGATGGCCTTCATAATGACGCCGGCTATTCTGCTTCTGAGAAGACTAGGCGTGTTGCACGAGGTTCTGAGCTACAGGCACGACCCGGCGGTCCGGTCGTATGGCAAGGAGGCCGTCGATGTACTTGGCCTTGATCCGGGTACCGTATTCAAGACGCTGGTCGTGGAGGTTGAAGGTGTGGGTCTCTGTTGTGCCGTCGTGCCGGTAGAAGGCGAACTCAGCCTCAAGGCTATTGCTGACAAGATGGGTGGCCGAGGTGCGAAACTGGCGGATCGGGCCAGGGCGGAGCGCGCCACCGGCTACCTGGCCGGAGGTATCAGTCCACTGGCGCAGAAAAAAACACTGCCGCTGGTGGTTGACGCGAGCGCCCTGCTTCTGCCGCGGATCCATGTGAGCGCTGGCCGTCGCGGACTCGAGATATCGCTGGCACCGCACGATCTGCTTGCGCTCACCCGTGGAACGGTGGCTTCCATCAGGCACGCCTGACGAGCCTATTCGAGAGGAAGGGAGCTGTAGAAGGGAGAGGGGAAGGGCAATGGTTCATATGACTCGTGGTCTTGTGGGTGCCGCATTGAGATCAAGAGCCGATTCACGGCCTCGTGCGGCTACAGCCCACCGTGTTTCCACCGTATCGCCACGCACTCCAATGATCTCGTCGAACAAGTGCACGACGATACATACGTGATTGGGCACGAGACGCACCTGGTCACCCAGCCGCGGACGCCATGCGGTCTGGGATAGGTCGAGTACGCCATGTTCTTCAGACAGACGGGTTACGATGACCTCCGGCCGGTCCAGTAATGCAGCATAACCGTCGCCCGCCGATCGAAGGGGTTCGCGGCCAAGCGACTTGGTGCCCGCGTCGATCACCACCTGGCCTTCCACCGCAACACTGACCACCGTGGCCAACACGGTCAGCGCACAGTCGTCCCGATGGCATGCACCTATGTTGGTCGTGGTTCGGTCGTTGTAGACGTACGTTCCTGGACGGACTTCCGTCACCCCCGGAACCTCGTGCATGCACCATGCTGTCGGCGTAGATCCACCGCTTACCACGCGTGGTGGCATTCCTGCATCATGGAGGGCGTCGATGAACGTGGACAGAACGACACCAAGTTCCCTTATCAGTTCGCCCTGCTCTCCGACGTGCGAGCGGATGTGCCCGGGATAGAACTGCAGACCCGCAAAGGTAAGTCCCGGCGTGCGGATGATCTGGCGGGCCAGTGCGACGGTCCTGTCAGGGCTGGTGACACCGACGCGATGCATGCCGAGGTCGATCTCCACCCGCACATCGAACGTACGCTGACCCAGCCGCGCTGCCACGGAGAGGGCTTCGAGCGAGCGCACGTCATCCACCGCCACGGAAACCCGCACGTTCGCCGGCAGACGAGCCAGCCGTTCCAGCCTTGCAGCGCCGACAGGGGGGTACGCCATGAGCAGATCATCGCAGACCTCCGACATCGCCTGGGCTTCGCGTGTCGTCGCACACGTGAGGCCGCTGGCTCCCAGTCGCAGCTGTTCGGCGGCAATGCGCGTAGACTTGTGTGTCTTCACATGCGGCCTGAGGGCCAGGTCGTGGAGGGTGACGTACGCTGCCATCCGATCCAGGTTGAGAGCGAGCCGATCCAGATCCACAATCGGCACTGGTGTCTCGAGCTGGTCGAGACAGGTTGCCATCATGTCTCTCTTCATCATTTGAAAGATGTCCGTCGAATCTTCAGCTTCAGAAATCAGAGCAGCAGCACCGGTATCACGTAAATGGGTTCCGATTCAGCTGCCCCTAGCGGCACCCGCGGGAGCCTACTCTGCGGGAGTACGAACCGCAAATGGCACCTCGCTGCTGTTCATTTCCGGTCAGACGCCACGAGACCCGGCAAGTGGACTGGTAGCCGGCAGCACCATCGAGGAGCAGATCCACACCACTCTGGGTAACCTGAAGAGGGTAGCGAGGGAGGGTGGTGCCACGCTCGCCGATGTGGTGAGTGTCACGGTCTACCTTGCAGATGAGAAGGACTGGGGAGTCTTCGACAGGATATACCGCGAGGTATTCACTGCACCCTGGCCAACCCGCACGGTGGTTGGTGCCTCGTTGCGCGGCATCATGGTGGAGATCTCTGCGATCGCGGTTGTATCCTGACACCCTGATCGTGAACACTGCTGTGTTGACGGTGGTGCTCTGCGTGCGGGATCGAACCCAGAGCACCCAATACCACATGGCGTTGCGTGCAGCGGGGATGCATGTGCGTCTGGCATCGCGGCCGGCGGAACTCGCAAAAGCATTGGCAGACGGCGAGCCGCGGGTGGTGCTGTGCCCCGCCGCCGGAGAGCCATGGTATTACCAAGCAGGTGGGCGCGGCCAGTCATTGTCAGCCGCCTCGCAGGCCGTGGGAGCGAACGTGCATGTCGTGGCGATCACGTCCTGCATGTCCGTTCGCGACGTTCTTGAGCGGATCCGTGCGCTGGTTCCTGAGAATGCCTCCTAGCCGATCATCCGGCGCGGTTGCCCGCCAGGTTCCCACATCGAAAGCCCTCACGCCGTGGCCCGGTTTGCCAGGTCAGTTCTCTTCCCGGTTCCTCTGTCTGAACCTCTCCAGTAAGCGACGGTCGCGCTTGCCCGGCTTGCCACTTCCGTACGAAAAGGCGGTAGGCATTCTGCGCAGCTGCTCGCCGACGAGTTCGCGACGGCGCTTGCCGTCCTCGGTTTCATCGTAGAGCAGACGGGCAACCTGGGCAGAGCCACGCCGATCAGCCACGCCGCGCACGACGAGGTACCACTCGAGCGGACCCTGCCGCACCCTGATCTCGTTGCCGACCTGTACGGACCTGGATCTCCTCGCACGCTCTCCGTCGACATCGACCTTGCCTCCATCTATGGCCTCGGCAGCCAGTGCGCGTGTCTTGAAGAATCGTGCCGCCCAGAGCCACTTGTCGAGGCGTACCCGATTCTGTGCAAGTACCTCGGTATCCCGCCCCTCCGGCAACTGTCTCTTACGTGACATCCTGCTGCTCGGCCTCTGCGACCTCACGCGCACGGGCTATGGCACCGGCATACACCGACCGAATAGCCGCATCCCCCTGATTCTCTTTCATGTGCTCTTCGAAAATGGGGATGACGGTGGCGACCAGATCAGAAGTCGAAAGCCACTGTGCGTGCTCGACATCCTCAATGATGGCCACTACATCCTCGCAGGCCTCGGCCATCCGCTCAGACGTGGCGGCGTCAGGCCCAGGCACCTTCGTTCCACGCCGCATAGTGGCAACGCGCTCGTGCAGCACACGGGCATCTTCAGTGAATCGCTCAATCAGGTACGTCCTGGCGTTCTGGCTCATGATTTCAAGGCCCTCCTTTTCGAATGACAGTCAGAATCCTTCTGCGCGTGCAACGCCCAATTCATCGCGTGCAACACGCCATGCTTCAAGCCATGCCTCGCCGATGACACGCGGTCGAATGCCAAGCCGCCGTGATCGTGAGAGCATATCATCCCACCAGGCGTAGTCGATGGCATCTACCACGTCAATCAACTGACCTAGCGCCTGAGTGCGATCACCGAGAACATCCATCAGTAGCTGTGGGAGCGCCATCCGTTGGGCGATGGCCGGACCCGGTGAGCCAATAGCAAATTCGAGCGTGGACAGAAGCCCCGCAATTGCGCGCGCGCGGGGGTGTGGCGTGGAATCCAGCGCAGAACCAACCCGCTCGCACAGACGGGCGCGTCGGAGCGCAAGAAAGGCCAGTTCTCCGTCCTGAGCTGCCTCACCGATTAGGCGGGCTATCACTCCTGTCATTCGCTCCATGACGCTGTCGCGTCCCAGCATGGTAAGTGCGTGTGACACCGAGCGCGGGCCGCGCACGCCGAGCGCCGCGGACGAAACAGCCTTGAGCAGGGCGCTCGCGATATGGGGGTCATCCTGCACGAAGGCGTCGAATGCCGCGTCCGGAGGTCGGCCATCACAGAACGCAGCAAGCGCCGTGATCGCGCGGATGATGCTGTCCTCAGCCGAGCGATCCGATGGCACTGCAGCACCACGTACGAGCTGCCTGCCACAGTACAACGACGCACCGGCGGCGAGAACCTCCCGGCGCAACAGGCGATCGTCCACTCCCTTCACCAGGGGACGGAGGCCCGCTTCAGTGAGGGTACGGATTCGGGTACTGAGAATCGCTGGTGGAGTCCGGGCCGCATCAAGGATGACTATGCTGGCGGTGAGCGAGGGCAGCAGCGGCTCACCTTCAGGGAACCCCAGCAGGGCGAACTGGAAGCCCATACCGATGAGGCGATCAACTGCTCTTCTGGTGACGTGATCGTCAATTGCTTCCGTGGCAAG
>CAYSKN010000241.1:0-4367 GCA_964431565.1 uncultured Gemmatimonas sp.
GTGAGAGCATCCCAGGTGGCGCGGCCGGTCGTGATGGAACGCCAGACGCCTTCCCGGTTCTTCAGCAGGTCGCGCGTCTGGAACGGGTTGGACGGTTGGAACGGATTGACGGGATACGTTCCATCCGCATTGGGCCGTATGTCAGCGAAACTGGGAATCTTCGTCAGAACATATGCGATCGATGTTCCTGTATTGTCGTTGCCGAAGAGGCCGCGGTCAGCGGTGGTTCTCAACAGCTCCGAACCTATTTGCAGATTGAGCTTGCTGCCAACCCTCTGATCCAGGTTGAGCCGCACCCCCGTCTTGTTGGCAAAGGTATTTCTTACGATTCCTTTCTCACTGCGATAGAGGGCAGAGGCGAAATAGCGGGTTGCATCGGTTCCCCCGCTCACGCTGAGTGAGTTCTCCGAGTTGACCGGATGCTCGCTGTACATTTCACTCTCGTAGTCTATGAAGCGGTCGGGATCCCAGTACTTCGTCGCGTTCGCCTGGCCGAAGGCCTTGATGGCATCGTCGAGTGTCAGAAACTTCCGGGATCCGTTGCGATATGCAAGTGCAGCTGTACCCACACCGCCAAGATACGTGAACTTCGGAGCTCCTGCCGTGCCGCGCTTCGTTGTGATGATGATGACACCGGCGGAAGCCTTGGATCCATAAATGGCGGCTGCGGCCGAACCCTTCAGGATCTCCACGTTCTCGATGTCATTGGGGTTCATGTCGGAGATGCGATTCACGGCGGCCTCCTGACCATCTACAGCAATTCCGCTACCGGAAGCCCGCGTAACTTTATTGGTGCCGCCTGAGATCGCTACGTCGCTGACGATAACGCCATCGACAACGTAGAGGGGCTGCGCTGCGCCAAGAATGGATGAGATACCGCGAAGCCGTATACGGTTGCCACCACCAGGCGCCCCGGTGGACTGGGAGATCTGCACGCCGGCGATCTTACCCTGGAATGCATTCTCGATGGACTGTGCGGATACCTTGGTCAGCTCCTCGGTGTTCACGCTAGCAACCGAGTTGGCAAGGTTTCTCCGTGAGATACCGGTTGCCTGACCGGTGACAACCACCTGATCGAGCTGCAGTGCATCTCGTTTGAGTGATACGGTGACAGTACTCGTCGTCGCACTCACTGGTATGTCCGTGACCGGATAACCTATCCTGCGCACGGTTAGCGTAATGTCACCCTGCGGAACCTGCAGAGTGAAAGTGCCATCATCACGGGTGAGCGTACCGATTCTGGTACCTTTCACCATTATCTGTGCGGATCCGAGAGGCGCGCCATTTCCCTCTTCCTGAACCTTACCGGTTAGGGATCTTGTGGACCCCTGTGCCTGTGCCTGTGACATGCCCATTGCGCCGACCAGTATCAGCGTCAGCGCCCACCACCGAAATGCTCTCACGTTTCGTACCCCTCGTTAACGGATGTGATATGGCTCAGTACTTCCACCATGGCGTCGTCGCCCCCTCCGGCTTCTTTCTGAGTCCGAACTGCGCCATTTCCTTCAGTCGCTCGGCGTTGGTTACGGGACCCGAATAGCAATGCGGTTTCTGATCACCCCACATGAAGAACCCCTCGTAGTGAGGGTTCTCCGTCGTCTTCATCCAGGCCTCGAGCTCCCGATTCGCCCGATCGAGAAAGAAGCTGTCCATGTCTCCCATGTAGATGTGAAGCTTGTCAACCAACTTGGGTCCAACCGTGGACCAGTTGCGCTGCAGGTAGTAGAGAAGATCGTAGTTCTCTTTCCAGTAGGTGGTGACGGAGTGATCCATCTCGCCCGTGAGCTTGTTGAATGCCGGCTTGAAATAGCCATCCTCTCCGATCGGACCGAACACAGCTGACCAGATATCGAGCTGACCGGTACCGCTGCGTCCCTTCGTTCCGTTCACCAGTTCCATCCAGTTCCGCTGTTGTGACGTCTGCCTGATCTCGCCATTCACCTCACGTGAGTTCACAGTGGGGGTACGCTGCCAGTCGCCTATGGTCTTGTAGAAGGCGTTCTGATCCTTGTACATGTTGATCCCCTCCACATCGGTGAAGGTGACCGGATCGGAGCAGTACGCCCAGGTTCCGCCAAAAAACTCCGGATGAAAAATCTGCAGGGCGAGCGCCTCCCAACCACCGGTCGAACCACCTGACAGCCAACGTGCCCACGGCTCCCTGATGGTGCGGTAACGCTTCTCGATCTCAGGAATCAGTTCCTCCATGATCGCGTCACCGTAAGGGCCCACGTTTACCGAGTTGACCGCATAGGAATCATCGAAATAGGGCGTGGGATGCTGCAGCGTGACGGCAATGATTCTCGGAAAATCATCACGGGTCCATTCCTTCCGGAATTCCGGGTCGTTGTCGAAGCGGTAGGGTGAAGCAATGGAGAAATGCCCCTGTATGTAGTTCACCGGGTATGAAGTTGTACTTCGCGCATAATCCTTTGGCAGCAACACGGTCGCACCAAGATAGATCGGCCTTCCCCAGAATTTCGTCAGCGTGGGGCTCTGGAAACGGAATCGCTGTACATATTCGTTGTCGACGGGAATCTCGATGGCGGGAATCACCTGATCGGCCACCAGCTTCACAACCTGGCGCGACAGCGGATCTATGCGTATGCGCTGCGCCACACTGTGCAGGTTGCCGGGAGAGACATTCCACCTTTGCCCTTCCCACTGATCATCGTGCATCCAGAGAACATGTCCGTCGGAGCGCCGGAACTCGCTGTAGATGTTGACGAATCCCTGAACCCAGTATTCGCCTGCAGGTATGTCCGCCATATCGAAAACGGGCGTACCCAGATCCGTACCATCAACCACCGCTGCCTTGCCCGGTGCGAGTGCTTCGATGTCACGTCCGAACATCGGGGCACCAACCCTGCCGATCTGTAACCGGGGCTCCTGGTCGTCCGTACGCGCCAGGATCACGAACACGCGGCCGGTCGTGGGCTCGCTGCGCACTGACTGAGGCACCGTGATTTCGAACCGGACCCTGGCCTTCCCTGATGGGCCCGGAAGGATCTGCGATGTCTGCGCTCCAAGAAACGCGGGCGCTGCCACAATCGCGCTCAGAAACAACCATCGCGGTATCACGGCAATACCCTCAGAACGATGTTGGACGGCCGCGCAGGCGATCGATGAATCGTCATCGTAGCCTTTTTAAAGTCGCCAGGCACAGCCCTGTTGATATTTGGGAGGTACTTCTGTGGATTGAGATCAATCAGTGGAAACCAGGTGCTCTGCACATGTACCATGAGCCGATGACCCTTGCGGAATGTGTGAAATACATCATGCAGTACGTACTTAACCGAGTCAGGCCGGTTGGCCGCCACCGGCTCAGGCTTTTCAAGTGATTTCCGCCACCGGGCGCGGTACACATCGCCCTTCACGAGCTGTTCAAATCCATCCATTGCCGGATCCGGCGCACCTGCCGGTAAAGGTGTAGCGGTACGGCCGGCCGGAGGTACATCAGGCCACACGTCGATCACCTTGACGATGAAGTCCGCGTCGGTCCCGGTCGTGCTGAAGTGAAGCGTTACATCCATGGGACCAGCCACAGTCATGTCATCAGCCAGTGGCTCGGTCACATAGGTAAGGACATCTGGACGACGGCTCGCAAAACGCTGGTCTTCTATCGGATAGAGCCTGTAGTAGCCAAATGAGGTGGCGGAAGTGTATGGAACCGGCTTGGCGGGATCGCTCACATAGCTGTCAGTGCCGGTTGTCGACGAAGGTTTCTCGAATGAGAGTCTGCCGTCCTCACGGAGGTACAGGTTGCGGGTGAGCGCCGCTGAGGGAGGCCAGGCATCGAACGTCCGCCAGCGATTGGTGCCGGTCTCGTACGCCAGTACGTTGGGCAGCTGCTTGCCGCAGCGATCCTTGAGCAAGCAGCTGAAGAACGGGAAGCCGATGCTGTCCCGGAAGAACGTACCTGTTTCACTGCCGAACATGAGGTGACCAAAGGAATCCATTGTGCCCCGATTCCAGTCACCATGTCCCCACGGCCCCATGACCAGGATACGATGCGTGAGGGGGCTCATCTCCTTCAGCGACTGATCCAGTCTCAGAGGGCCGTATGGATCCTCGGCGTCGTACCAGCCACCGACCGTCAGCACGGAGGGTGTAATGTTCTTCATGTGTTTCCATATGCTGCGGGCCTGCCAGTACTCGTCGTAGTTCGGATGCGCCATGAGCGTGTCCCAGAACGCCACACGCCCGCCAAGGAGGTCCTTCGAGTAGTTGCCCGGAGACCCTGCGCGCAGGAAGAAGTTGTATCCGTCGCCGGTGCCTGGCGTTGGCCGCGAAGGATACGACGTAACCAGACCCTCGCGTGGCTGATCGAACCCGCTGATGAAGTTGTAGGTCTGGGCAAGCGTGAG
>CAYSKN010000242.1:0-4361 GCA_964431565.1 uncultured Gemmatimonas sp.
ACTTGGCCGATGATGGTGAGACCATTGATCTTGCGGCTATATTCATCATGTTGTGGAAGCGTCGATGGTGGATTGTTGCCAGCGTCGTTTCTTGTACGGCGCTGTCCGCCATTTATGCTTTCGCTACGCCTCCGGTCTACCGCGCGAGCGTATTGATGGTTTCAGCCGACAATAGTGCTGGCAGTAGCCTGGAGGGCGCGCTGAGTCAGTTGGGGGGGTTGGCGTCTTTGGCGGGAATACAGGCGGGGAGTGCCAGTATTGCCAAGCAGGAATCATTGGCGGTGTTGCGTTCCCGCGAGCTGACTGAAGCATTCATACATGATAAGAATCTGACGCCATTGCTATTTCCGAGAAAGTGGGACGAAAAGAATCTACGCTGGAAGACTGGCGAGAGACCGCCGACGCCTGCAGAGGCGTACAAGTACTTCGGGGAGAAGGTTCGTTCGATCACGGAAGACAAGAAAACCAGCCTGATTACCTTGCAGATCGACTGGACGGACCGGCTACAGGCAGCAGCTTGGGCAAATGAACTGGTTGAGCGGCTGAATGCGGAAATGCAGATGCGTGCTATTGCATCCGCCGAGGCGTCTCTCGGGTATCTCGAAAAGGAACTGCAGGCCACGACGACAGTAGCTACGCGTGAGGCGATCAACAGGTTGATTGAGGTGCAGATCAAGCAGCGCATGCTGGCCAATGTGACACGCGAATACGCGTTCAGGGTCGTCGACAAGGCCATGGCTCCGGATGCCAGTGATCCGATACGTCCAAGGAAGATGTTCGCGCTGGCCGGCGGCGTTTTCGGTGGAGGTGTGCTTGGAATTGTGGCCGTATTGGTGACGAGCATGATGCCTGCAGGCATAGGTTCACGTTTGCAGGGCGAAGGGATAGCCAGCCAATCATGAATATGCTGCGTGAACTTGCTGTGCCATGAACATACGGGGAAGGAAAGTTCTCGTAACCGGCGCCGACGGCTTCATCGGCTCACACCTCGTCGAGTATCTGCTGCAAGCAGGTGCGAGCGTCAGGGCCTTTGTCTATTACAACAGCTTCAACTCATGGGGCTGGTTAGACGATTCGGACGAAAACGTCAGGCGCTCAATAGAAGTGTTTGCAGGCGATATCCGCGATCCGCACGGCGTGCGCAAAGCAATGCAGGGATGCGACGTCGTAATGCATTTGGCCGCGCTAATTGCCATCCCTTACTCGTATCATTCGCCCGATACCTACGTTGACACGAACGTCAAGGGTACGATCAACGTGCTTCAGGCGGCACGTGATTTGGGTATCCAGCGTGTGGTCCACACCTCCACGAGCGAGGTCTATGGAACCGCGCGTTTCGTGCCTATCACGGAAGATCATCCTCTGCGAGGCCAGTCGCCGTATTCCGCGAGCAAAATCGGCGCCGATCAGCTGGCCGCGAGCTTTTATCTGTCTTTTTCCACCCCAGTGTCGATCATAAGACCCTTCAATACCTATGGCCCGCGCCAGTCCGCGCGGGCCGTCATTCCGACCATTATTACCCAGATCGCTTCCGGAGTACCGCAGATCAAGCTGGGAGCGCTCCACCCGACTCGGGACTTTAACTACGTGCGAGATACCGTGCGAGGGTTCATTGCGGTCGCCGAGTGCGACGCGGCGCTCGGTCAAGTGATTAACGTTGGGAGTAACTACGAAGTCTCTATCGGCGATACGGCAAGAATCATCGCTGAAATCATGGGCCGGGATGTGAGTTTGTTGAACGACGAAGAGCGAATGCGTCCGTCTGGCAGTGAAGTCGAGCGGCTTTGGGCCGATAACACTCGTGCACGCGTGCTGGCCAAATGGACGCCCGAGTACGGTGGGCTAGAGGGCTTTAGACGAGGACTGCACGAAACAATCGAATGGTTCAGTGCGCCGGAGAATCTACGCCGCTACCGGGCCGGGTTGTACAGCATTTGAGGTTTGCCGAGTCGTCATGTCCATAGCGCCAAGAGTCAAACCCGCAGATTCTTCGCCGAATACGCTGATTCGCAACGTGCTAGACGCAATGTATGCGGTCCTCGGCCGACCCTCGATACCCTTGGCGCTGCACGAGCCAGAGTTCAGCGGCAAGGAATGGGAGTATGTGAAGGATTGTATCGACACCGGTTGGGTGTCGTCCGTGGGGTCCTATGTGGACCGCTTCGAGCGCGCACTGGCGGAGTTCACCGGAGCGGCTTATGCGATTGCGACATCGAACGGCACTGCAGCCCTGCATACCTGCATGCTATTGGCCGCCGTGGAGCCCGGGGACGAGGTGCTGTTGCCGACACTGACTTTTATCGCCACTGCGAACGCCGTGTCTTACGTTGGAGCGATACCGCACTTCGTGGATTCCGAAGGCATCTCCCTCGGCGTTGATGCCGCGAAACTCGACGAGTATCTGCGAGAGGAAGCGCAGATCGTAGATGACGTCTGCCGCAATCGACGCACTGGGGCTAGGATCCGTGCCCTAGTGGTGATGCACGTGTTCGGCCACCCGGCACAACTCGATGCGCTTGCCGAAGTGGCGCGGAGGTGGCGGCTGATACTGATTGAGGACGCTGCGGAGTCTCTGGGCTCTCTTTACCACGGCCGTCACGCCGGCAACATAGGGCTTTTAGCTGCGCTGAGCTTCAATGGAAACAAGGTCGTCACGACCGGTGGCGGCGGTGCTGTATTGACCAGCGACGCCGTTCTCGCACGGCACGCCAAACATCTGACCACGACTGCGAGGGTGCCGCATCGCTGGAGTTTCCTGCACGACGAGGTCGGCTATAACTACAGGCTTCCGAATATCAACGCTGCCCTTGGGTGCGCGCAGCTGCTTGGTTTGCCACACGCGATCGAACGCAAGCGCCGGCTCGCTGACCGTTATGCAGTCGCATTCTCCGGGGTCGACCAAGTCCGTTTTCTACGGGAGCCGGCTGGAACCTGCAGCAACTACTGGTTGAACGCGATCGTGCTAGAGCCGCAATGCGCTGCGCATCGCGAAGAATTGCTGCGCGCGCTCAACGACGCTGGTTTCATGTCCCGACCCGTCTGGACGCTGATGCACAGGCTGCCGATGTATGCAGCGTCCCCGCGCATGAATGTCCGCGTCGCGGAGGATCTGGAAGGTCGCGTTATCAACCTGCCGTCGAGCGCGAAGCTGGGCGCATGAGTGTGCACAGGAAGCGCGTGTGCGTTGTCACCGGCAGCCGCTCAGAATACGGGTTGCTCTATTGGATCCTGCACGATCTGCGCGCCGATCCAGAATTCGAACTGCAGCTCGTCGTGACCGGCATGCACCTCGCCCCGGAATTCGGCTTGACCGTGCGGGAGATCGAGGCGGACGGATTCGCGATCTCACGTCGCGTCGAGATGCTGCTCGCAAGCGATACTTCTGGCGGTGTGGCCAAGTCTATGGGATTGGGCGTAATAGGTATGTCTGATGCCATCGAGCAACTTGTGCCGGACGTGGTGCTGGTACTGGGAGACCGTTTCGAGATACTGGCCGCCGTGCAGGCCTGCCTTGTGCACCGAATACCTGTGGCGCATGTCGCGGGCGGAGACACCAGCGAAGGCGCCGTCGACGAATCAATCCGCCACGCCATCACGAAGATGGCGCATGTGCACTTCGTCACCAATGAGCAATCTGCGCGGCGCGTTCGGCAAATGGGCGAGGACGCGCAGCGTGTTCATGTAGTCGGTAGTCCTGGCCTCGATCATCTGTGCCGCAGGCCGCTACTCGACAGGGAGTCGCTTGAAGTGGCGCTTGCCGCGCAGCTTGGGAGACGCAACTTGCTCGTGACCTTTCATCCCGTCACGCTGGAGGTCGATGACGGCAGGTGGCAGTTTCGCGAGCTTCTGGCGGCTATGGACAGGCTGTCGCATGACATTGTCCTGTGGTTTACTCGACCAAATGCCGATTCAGGAGGGCGGGCATTCGCCGAAATGCTCGACGACTGGGTGGCGACACGGCCGGATCGCACCCACGTGTACCCATCGCTCGGGCAGCAGCGATACCTGAGCCTGATGGCTCAGGCTGATGCGGTCGTGGGTAATTCGTCGAGCGGACTCTACGAAGCGCCGTCGTTCGGCGTGCCAACCGTGAACGTTGGCGATCGCCAGCGGGGGCGGCTCGCGGCCGCATCAGTCGTCCATTGCGAACCTTATTGCGAGGCTATTCACGCGGCGATTCTCGAGGCTCTTGATCTCGATTGCACGGGCATAGTCAACCCGTATGGGGATGGTCGGAGTGCAGCGCGCATAGTTGAGATCCTGCGGGCATTGCCGCCGACCGGGCAGTTGCTGCACAAGTCGTTTTGCGACGTCGAGGTGGGGCATGCGTGACCGAACGCTGGTGATCGCCGAGGCCGGCG
>CAYSKN010000243.1:0-4344 GCA_964431565.1 uncultured Gemmatimonas sp.
CCGGTCGTGAGGAATGGCCATCGCTCGAGCAACATCGTTGACGCGGCTCAGGTCCACGCGTGTGATCTCGTCACCGGTAATTGCCACGACGCCAGTAGAGCTGGCGGCCCGGACATGGTCACCCGAGATCCCGACGTAGAGAACATCCGGAGCCACACCGGCCACCCGAACAGCCTCTTCCACCGCGGTACGAATTGATCGCGTGGTCTCCTCAATGTCCGTCACGACCCCACGTCGCAGGCCCATGGTACGGGTGTGGCCGAGCCCCAGCACCCTCACGCGGAGAGTTCTGGCTGGCTCACCGTGCACCGATGTAACCAGAGCGGAAGTGGTGGCGGTGCCTATGTCCAGTGCTGCAACAACGGGGTCTGAAGTCATGGCTGTCGGACGATCACCTGGTCACGAAAACGCAGATCGAGTTCAACAACATTAATGGCGTTACGTGCCAGATCTGCCTCAACAGGTAATATGTCTCTGAAGCGGGTCACGGTCACGTCGGCATTGGTGCGTACGGTGATTCCACCCAGCTCAAACCGGAGTTCCTCCTTCCCGACACGTGCCGCCCATGCGATCCGGGAATAGAGCCGTGGCTCAGACCTTCGCAGACCGTCAAGAATTCCCAGCAAGGCACTGTCAGCGCTCCCGACAAGCGGCACATCAAGCGAAACCTCTATCGGGTCTATTGGCAGCAGCCGTGCAGTTCCATCAACTGGTTGCAGGCGTCCATCGGCCTGCACCAGGGCTACCGGTTCACGTTCCACAACCCTGACCACCAGGGTCGAGGGGAGGCGTCGGGTCACATCCGCAGAACTGACAAGATCATGCGTCTCGACCCGAACAGACAGTGGCTCGAGAGGCTGCCACACCGACTGTAGTGTGTCCACAGCCAGCAGGGCCAGCAGTTCCGAAGCCCGTGAATAATGTACACCCTCAAATTCGATGCGCCGGGCGTGAAAAAAGTCAAGCCTGGACAGCAACGGCGGTCCCCACCTGGGAGAGGCAACAACAGAGGCAACAGCAAGAACGAGCCCTATCTGTTGCAACCGTCGTGTCAGAGATGAGCTCACGATTGTCTGCGTTTCAGGCAGCCTGCCCACGGATGAACCCGAAATCGCGACCGATTCCAGCGCGGAGGCAGGCCCTGATGCACGCCGAGACTTACTGGCAAGTGAGGAGGACATCAGCTTACTCGGCACTCCGCAGCGCCTTAAGAAGGGCTGGCCCTACCCGTGTGATGTCACCGGCCCCCATGGTGACTACCACGTCCCCTTCACGTACTGTCGCACGAAGCGCATTCGCCAGCTCGGCACGTGGTCCGCTCCAGTGGACACCACAGGGCACCCGATCGGCGATGAGTGCCGAGGTGACGCCAGCTCTCGGTGCTTCCCGTGCACCATAGATGTCACAGAGCATGAGCACATCTGCCGCCCGAAGTGCGTCCGCAAAATCCTCCTTCATATCTTCCGTACGTGAGTAGAGATGCGGCTGAAATGCCAGGACCAGCCTGCGGCCGGGATATGCATGACGGGCTGCCGCGAGCGTGGCACGTACCTCAGTAGGGTGATGAGCATAATCATCAACAACATCAATACCACCCACGCTGCCAAGCCGCTGGAACCGGCGCTCAACGCCACAGAACGCCGCGAGCCCAGGCGCCATCTCTGACAACGTGCATCCCAGCACAAGGCCGGAGCCAACGGCCGCCAGTGCGTTCCTCACATTGTGAATACCGGGTACCGCGAGCCTGACGGCCCCCAGCAACGCGCCGTCCAATACGACCTCGAAACGTGAACCGCCGGTATCCAGCACCACATTTCTCGCAACGAGACGCGCTGCTTCGGCGATAGGCGACGGCTCCTCCTCCGGTGCGATCACGGAGTAATCGATGAGCTCACGACTGCCCGACACGCGCACC
The DNA here is from genome assembly GCA_964431565.1 of uncultured Gemmatimonas sp. Classification (GTDB taxonomy): domain Bacteria; phylum Gemmatimonadota; class Gemmatimonadetes; order Gemmatimonadales; family Gemmatimonadaceae; genus Gemmatimonas. The sequence continues at coordinate 1,916 of CAYSKN010000243.1, forward strand.
GCCATCGCTCCATCATCGTCGGCACATCTCACCACAGCCAGTGCCTTCGACACGTAGATCTCGAAGGCGCTCGTAATGTCGTCGAGATCGGTGTAGACGTCCAGATGATCAGTCTCGACGTTGAGTACGACCGCCACAGTGGGATCGAGTGCCAGGAACGACCGGTCGTATTCGTCGGCTTCTACGATGTACGTATCACCGCCAGGACGCAGGTTCCCTCCCCACGAAGCCACCCGTCCTCCGGCAACTCCGGTGGGATCGCGACCGGCACTGGCCAACCCTTCGGTGATCATCGCCGTGGTGGTCGTCTTCCCATGAGTACCTGCCACGCCTATAAGCGTACCGCCACTTACTGCACCCGCCAGTGCCTCGGCGCGCCTGATTAGTGGAACTCCGGCAGCCCCGGCCGCCGCCAGCTCCGGATGTGTCGCGGGAATGGCCGAGGAATACACCAGCGCACGCGCACCGGTCACCATGGCGGCGTCATGCGGAGTGATGGTTACACCGAGGGCCAGCAGATCGGGAGCTCCGGACGGATTGGAATCGGTGCCCTGGACCGCCACCCCGCGGCGGACCAGCAGTTCCGCCAGTGCACTCATTCCGGCGCCGGCGATACCAACGAAGTGAATAGGCCGCGGATCGTCCGTGGCGAGCAGCACCTGCCGCGAAGCCGGCATACCCAGGCGCCCAGCTTTCGTGGTCGTCGGGGGACGATCGCTCATCCCAGAATAAACCCCCATACCTCTCATGCTTCAGGAAATGATGAACCACCGGAACCCGCTATGCCGATCGGGCTTATCCCCAGAATCGCAAGGATTGATCGCGCGATGGCCTGAGCAGCCTCAGGACGGGCGCGGGCGCGCATAGCTCCACTCATCCCGGCAAGGCGCAGAGGATCGGCTCTCAATGCACGTACCTCGGCGTCCAGCCATACTGCAGTGAAATCACGCTGTGCAAGGTACAACGCGCCACCAGCCTGTGCCGTAGCGCGTGCGTTGTGGGTCTGATGATCCTGGGCTGCCGATGGAAGCGGTACCAGAATCGTCGGAATACCCCATGCACACAATTCGGCAATGGACATAGCTCCGGCGCGAGCCACCGCCATATCGGCAACAGCGTATGCATCGGCGATGCGAGAAAGGTAAGGTTGTACCTTGACAGTGTGGCTCGCACGATCCAGCCAGACACCGGCGTGCTGACGTCCGGTTGCCCAAACCAGGCAGACATTCTCCGGGAGCCCGCCATCGATCCAGTCGGCGATTGTTTCGTTGATGACGCGCGCACCCTGGCTACCACCAACCACGAGTACCGTGAAGGCATCTTCGGGGAGATCCCATTTCGCACGCGCAGCAGCTCGCGATGGCAACACGGCTGGCGGAGGATCGATCGGGCATCCGAATTCCAGAACCTCCGTGTGACTGCCCAAGGAAAGCATGCCCGCCGCCTCCGGGAACCCGAGGTAAATGGCTCGTGCCCAGCGAACGAACGTCCTTGTGGTGAGTCCCGGATAGCTGTCCGGTTCGTGCAGCAGCGTTGGAACGCCATGAGCACCTGCCCAGGCGAGTGCGACGCCGGCAGCGTAGCCACCCGTACCGATCACTGCACGCGGGCGCACTTCACGAGCCAGTCTGGAAATGGCCCGCCACGAACTCACGGCACCTGCCGCGGTGCGCCAGTTCATCCAAGGCCTGCTGCGGTACAGCGGATGCAGGTCCAGCAGAGTGTGCTGAAATCCGGTGCCTGCCAGGATATCACGTTCCACTCCGCGTCTGGCCCCAATAAAGTGCGGGACCACCTGTGGCGCCTCACCAACAATGGCACGTGCGATAGCAAGACCAGGATACAGATGGCCGCCTGTGCCACCCCCCGCAAACATGATGCCCACTGACCGGGAGATCGTGGGTCGAGCTTCGGACGCCTGCTCGGAAGTCATGTCCTGCCCGGTCGCCAAAGGGTCATGAACCAGTCACGTCAAGGGGATCTCCGCCTGCCATGCCCAAGACTCGTTCACGCACGCTGCCAATGTTGACGAGAATGCCGGTCATTGCGAGCGAGATCACGAGATTGGAGCGGCCATATGATACGAACGGCAGCGTCAGACCTGTATTGGGCAACAACCGGATCACCACCGCAAGATGGATGAACGCGGTGAATACTGTGGTGAACGTGAGCCCGATTGCCAGCAACGTCAGATACGGCGAACGTGCATTACGCGCTATCCGGAATCCCAGCCAGCCGTAAAGCGCAAAAGCGAGCGTGAGGCCTGCCATGCCGACGAATCCGAATTCCTCCCCAACTATGGATCCGATGAAATCGTTATAGACCAGCGGCAGCCAGCCACGCTGTTGATTCCCCTGTCCGAACCCGACGCCGGTCAAACCACCGGCTCCGACAGCAACCAACGACTGATACTGCTGCCGATCCACCGA
>CAYSKN010000244.1:0-4341 GCA_964431565.1 uncultured Gemmatimonas sp.
GAACTCGCTCTTAACAGCTCCGTTTTTGCCGCCGGTGCCTGGAGCTTGGACGTTGGTGCGAGCATCTTCACCAATCAAAGCAAGATCCTTGATCTCGGTGGAGCACCCGAGTTTTCAGCGGGTGGCGGCTGGGTAAAGGTAGGCGCACCAGTCTTTGCATTGCGAGGCAGCCGAATAGTCAATGCGGACGAAATAGCTGATCCCATCATCGAGCGCAATTACATCTTTGGTCCGCAGAATCCCACCCGCACCATTGGTGGCAATCTGTCGATCGGCATGCCGAAGGGGATCAAGCTTGATGCGCGCGGTGAGTTTCAGGGCGGCGCTTGGATTACCGACGGTGCATCGGCTCAGGCGTATCAACGTGGAATAATCTGGCCTACTTGCACCAACGCATATTCTCTTCTCGCAGCCGGCAATGCTGGCATGATGACGGCGTGGGAACGCAAGATGTGTCAGTCCAAGAATTACGAAAGCCAGTTGACTATTTATCCCAAGGACTTCTTCAAGATTCGTGAAGTTAGTCTGCGCATTCCTGTTGGAAGAATCATCCCGAAGTCAAGCAGTGCACTTATGATCTTCTCAGCACGCAACTTTTACACATGGAAGAACAAGCGCTTCCTCTTATTCGATCCCGAGATGGTCGGTAATGGCGGATATGGCAGCGCAAATACCACGATCCAGGAACAGGTGCCGCCCACGGCCTCATTCGTGGCGTCGCTGCGCGTCACATTCTGACCGGAACTTCACCATGAAACGAAAGTTTGATAGCAAGGCACATGTATCCAGGGGAAGCAGAGCGAGTGCACAGGCGGTTATCATGGCCGTCGCTGCAGTGATGCTTGCGGCATGTGATACAAAGGTGACCAATCCAGGACGTTACGAAGACAGATTCCTGGATGCAGAAGCAGCACATGAGGCCGTGGTGAATGGCGCGGAACGTGCGCTGGCCGATGCGTTGAATGATATCAGCTATACGACCGCGGCAGTTACACGCGAGTTGTTCCCTGCTGGATCGACTGGCGCCTATGGCATCAGCCCAAGGCAACAGCAGGGAATCCTCGCGTTCGATGATGACCACGTAGAATGGACAAATGTTCAGCGTTCACGATTTGTTGCTGAACAGGGATTTCTACGCTTCAAGGCGGAACTCGCAAGCAGCAACAAACCATTCGATGGCTACAAAGCTGGTGCGAGGGCTGCCTTGGTTGCCGGATATGCCAACCGACTACTGGCCGAGAACTGGTGCCAGATTGCTCTCGACAAGGGACCTCTGATAACTTCTGATTCCGTGCTTCGCAGAGCAGAATCGTGGTTCACCACGGCGCTAGCCATGGCTACAACCGGCAAGATCGATGAGATCAAGAACGCAGCTCTCGCTGGTCGTGCCTCGGTAAGAGTTGGCCTCGGCAGCTGGGCGGGAGCGGTAGCGGATGCAGCGCAGGTGCCCGATGCGTTCCGTTATACATCTAAGCATACCGCCGTAGAGGATCCTCAGTTCAACATGATTTACTATGCAGGTGCTTCACAGCCTTACCGTGCGCACACACTGTGGCGGACTCAATACGATGAATACTACACCGCTACGAAGGACCCGCGGGTGAAGTGGTCATTCAACCCCGCTCAGGCCGAGGGTGATGCAGCGGTCCTAGATCTCGGCAAGGTACCATTTCATCGACAGGAGAAGTACACCGAAAAGAGCTCTCCCATCAACCTCTCATCTGGTGGCGAGATGCGATTGATAGAGATCGAGTCCACACTGCGGGACGGTGATTACGCCAATGCCGTTACGAAGATCAACGCGCTTCGCAGTCGGGCGGGCGCACCGCCCATCAGCGCTGCAAGCTTGGAGGAAGCGTGGACATTGTTCAAGCGGGAACGCGGTATCGAGCTCTGGCTGGAAGGGCGGCGATTGGGTGACAGGCGACGCTGGCTCAAGACAAGCACGCCGGGCGCGCTCCACTCGCTCGAACTTCCGGGCGTAATATCAAAGCTCTCTGACAAACAATCGATGTGTTACGAGGTTCCGAGATCAGAACAGGAAACAAATCCAAACGCACGCTGACGAATCGTGGTCGGACTTGAGACAATCACCGCCTGGCTCGACTGAGTCAGGCGGTGATTTCGTTCAGTCACTGGCTCTCATACATGACCCGCTCAACGTCCATGGAGAGTCCACGATCCGGGGTTCCGGTCGAGGTCATTCCAGGGAACACACTTGGCTCCGCCGGACGCTGTACATGCCATGTTGTTACATCCTGATATGCACCTACCAATGACAGCAGGCGATCTTCCGCCAGCGGCATTCCTGCAAACATACCCGCTATTGGCAATGGATAACCAGTGGTACCTGTCTCGAAACCAATGGGAAAGGCGATCAATGGCAATCCTATCGAATCCCATCTCTGCGGATTGGTATCAATAACCACATCACACTCATTGAAAGTCTGCTCCAGCAGAAGGCGGAGAAACTGCAGTCTTCCGCGCTGACCATGTAGATAGTCCGTCCCGGTCAGAAGGAGACCATTGATCCATGCCGAAAGGGATACACCAAACAGTCTCACGTCCTTCTGAAGATACTGAAGAAACGGCTCTGACCGTTCGACGAGGCGCACGTTATTGAAGTCGCTGCCGCCGAGCGTATCCCATTCCGGTGGTTTGGCAATCTCCACCACATGGGCACCAAGCTCTTCAAATGTACTGAGCATCCTCCGGCGCGCTGCTGCGTTCTCTCGTTGGAGTTGCTCCCTTCTTGTCTTGGCCTCGTCCGACTCTGGACCACCGACCCCACCCGACGGTGGGCCATCGCCAAAGCCCGGCGGTCTCTGGCCCATCTCAGTCGCATCCGAATATCCAGGAAGCACCCCTATGGTGGTGGGCCAGCGAAGAGTCGTACGTCCTCTCCGTCGAACGGGTTGTGCGGCAGCAACGTAGTCGGCGGTTGGTCCCAGTCCCTGTGTACGAATGTCGGCGGTGTCCGGTCCGGCCATGGCCTGCAACATGATCGCTGCATCATACGCGTCACGTGCCAAAGGACCGGGATGATCACGTGTATATGTGAGGGGGATAACCCCATACAGTGAAACCCGACCCATTGTCGGCTTGAGTCCGGTAAGACCCTGGCGGCTTGAGGGCTCGGTAATGGATCCTCCTGTCTGGGTACCTATGCTCGACAGGACCATTCGAGAAGCAACGGCCGTGGCAGATCCACTGGATGATCCACCCGGGCTAACAGACCCATCGTGAGGTGCCCACGCGTTAACTGTCGTGTTCTTTCCGTCTGGTGTTGTCGCCCTCGTGGTAGCAAGCGGGCCCATCTGGGTCTTGCCGAGCATTATACCACCTGCATCTCGAAGCCGTTTGACAGCAGAGGCGTCGTACTCGGGGATGAAGTCCTTGAAGATGTATGAGTTGGCCGTCGTGAGTACACCTGCGGTGTAATAGTTGTCCTTGATAGCCAACGGTATTCCATATAGCGGACTACGCCGGCGCTCCCTCGTTATCGACTGCGCTTCCCTCAACGCCTGCTCGCGCACTACCGTGTTGAACGCTAGATAAATTTCATCGAGCGCTGTAATTCGATCCAGGCATGCCTGTACGAGTTCAACCGGGGAAAGCTGTCTCTTTCTCAGAAGCACAGCAGCTTCCGCTATTGTCAGATCGAACGGATCGGCAACAGTAATTCTCCGCCAATCGGCCGTCCTCAGCCAGGATTCAAAAGAACCGTACTGTTGGATTGATTGGAGACGTTCTTGCTTCCTGATTACTGGCGCATACCCGATCGCCTCCACCCGCGCGGCATGAAGTACCGAAGGCTCGAGTACGCCGGCACCTGTCACCGTCGCTGTGAGAATGGCCATGCGCTCCAGGAATCCGCGACGATCCAATTGACGGTCCATCGGCGGCGTTCCTATGTCACTTGAGCTCGTATCAGTGTGGTTCGTCATATCACCGCTCCCGACTCCTGCGTCCAAAGGAGGCCAGAATATCGGCGGGGTACATTTCCGGCGGTGTCAATTGCGGATCCAGCGGAAACCGAGCGATGACGGGCGGGCTTGACCGTAGAAAGCGTCGCGCCGAGCTCAGAATGCGAGTTCTGTCAGCTGGGGCCGCCTTGTCATCCTCAGGCAGTACGGTAAGATCAACGCCCAGCATCTTTAGATGTGCCATTATGTATGCGTTGAGCTCTTCGTCCGTGGGGTCTTCCATTTCTTCCTCTCGATGTAGAGAAACCGGGTATCAAGCCGCATCGCTCGATACCCGGTTGGCGTCAACGATCCTCAAACGCTGCTGCAGCCCTCACTGATGTGTCTTTTCCTTATGGAACGATCGGTTGAATGG
>CAYSKN010000245.1:0-4333 GCA_964431565.1 uncultured Gemmatimonas sp.
TGGTTACGTATCGAGCATGGTAGTTCCAGTCACCGCGAATGGCGCCAAGATCGACCACGGGTTCTGACATGTCGAAATACTCCTGTACGTTATCTGCCGACCATCGGGTCGCCGGCCGCACGACCCCAGTGGTGATGCGCCGAGCGTAGCATGTATCCAGAAACTGGTGAATGCCCGCGTCTTTGTCACGCAGTCTGGCTGCGGAGACCTCGCCGTCAACAATTCAGGCCCGCCCATCGACTCTCCCAACCGGCGGCCTGGGTGCAGAAGTCGGGATCGAACAGGTAGTCGCTGCACAAACCCAGGAAGCGTGCATTGATCGTCCGCGCCTTGCCGCTGCCGACCTTATCCCCCGCGGTCTTCATGTTATCGTAGATTCCGCGTCGAGGAACGCCGCCGAAGGCCAGGAAGGCTCGACTGTGGGCGTCGAACAGCATCTCTTGGCTCTGCTGCGGGTAGGCCACCAGCCAGACGGCCCGGCTGGCGCACAGCTTCGTGTGGGCCACGTCGTGTCGCCGGTGCTGATCGGCGACCTGTGCGTACTCGCAACTCCAGTAGAACTGGTCACCCTCGGCGAGGCAGCGCGCAATGGCACGAAGGCTTCGCGGTGTTTCGCGGCGCCCCTTCCGAGCGCCAGCGGCGGCGCCCGTAACCCCCGGGATAACCTGCGGCCTGTAGTTGCTGGAACAACACGGTGCCCGCCCGCCGGTCACGCACTGCCCGACGACTGTCCGTCGCGCGCCGCGTCATCAGCTGCTCCCGGTACGGATCCAGGATGCTCCGTACCACCCGTGCCCGGTACTTCGGTTCCGTCATTGCCGGCTGCCTCAATCAGGTCCGGATCGTGTTCCGCGACAAACCGATCTGCCAGGCAATCTCCCGCACCGACCGCCCGTCCCGGAAATGCAGTCGTCTGATCTTCGCTAACATACTCACTGTGATTACTCCATTTAGCCCTGCGCAAAAAGTACGCAGGGAAGGTCGCTCGCGTCGGTCAGTTTTCGGTGAAAATTACCCCGCTGTCAGTCTCCGAGGCGTATCGGTATGCCAGCGACTTGGCGCAGATCCTGGCAAACCTGCGCCGCTACCCGGTCTGGGACCCGCGACGATAGTCTCAGTCCACGTCGATCATCGTCCAACCGGCAAGCTGCCGGTCGTTGCGCTGGTCCCGACCACTACAGCAGGCGGTCCAATGGGGATATGACGCGGCAAAGGCCTGGAAAATACCGATCTGTACATCCCGCCATCCTGCTTGCTGGCCAAAGTGCTCTGCCGAACCTCACATCACGCTGCCGATAACCGCAATCACCAAATCGGTGAGGGAAGCGGGGTAGCCTGAGCTGCAACAGGCCGGCGAGCATGCCCCAGTAGCGGTCCGGCGTCACCTCGATCGTGTGTAGGTGGTGGCCACCGTGGACAGCGCGGGACTAATGCTGAAGACCGTCGCGCGCAGGATTGTCAGCACGTCCACCGACGGCGCGAATGACTGCAGCCCGACCAGCAGTGCCGGGCCGATCAGGCAAAAGATGAATGAGCCACCCGGTGGTTGCGAAGCTCGACCAACAGCACGCCAGTTCCGATGGCGGCGTGATCCTGCTGCAGACAATCGCGTGTCATCGGATCCAGCTCACCGAACGGTTCATCGAGCCTCATGATGCGCGGCTCCGCAGCCAGCGCTCTGGCCACGCCGACCCGCTGCTGCTGGCCACCGGATAATGCCGCCGGATACCGTCCGGCAGCGTCATGGGGCAGATCAACCAGGTCCAGAAGTTCTGCGATGCGACTGACAATTCGGGCTCTTTCGACCGACGCCAGCGTCAACGGCACGGCTATATTGCGCGCGACAGTCAGGTGCGGAAACAAACCAACCCGCTGAAATACATAACCGATCCGCCAACGCAGCAAATGCCCGGGCAGGCTGGCGGCATCTTCACCATCGATCCGGACGTGACCCGAGGTCGGCTCAATCAGCCGATCGATCATCTCCAGTGTCGTTGTCTTGCCAGAGCCGAAACCCGCTACCAGGACGAGCAGTTCGCCCGGCACCACGGCGAATGACACCTTGCGTACTGCAGGCGTCTCGCCGTAAGTCTTGATCAGTTTGTGTAATTCAATCATGATGCTCCAAGGGCCGCAGTAAGGTACTAACCGCCCGTGCAATCTGCGCTGATGCCACAAAGCCTCGTCACCCCGCCCAGGAGACTATCCCGTGACCGACTTCAGAACACTCCTCGACATTCTCGAAGACCGTGGGGAACTCTATCGCATCACACGCCCAGTGGAACCCCGATTCGAAATGCCAGCCGTGATGGAACACATTGAGCGCGAACGTCGGGCCTTTATTTTTGAGAACGTCAAAGGTGCCAGGTTTCCAGTCGTCGGCGGTCTTCTGAACCGGATTGAGTGCTATGGCTGGGCGCTGGGATCAGTGCCGGGCGAACCGTTTGGCACGAGCGACCTTGATGCCCGGATTGAAGCTGCAAAAGGCGCCAGCCTGCCGCCGCGCGAAGTGAGCTCCGGGCCGGTAACCGAAGTGGTTCTTACCGGCTCTGACATCAACCTGGCTGACCTCCCGGTACCCACCGTATTTGAACTGGATAGCGGAGCTTTCATCACAGCCGCCTGCGGCATTGCACGCCACCCCAAGTCTCACCATCTCAATGTTGGGGTGTACCGAGCCCTGATCCTCGGCAGAAATACGATGGCAGTGAATGCCAGTTCATTGTCAGATCTGCGCACCTTCTATCAGCATGCTGAACAAACCGGCGAATCCATGCCGATTGCCCTGGCAATTGGCGTCGAACCTGCGCTGCAGATGGCCGCCGCCTGCAAGCTGCCGCCCCATCTATCAGAACTGGATCTGGCTGGCGCCCTGCAAGGCAAGCCTGTCGAGCTCATTAAATGTCAGACCAGCGATCTGTTGGTACCAGCCAACGCTGAGATGATTATTGAAGGACGAGTGGACTTCTCGCGAAAGATAGAGAATACACTCGGCGAATTTGCCGGCCAATACGGACCGGAAACGGCGCCAGTCACCGAAGTCACTGCCATTACTCATCGCCGTGACGCGATGTTCTATGCGATTCTCGCCGGCAAGAATCCAGAGCACAATACTCTTGGATCGATTGCGACCTTCGGTAGTCAGCGCGCACTTGCCGGTGCACTTCGGTCAACTTTACCTGCCATCCACGATATCAATGTCCACCTGGACCCAACCTTCGGTGTAATGGCTCACATTATCATCTCGATACGGAAACAGACCGACGCCCAGCCCATGCAAATTATCGAAGCGGCGTTTGCAGCAGCCGGTGGCTTTTTCCCTGTGAACCATATCACCAAGAGAATCATCGTCGTTGATGACGATGTGAACGTGCACGACCTCAATGATGTCGAGTGGGCCATATGGTCCCGTACGGCTGACGCCAGCAAGTTCCGCATCATTCCGGATGTAACGAGCTGGGAGCTGGAACGCTGCGCCAAGGAAGGTCGTGGTTCACTGCGTGTCGCGATCGATGCCACGATGGACCTGGAGGACCGGGACAAGCTGCAGCGACCTGTTATCCCCGGTGCCGACCGGATCCGGCTGGCCGACTACGTCAACCCGAAATCCGTCGCCGGATGATCGATCCTTATATCGCCGTCGCCCTGCAAACTACCGTTCGCCACTGCGCGACGCGCAGCGAGGTGGAACGTAACCTCACGCATATCGGCAACATGATCGATCTCGTCTGTCATATCTGTGCATTGGAGCTGCCGGTACGATTGATCGCCCTCGGTGAGGGCTGCATCCAGGGCTTCGCCGATGAAATCCTGCACCTCTCATCTGCCGAGTACACGGCAACAATGGCTGCTGAACTACCCGGTACAGAAACTGAATTTCTCGGCAACAAAGCGCAGCAGCACGGTGTCTTTCTGTTGGCCCAGCTCAAGGAGAAGCTGCCTGAATACCCCGATCGCTTCTTCAATACGGTGTTCCTGATAGATCCGGCTGGCAAAATTGTTTACAAACACCGGAAGAATGTTGTGCTGTTCGTCGAACACTCGACTACACCACATGATGTGTACGACCAATGGATCAAAACCCACGGCGACAGCCTTGAAGCATTCTTCCCCGTTGCCAGAACCGAAATTGGCAATATCGGCGGGAGCGTCGGCGTTGAAGGCTCGTTTCCGGAAAGCTACCGGGCTTTTGCCCTGAATGGAGCAGAGATTCTCTACCGGGGCTCACTGCCGGAACCCTGGGTATCCCGCGAGATCTGGGATGTACAGAATCGCGCCCGGGCGCACGACAATAACGCTTATATTCTGGCGCCGAATTGTGGCTCGCTGATAA
>CAYSKN010000246.1:0-4271 GCA_964431565.1 uncultured Gemmatimonas sp.
GTGACGGGTTGGGTCCGGAAGCACACGCGGTCAGGGCCGCAACAGCAGCGAATACCACCGTCGGGCGGGCAAGGACTGGATTCATCGGAGCCAACGGGAAGGGCTGAAGCATGGGAGCATCGAAAGGTGCCCAATATAGCACCATCCGGTCCGGAATATCTCATATTTACCTTGGCCATCACCATTTCCGCAAACACCAGTGTGGCAGGGCGGCAGGCTAGTGGCACGGCTTCTGCAGTAGCCAAGGGCATGGATATATTGGCTTGGTGACGATGATTTCCGAACTAGCTCCAAGAGCCAGATTCCGGCGTCGGACCGGTGACCGCAATATGCCCGGGGCTTTTCAATCGGACTATCGCGACACAGGTGCTGGAGCGAAGCTACACCGAGGCGGTGGCAGCTATGGTAGTGAGATAGCCTCACTGCTATGGCGTGTCAGCGACATGCTCTTGCTGGTACCGATCCTTCTGGTGACATCGATAGGCTCGATCACCGATGTCCACAGCCTCATGGCGGCGGAGGTCAATATAGGGACCGGGTTCACCATTCTTGCTTCTGCCCTTTCAGCTACGCTGGTGTTCGACATCGCAGGCCTCTACGATGCTCATCGCTGGAGACCGGACTTTCAGGGATTGGGCCGTGCTTTTCTGGCAGCTGCGGCGGCTTCACTGCTCTCGATCGGTTTGTTGTGGGTGTCTCCGTGGGTTGCCCACCTGCCAGGCTTCGTCAAACTGACCTTGGCCACAGCCATCATGTTGCTGTCACTCCGGATACCGGCGCAGTTGCTTCGCATGCCTCGGAGTGTATCACGACCTGTGGCCACACTGATCGTCGGATCCGGTCGCCGTGCCCTGGCAGCTTACCAGCAACTCGGAAGGCCGACGGGTCTGAGGACATTCGTGGGTGTCGTCGATGCCGATGACTTTCCGCCACAGCGAGAGCTGGCCGATCAGGTGATCGGTAACCTCGAGGATCTCCGGGATATCCTCATGCACACCGTGGTGGACGAAGTGATCACGGCACTCCCGATCAAGTCGAAGTACAGGGACGTGGAGCGGGTGATTCGTATTTGCGAGGAAGCGGGTGTACGCGTCAGCCATCCGACCGACATCTTCGAAGGAGCACCTGCAGAAGAACGGGCGGCCACAGGAGCCTCCATGCTCGTGCTGCGAGGTGCGCGAGACCAGCGCATGTTGCAGTTCAAGCGTGTCATGGATGTTGTGATATCCGCCATCGGCCTCGTCCTACTGTTGCCACTCATGTTTGCCATTGCGATCCTCATCGCGGCAACATCTCCGGGCAACCCGTTCTTCGTTCAGGAGCGTTATGGTCTCGGGAAGCGACGTTTCCGGCTGTATAAGTTCCGAACGATGGTGCCGGCCGCTGATGCCATGCACGACGAACTCTCCGCCATGAACGAGAAGGATGGCCCGATCTTCAAGATCGAGAATGATCCCCGGGTCACCCCATTTGGTCGCCTCCTGCGAAAATCCTCACTGGATGAACTACCGCAGTTGTGGAACGTGCTGATTGGCGACATGTCGCTTGTCGGTCCGCGCCCAATGAGTGTTCGCGATGTGCAGAAGTTCTCCCGTCCTTCCTACATGCGTCGCTTCAGCGTCCAACCTGGGATAACCTGCCTGTGGCAGGTGAGCGGGAGGAGCGATCTCTCATTTGATCAGTGGCTTGCTCTGGATCTGGCCTACATCAGCCGTCAGTCGATCCGTCTTGATATGATCATCATGGCCCGTACCATTCCCGCCATTCTGTCCGGGCGTGGAGCCATGTAGTGCTGACAGTAGCGAAATCACCTCTTATGCACCTTGCATGTCCATTCGTGGGATAATCCTCGCTGGCGGTTCCGGCACACGGCTCCACCCTGTCACGAAAGCAGTCAGCAAGCAGTTGCTCCCCGTCTACGACAAGCCGATGATCTACTACCCCCTGTCCACCATAATGCTGGCTGGCGTCAGGGAAATATTGGTCATCACTACTCCTGCCGACAACAGGGCATTCCGTGATCTCCTGGGTGATGGTTCCCGGTGGGGATTGTCCATCGAGTATGCGATCCAGCCCTCACCCAATGGCCTAGCAGAGGCATTCGTCATCGGGCGGTCATTCGTGGAAGGAAGGGCAAGCTGCCTTGTGCTTGGTGACAACCTGTTCTACGGCGACATGCTCGCCACGTCCATGCAGCGGGCCGCCTCGCGACCCTCGGGTGCAACAGTGTTCGCCTACAGGGTAGTGAATCCACGCCAGTACGGGGTGATAGAGATAGACCAAGATGGGCGAGCAGTGTCCATCGAGGAAAAGCCATCACACCCACGATCGAGCCTGGCGGTAACAGGCCTGTACTTCTACGATGAACAGGTGTGCGACATCGCAGCAGCTCTGTCGCCCTCTGTCCGCGGTGAGTTGGAGATCACTGATGTCAATCTCGAGTACCTGAAACGCGGACAACTGATGGTTGAGGTGCTGAGCAGGGGGAGCGCCTGGCTGGACACAGGTACACATGATTCCCTGTTGCAGGCGGGATTGTTCGTCCAGACAGTCGAACAGCGGCAGGGACTCAAGATTGCCGCACCGGAAGAAGTCGCCTTCCGGATGGGTTTCATTGACCGCGACCAGTTGCGCCAGCTCGCACTTGCCATGGGCAACAGCGAGTACGGCAGGTATATCAATCAGCTTGCAGATGGGGAGTTCTGAGTGAACATCGAACGAACCAGCCTCGGTGAGGTGTGTGTTGTCAGCCAACCGGTGTTCACTGATTCACGAGGTTTCTTCACGGAGGTTTTTCATTCCGGCAAGTTTGCACTGGCCGGATTGCAGGATCTCTTTGTACAGGACAATGCCAGCAGATCAGTAAGGCATACGCTCAGGGGACTGCATTACCAGACCAGCAAGCCTCAGGGCAAGCTGATTCGGGTCGTTACAGGAATGATCTTCGATGTGGCAGTGGACATACGTCGAAGCTCGCCCATGTTCGGGAAATGGGTGGGGATCGTCCTGACCGAGGGGGATGGCAAACAGGTGTGGATTCCACCCGGTTTTGCTCACGGTTTCCTCGTGATGAGTGACATAGCTGACGTCACCTACAAGTGCACCACTCCCTATGACGCCGGTTCGGATCGCTCCATAGCGTGGGACGATGCGGACATCGGCATACAGTGGCCATTGCCCGCCGGTGAGCGCCCACTCCTCTCCGCCAAGGACACCGGAGCGCCAACGCTCCGCACGGCTGTCGTATACCCATGAGACGACTTCTGCTCTTTGGTGGCACTGGGCAAGTCGGACAGGCATTTCAGTCGGCACCCGGTTCGGCGTCATGGGAGATCGTCGCTCCATCGTCAGGAGTCGTTCCATTGACCTCTGCCTCTGAACTCAGGTCATCCATCCTGAGCACAGTACCTGAAGTCATCGTCAATTGTGCTGCCTTTACCGGGGTTGACGCTGCGGAGACGGACAGGGCGACAGTGTTCGCCATCAATGCCCACGCACCCGGCGTGATGGCCGAGTGCGCACAGATACTCGGGGCCCGGTTGCTGCACATTTCCACCGACTATGTGTTCGATGGAAGTGGTGACATCCCCTACCTACCTGTCGCTCCGACACGACCGCTGAATGTATACGGTGAATCCAAGGCTGCCGCGGAGCGCGTAGTATTGTCGGTTCTCCCTGAAGCGGTGGTGATCAGGACCTCATGGGTACACTCCGGCACGGGAGCCAATTTCGTGAAGACGGCTGTAAGAAATCTGGCATGCGGTACTCCGATGCGCGTGGTTGATGACCAGATCGGCGTTCCGACACACGCCACTACGGTCGCAGACTGCATTCTGCGCATTCTTGAACGATCCCTGCCTGGCGGGATACTTCATGTGACGGATGCCGGTGTTGCCTCGTGGTACGACGTGGCGTGTTGTGTGCTGGATGTCATGCAGCGGCACGGACGCGCGACAGACATGTGGATCGAACCCGTCCCCGGTAGCGCCTTTCCACGACCGGCTCTGCGCCCCAAGATCTCCGTGCTCGCGACCCACGAATCCCGACGCGTACTTGACTGGACACCTCGAAACTGGCGCGACGGTGTAAGCGAATCCACCACAGCCTGTCTCGCAAGCCACTGACATGAGAACAGTCCTCGTGACCGGGGGAGCCGGGTTCATTGGAGGTAATTTCGTCCATTTCTGGAGGAGAGATCGACCCGGAGACCGTATCATCGTGCTCGATTCGTTGACCTATGCAGGCAACATGGAGACGCTTGAACAGGTTGC
>CAYSKN010000247.1:0-4262 GCA_964431565.1 uncultured Gemmatimonas sp.
CCCCGAGACACGCTCGCCGCTTGCAGACCCCGATCTCGACATCCGCAATGGAGACATCATAACGGCGGTGAATGGTGTGTCGCTTACGGAGATACCCGACATAGGTATTCCCCTGCGCAACCAGGCCGGTCATCAGGTACTGCTCACCATCAGGCGTGGAACGGATTCGCGTGACGTAGTTGTAGTGCCACTCGGCAACGAAGCCAACCTCCGTTACACAGACTGGGAGGTTTCGCGACGTGAGCAGGTTGAGGTTGCCGGAAAGGGCGATATCGGATACGTGCATCTGCGCGCGATGGGCAATACCGATATCGAACAGTGGTTCAGGGAGTTCTATCCCGTGTTCAACCGGCAGGGCCTGATCATCGACGTGCGGCAAAACCGCGGAGGCAATATTGATTCGTGGGTGCTCGACAAGCTGATGCGCAAGGCCTGGATGTACTGGAAGTCACGCGCCGGTGAGCCAACGTGGAACATGCAGTATGCATTTCGCGGTCATATGGTGGTTCTGGTGGATCAGGAGACGGCAAGTGACGGCGAGGCGTTTGCCGAGGGATTCAGGCGTCTCGGATTGGGGAAGGTGATTGGCGCCCGTACATGGGGCGGCGAGATCTGGCTCAGCGGAGTGAATGTTCTCAGCGACGGCGGAGTGGCTCGTGCGCCGATGATGGGTGTGTATGGCCCCGAAGGAAAGTGGCTTATCGAACAGCATGGCGTCGTACCCGATATCGAGGTGGAAAACCTTCCGCATGCCACCTTTCTTGGGCGGGATGCACAGCTCGAAGCTGCGCTCCTGTACCTGCAGCAGGAGATCACAAGGGACCCAAGACCTGTGCCACAACCACCTCCATTCCCAAGGCGCGGTGTGCCTCCCCTCTAGCCCGTCGGCCACGGTGTGGGATCATGTCTCAAGGGTACAGGTTATGAATGGCTACAGGATGGCGCGACTTGATGCAGTGAGGGATGACATCACGGCACTTGCGGTCGATGTCATGGTGAATGCCGCAAACAACTCACTTCTCGGTGGTGGTGGTGTGGATGGTGCGATTCACCGTGCAGCGGGGCCCGGGCTGCTGGATGAGTGCCGCGCACTGGGGGGCTGCGGAACCGGACAGGCGAAGGTCACAAAGGGGTATCGCCTGCCTGCGGCTCACATCATCCATACCGTGGGCCCGGTGTGGCAGGGTGGCAATACATGTGAGACACAACTTCTCGCTGATTGCTACAGCAATTCGCTATTGCTGGCCGAGCAACTCGGCGCCCGCTCAATTGCGTTCCCTTGCATCAGCACTGGAGCGTACGGGTTCCCCCGGCGTGATGCAGCCGACATTGCTGTGGCCACTGTCCGTGCACACCGCGTCCGGTCACTTGAGCACGTCCTGTTCTGCTGCTTCAACGACGAGGATCTCGCCATCTACCACTCCATCCTCAGGCGCCCACAGCCTGAGGAGCCATAATTGTGTCATGCGTACGACCTGCGCCTGACTTAGTCCGGATGTGGTGGCCTCACATCAGGGAGGAACACCGCCAGCAGGCCCAGCAGGGGCAGAATCGAGCAGAGTCTGTATACGAATTCGATACCCGAGCGATCCGCCAGTACTCCTAGTGTGGCGGCACCCAGACCACCCAGGCCGAAGCTGAATCCATAGAACAGACCAGACACCATTCCGATGCGTGCAGTCAGCATGTCCTGTGCATACACGATGATCGCGGGGAATGCGGATGCCAGTATCAGACCGATGATAACGCTGAGCACAACGGTCCAGCCGAGCCCGACATAGGGCAGCGCGAGGGTGAATGGGGCACAGCCGAGTATGGAGAACCAGATCACGCGCTTGCGGCCAATGCGATCGCCAAGTGGTCCGCCCAGCATCGTTCCTACTGCGACTGCACCAAGAAATACCCCAAGAAGATTGGCCGCTGCGTGTGCCGACAGTCCGAAGCGATGCATCAGGAAGAACTCATAGTAGCTGCTGATGCTTGCCAGATAGAAGAACTTCGAGAACATCATGGCCAGCAGGATCCCCACGGTCTGCCTGACCACCTTTGTCGGGTACGCATGCTTATCGGTCGGCGGTAGTTTGGGCACGCGCTCCTTGAGGTGGTTCTGATACCAGCGGCTGACCCGCCAGAGGACCACTATCGATACCAGAGCGCCAAGGCCGAACAGGCCTGCGCGTGAACGACCGAGTCGAAGAACGATCACCGCTGCCAGCAGCGGACCGAGCGCCTGTCCTGCGTTGCCACCGATCTGGAATACCGACTGGGCGAACCCGAATCGGCCGCCGGATGCCATGCGTGCTACGCGTGAAGATTCCGGATGAAAGGTGGCTGATCCGCAACCTATCAGGGCCACGGCAAGCAGCAGCATGGGATACGAGGAAGCCACCGAGAGGAGCAGCAGTCCGCTCAGCGTGAAGAACATTCCGGTCGGGAGCAGGTAAGGCATCGGATGCCTGTCCGTAACGACCCCCACAACAGGCTGAAGCAGGGACGCTGTCAACTGGAACGTGAGGGTAATGGCGCCGATCTGGAGAAAGGTGAGCCGGAACTCGTCCTTGAGCAGCGGATAGATGGCGATGATCACCGCCTGCATCATGTCATTCAACATGTGCACGAAACTCACCGCACCCAACACGTCGTAGCGTGTGGGGTTGGGAGATCCTGGCGTCATACGTTTCGCAGGTGCTCGACTGCCGCGGCAATTCGCCCGAGAGAACGATCGCGACCCAGATAGTACAGCACATCGAAGATACCCGGACTCACCGAGGTACCCGACAGTGCCACGCGCAGCGGTTGAAATATCTTTCCGCCCGTGATACCGCGCTCGATCGCGAGTGAACGCAGTGCAGCTTCCATTGGCTCGGGCTCCCACGGACTGGTGGAGCTGAGGCGCCTACCCGTTGCATCGAGCATGTCTGCGACGCCGGCCGCATCGCGCCACTGCTTGTGGACCGCATCGGGGTCGTAGTCGACATGTTCGCAAAAAAACATGCGGGCCTGCTCCACGATATCGCCAAGACGTCTGGCACGAATCCTCAGCAGTTCCAGCACTCCACAGAACCATTCGTGACGTTCGTTGAGTCCCGCAGCGGTGGCGAGCCCAGCCTCCACCATGAGAGGTGTCATGAGTGCTGCAAGTTCATCAATGGGCATCAATGCCATGTGCTGACCGTTCATCCACTCCAGCTTCACGGTGTCGAACACAGCTGGCTTTTTCTGCAGACCCTCGATGCGGAACTTCTCCACCATCTCGGCGCGTGTCATCACCTCAGTATCATCACCGGTAGACCAGCCCAGCAGTGCCAGAAAGTTGAGCATTGCCTGTGGCAGAAAGCCCTGATATTGGTAGTCACCCACGGCGGTCGCGCCGTGTCGCTTGGAGAGCTTTCTGCCATCGGCGCCGTGGATCATCGGAACGTGTGCGAACTGCGGCAGCGCAGCTGCAAGCGCGCGGTATATGAGGATCTGCTTTGGGGTGTTTGAGATGTGGTCGTCGCCACGCATCACCAGCGTGATTTCCATGGCGATGTCGTCCGAGACAACTGCCATGTTGTACACAGGTGTGCCATCGGATCGAAGGACAATGAAGTCTTCGATGTCCCTGTTGGCAAAGGAAATGCGGCCATGAACCAGGTCGTCCCACTCGGTAATTCCATCAGGTACCAGGACGCGGATCGCGTAGGGTTCACCTCGGGCGAGCCGGTCTGCAATTTCCTGTTCGCCGAGTTCCGCCATTGCCCGGTCCGGGCGATATACCTCACCTCGCGATTCGGCATCGGCGCGGAGGCGGTCGGCCTCGGCCACGGTCGTGAAGTCACGATATGCCGCGCCAACTTCAACCAGGCGGTGGGCGTCCCTGTAATGGCGCTCGACATTGGCGCCTTGGTAGATGACATCATCGTCCCAGTCGAGTCCGAGCCATTCGAGGCCATCGAAGATTGCACGGGTGCTCTCGTCAGTGCTGCGCTGTCGATCCGTATCCTCAATACGAAGCAGGAAGGCTCCACCGAATTTCCGGGCGTACAGCCAGTTGAACAGTGCCGTTCGAGCACCTCCCACGTGCAGGAAGCCCGTTGGAGACGGTGCAAATCGAACGCGAGGGCGCGGTACGGATGCCGCTGATGTCATGTATGTCACCCACCGTTTGTCATTATCCGAGTGCTGAAACAGAAACGCGGGTCCGCCGTCTGCCGGCGAACCCGCGGAGCGGAGAGAGCGGGATTCGAACCCGCGATAGAGGTTACCCCCTATGCCGGTTT
>CAYSKN010000248.1:0-4250 GCA_964431565.1 uncultured Gemmatimonas sp.
CTACACACTCAAGTAGCCGGGCGCAGTCAATGCGGCCGCGGCATGACGCTTACGACTTTCTCCGGAAGGCCGGCGTCTATGACAACACGCGTATCATCGTGGTTTCCGACCACGGAATCGTCGGACCTGTTCTGGATCGATCCGAGCGCGCTGTGGCAGGCGGAACGACCGCCAACGAATTCGTTCGGACGCGCTCGGTTCTGCTGGTAAAGGAGCGCAACGCCCGGGGCGCGTTACGCACCTCCGAGGACTTCCTGCCCAACGCGGAGGTCCCTCGCATAGCGTGCGAGGAGATCGGTGGCTGCGTAAACCCCTACCTTGGCAGCAAGCCCATAGTCACGGCGGGCCGGGACGATCCATTCAAGGTGTTCATCGTGCCTTGGCAGTTCGAGGCACAGAATCCTGATTCATTCGTCGTAAAATCCACGCTGGAGCTCCGCGGGAAGGATCCATTCGCCGCGGCCGGGTGGGTCACCGTCAACTAATTCTGACGCAGGTCGATTTCGCCTTCATATCTCCTCGCCAGCGCCTCGGCGATTCTGCCCAGTTCCGGCTCCGCGAGATCCGTGCTCCCCGGGACATAGACAAGAGCACGGTTCCCGATGCGATCAAATGCCAGATATCGGTCGTTGGTCGTGTAGCCCCGCCCCGGAATCTGAACCAGAGTCCACCGGGAAGAAATCGCCGCCCTCTCCTTGTTCGCGATCAGCCGCGGCAGCATGTCTGCACGAAACTCGACGCGCGCATTCTTCGGATTCACGCGGTAGTAGATGGCCTGCTCGACCAGCTGCCCTTCGTCGACTTTCAGCCCCTGCTGGTCGGCCACGAGTCCCGTCTCCGTGAAGACGATACGATCGTCAAACTCGTGCGCTGTATTCTCGCCCCTCAATAGCCCAGCAAAGGAAAGACCGTCCGTTCCTTTGGCCACTGGCGCACCGACAAGATCAAGGACAGTCGGCATGATGTCTACGAGCGACAGCAGCTCGTCGTGCCGCTTGTGATGAGATGTGACCCTAGCACTACCGTAGCTACGGACGGCCAGGACCGTATCGTACTGTGACGGCGACAATACGGTTCCGCCATGCCCCCAAAGAGGTATGGCCAGTCCCGCAGTGTCCTCACTGGACAGCCCCGACATGCCCGCCAGGATTGAATCCTTCGCGGCCAGTCCAACCGCTTCGCCATGATCTGACAGAAGCACGACGATGCTGTTTTTCAACAACCCTCTGTCTTCGAGCGCGCTGATCAGTGCACCGAACTGCCGATCGGCCGAGATGACAGCCGACAAGTACGCATACATCGCATCGTCAGCCGGATCAAAGTAGTAAGTAGACGTCTCGGCATGATGATAGGGCCAATGGGGCAACGTGAGATGCAGGGCCATGAACTGCGGCCCTCGCGCAGTCACGTTGCGCTTCAGCATATCCACGAAAGTCTGCGGCTCGTACACATGCGAAGCCGCTCGATTCCCGTGGCTCGCCGGGAACAGCCAGCCTCCCAGCCGCGTATTGGCGAATATGTTGGTCAGAGGCAGATCATTCAACGTGCCTATGATCCAGTCGGGCGTACCCATGGGCGGCGTTATCACGACGTCGAAGCCGTAGGTTTCGTCAATGTTGCAGAATCGAGTCTCATCGATCGCGTAAGTATTTCGATACCCCAACTCGCGTAGCGCCTCCGGCAACGTACGCTCTATATTGAGACGCTCCCGAGGTATCAGGTTCTCTCGCGCACCGCTTGTCATTGGATATTCGCCGCTCAGAATGGAAACCCAAGCTGGAGACGTCCGGCCAAGCGGTGTCACGACATTGGAGAACTCGTGGGCATCACGAAGGAAGCGATCGATGTTGGGGGTGAGTCCGATCTGCCGCGTCCCGCCGATGACATCGGGTCGAAGTGAATCGATGCCGATGAGAATGACGTTCGGAAGCTCGTCCGGATCAGGCACGCTTTGCCTTTCCCTTTCGGCCAACATGAACCTTCCGATCAATGCCACGGCCAAAGCCACGGCTGAATACACGGCAATTCGTGGAGCCCATGCGCGAAAGCGCCTGCTCTGTTTAGCCGTACCCAAGGCAATCAAGATCATCGCGACAAGGAAAACCGTCTGAAGCGGAATCCTTGCCCAAGCCAGCAGGCGCGTGCCGGAATTCGACCACGGAAACATCCCAGCATTCATCGCGAGCACCGTGAGCGCACTGAGCGCGAACCAGGCCGCTGCAACCCACAGGGTTCGTGTCGCAAGCCATGGGAATGCGCTCACAGTCAGTCGTACGACGGAGTACAGAACTGTCATCCACAACATATGCAGGCCGATCACCGCAAGAACGAACCAAACAAGCTGCGCGGTGAGGGGTGTACCCCAATAGCTGAACTCGATCACCTTGCTCAGCTGCGAATGCTCGCCCAGCATGCCAGGCAATGCCGCGAGGGCCTGCGCCGCCGTCAGGCCCAGAAAAAGACCTACGAGTAGGGCACAGAGGACGAACACCCCGCGATAACTGCTGGCTTGGCTCAAGAGTGCGACCCGTCTGGAAACTCAGCGAATTGAGCGTTGATTCGGTTTTAGAGTTTGCTATGACGCCGGGCAAATGCGTCTGATTACGTCACATTCGCGTGCCCGATTTGCGAGGAGAACTTCATCCCTGTCGCCATCCGCTAACGGTAACTGACAATCCACGTCAATCTCTGACGCTCGGCGTCAGCACAGCAGTGTGATTTGCGTTTCAGAATATACCTCAGCGCTGCGATAAGCTGTGTTCAATCAAGAGCTTGCACGTTACCCAAATGACTGGCACAGCACTTGCTTGATAGGAAGCGGAAGTTAATCGTGCACGTGCACGACAGACTCTGGGGTTTCGGTTCATTAATCGTTTTAGGAGAGCACATGAAGACGATGCAGAAGGGTTTCACCCTTATCGAGTTGATGATCGTGGTTGCGATCATCGGCATTCTCGCGGCGATCGCGATCCCGGCCTATCAGGATTACACGATCCGCTCGCAGGTAACGGAAGGCCTTAACCTAGCTTCGGACCTGAAAGCCGGCGTGGGCGAAGTGTTCGCGCAGACTGGCGACTTCACCGGCATCGACTTGGCCGCGATCGGCATCTCCGGCGCCGCGACCACGAAGTCGGGCAAGTATGTCAGCGCGATCGACGTTGCGAACGGCGTGATCACGATCACTTACAACGGCGACCAGGCCAACCAGAAGCTCAGGGACGCTCCGACTCTGACGCTGAGCCCCGGTGAGAATGGCAATGGCGACGTCGTGTGGGTGTGCGGCTATGCTGCTACGCCCTCTGGCGTGTCAGGTGTCGCGGCATCTGGCACGACGGTGGTTGCCAAGTACCTGCCGGCGGCCTGCCGCTCGTAAAAGCCAACGATCTCAATGCTGATCAGAAGCCCCTCTCCTGAGGGGCTTCTTTTTTTTGGGAGCCCAGTCACGCAGCCCCCCCTGCCCTCTGTGCGACCATCCAAGGAGATTTGACAATTGCCCGGAGGCCACCCTCCGGTACACTATCGGTTTGACGGATCGCCGACCGCTTGCTGCAAGTGCATGAACGATAACGCTTCTCTCGCCATCGGGGGCTCCCGCTCTGCCCTCGGCGGGCTGCCTCAGCGGCTCGTCCAGGACGGGCTCGTCGACGAGTCCACGATGCATACTGCGCTGCAGAACTCCCGGGACCGCAAATCCGGGTTCGTCACCCAGCTGATCGGCATGGGTGCCGCGAGGGCGCGCGATATCGCGGTGGCGGCCTCGCACGAGTTCGGCGTGCCGCTGCTCGACCTCGACAGCCTGTCGGTCGACCTCGACCTGGTCCGCCTCGTCAACGACAAGCTGCTTGCCAAGCATCGCGTTCTGCCACTCTACCGGCGCGGCAAGCGCCTGTTCCTCGCGGTCGCCGATCCGACCAACCTGCATGCGATCGACGAGATCAAGTTCGCGACCGGCCTCGGCATCGACGCGATTGTCGTCGAGGACGACAAGCTGCAGCGCGCCGTCGACAAGGCGATCGAGCAGGTCGACACCCAGATGCCGAACCTCACCGACGAGGAAGGCATGGACCTCGAAGGCCTCGAGGTCAGCGGTGGCGACGACGACGTCGGCGAAGCCGTCACGCGCGACGAGGTCGACGACGCGCCGATCGTCAAGTTCGTCAACAAGGTGATGCTCGATGCGATCCGGCGCGGCGCCTCGGACATCCATTTCGAGCCCTACGAGAAGATGTACCGCGTGCGCTATCGCATGG
>CAYSKN010000249.1:0-4249 GCA_964431565.1 uncultured Gemmatimonas sp.
CCACGAAGTCGAACTGACGAGCAAGCTGCACCGACGCCCGGAGCTCGGTGCCATGCCTGTCAAACGCAGTGCGTTGCTCTGTGGAGAGCTTTGCCCGGTCAACAGACCGGAAGGCTTCCTCCCCGCTCTGGGCAAGGCGCTCCCACGCGGACCTGGTGGACATTAGCGAGAGCCCACGTGCCGCCAATCCGGTCCATGCCAGAGTGATCGCAACAGTCGGAACGAGTGCAAAGAGCAACAACATCGCAAACAGACGCGAGCGAAAGGGGGTTCGTGAGCCTGGTGCCTTGAGGTGTCCGTTCGTGGCTGCGTCTCTGGCTGCGGCTTCGTGGGGATCTGCAGACGCAGTTGCATGATGTCCGACCTCAGGTTCCGTAAGTGCGGAAATGATCGTTGGACTCATGATGGTCTGCTTCCGCATCTCATTCATACTGAGTAATTTACACGATTGTACCCGATCCCGGAGTGAGATGGCGACATCATGGTCCCTTGCCTGTCTCGTTGAACGGCTTGCTCAGGAGATACCCTGGCATGCGCTGGCCACGGATGGTGCACGGACTTGGACGTATGCTCAGGTGGATGCCGACGCGTCTGCCCTGGCCGCGGCGTTCAGTGAACTGGGGTTGGGTGCAGGAGATCGGATCGCCGTTCATCTGCCGAACGGAGTCGAATGGATCACAACGATGCTGGCTGCCGCAAGACTCGGCGTGGTTATCGTGCCTGTCAGCCCGCAACTCGGCTTCCACGAGCTCCGCTACCAACTTCGGCATGCCGAAGTGAGTGCGGTCGTCACCATCGAACAGTGGAATGGCGTTGACCATCTCCAGCGTTTTGAGGAATTGCTGGGCGATCTGCCAAACCTGCTGTACGTGGTGAGCGTTGGTGAGGAGGAATTGTGGCATGATGATCGTATCTTCCGGTTCGAGCATCTGATATCAAAGGGATCCGGTAGTGGGGTAAGTCTGCCCTCGCCGCCGGCATCAGGCGATGACACAGTCGATCTCGTCCTGATGTACACCTCGGGTACGATGGGGAAACCCAAGGCAGTGGAGCTTTCGCACCGTGCCGTTGTTGCGAATGCGGTGAACACCGCGGCCGTGCTGGGTGTAACGTCCCAGGATCGGGTGCTGACGCTGGTGCCGTTCGGCAACATCGTCGGCTTCAGCGCCATGATTGGTGCCATGACAGGCGGTGCCACTATCGTGCTGCAGTCGCCTGTCGACATGCCGGATGCTCTTGCACTCATGACCGCCACTCAGACCACCGTACTGGTTGGCGTGCCATTGCAGTACCATCTGCTCATGCGCGATCCGGATTTCGAACCGTCACGGTTGCGCTCCCTGCGGACTGGCCTGATGGTCGGCAGCGCCAGCGGAGAGGCGCTCGTGCGCAGGGTTCGCCGCTGGTGTGATGTGCTCCTGGGGTACGGCCTTACTGAAACAGGTGGCATGGTCACACTAACGCGCCCGGGAGACACCGAGGACAGACGATTGAATTCGGTGGGATGTCCGTTGGCCGGTGTCGAGGTGATGACAATGGATATCATCTCGGGTGAGATGCACGGCCCCGAGGCCGTGGGTGAGCTCGCGGTGCGCGGACCTTATCTCATGCGGGGCTACCTTCGCATGCCTGCCGGGACAGCAAGAGCCTTCACGCCTGAGGGGTTCTTCCTCACAGGTGACATCGGAATCGTCGACGAGGATGGATGCGTGCGCATACTCGGACGCACGCAGGAAACGATCACGCGGGGAGGGTTGCAGCTCTACCCCCGCGAGCTGGAGGATCGGCTTCGCACCCATCCCGCAGTAGAGGATGTATGCGTGATCGGTGTTCCCCATGATGTCATGGGAGAGCTGGCCTGCGCATGCATCGTGGCAGTGGAAGGAGCTGTCATCACGGGCGAAGAGATCAGGCGTTATGCCCGTGACACGATGACAGTCAACTTGGTTCCCGATCTCGTCCGCTTCTTCGATGCGTTCCCGTTGACGGGGAGCGGGAAGGTGCGTCGGCGAGAGCTCGCGCGTGCGATCGCGCTGAGTGCGAACGCTCTGAGCGCGTCGGCGTTGCAGGCGAATGCCCTCGATCACCCCGTTTCGTTCTAAGGCTGTTTCATGCATCGACACCCTTCCCGGTCAGGTGCTTCGGCACCTTCCCGCTCCGTCGCCCCGTTCCATCGT
The DNA here is from genome assembly GCA_964431565.1 of uncultured Gemmatimonas sp. Taxonomy (GTDB): domain Bacteria; phylum Gemmatimonadota; class Gemmatimonadetes; order Gemmatimonadales; family Gemmatimonadaceae; genus Gemmatimonas. The sequence goes on from CAYSKN010000249.1 coordinate 2,178, forward strand.
GGACCGCAGGCGGTTGCACCGGTTACTTCTCCGAACATTGCGCCGCCGGCGCACGCTCCCAACGCTGCTCTGCTCATCGACTTCGACAATGTCACGATGGGCATACGCTCCGATCTGCAGGACGAACTCAAGAACCTTCTCTCGTCCGACATCATCAAGGGCAAGGTTGCTGTGCGGCGCGCCTATGCCGACTGGCGCCGTTATCCGCAGTACATAGTGCCGCTCACAGAGGCGTCCATTGATCTTATCTTCGCGCCGGCCTATGGCTCGTCAAAGAAGAATGCAACAGACATTCGGCTTGCCATTGATGCGCTGGAACTTGTTTTCACGCGACCTGAGATCGGCACATTTGTGCTGCTTTCGGGCGATTCGGATTTCTCGAGCATGGTTATCAAGCTCAAGGAATACGGGAAGTACGTGATTGGTGTGGGTATCCGCGAATCTTCCAGTGATCTGCTGGTGATGAATTGCGATGAGTACTACTCCTATAATGCGCTTGCCGGTCTAGTAAAGTCTGGCGAGGACGAGACGACGCGTTGGGATCCCTGGCAGCTTGTGACCGAAGCCGTAGCGCGCATGAAGCGTGACGGTGATGTCATGCGTTCCGATCGCCTCAAGCAGGTGATGCAGGAAATCGACGCGTCGTTTGACGAGAAAAACCTCGGTCATCCTAAGTTCTCGCGGTTCGTATTGGAAGCGCAGAACCGCGGCCTGCTTCGTGTGAACAAGCTCGAGAGTGGCCAGCTCGAGGTGGATGTTGCAGACGATGCTGCACCGACGCCCGTTACTGTGGCGGCAACGCCTCCTGTCAACAGCGAGCCTCGTCGCGATGCGGAGCGCGACGACCGCCGTCGTCGTGGACGTCGTGGGCGCGGACGGGATCGTAGTGAAAAGGATAGGGAGGTGGAGGGAAGCGTTGAGTCGGTCGTCACCGAGGGAGTTGGCGGGACTGATGGCGATGCCGGATTGGTTGCACAGGCCGACGCTTCGCTCTCCGAAGCCGCTGGAACACGTGCTGTGTCAGAAGCTGGGGCCGCCCCCGAGAGAACGGCAGCAGGAGCCATTACTGCATTGCCTGCTGACATACGGACGGAAGCCAAGGGTAGGGCAGTCGGAGTCGAACGGCCGGATGCTCGTGGGAGACGGCGAGATGTCGAGGCGCCGAGGCCCGGGGATGATGCCCCCGACACTCATCACGGCGAGCCGCAGGTTGGTGTGGCTGTTGACTCGCGATCGTTGCCCACCGCGCTCGGCGTGCCGCTCGACTCGCCCGTCGTGGACATGGTGGGGCAGAGGGGCGAGAGGCTTACCAGGAGCGGCGCATTTGAACTGGTTCGCAAGGCAGTGGAATCGCTCGTCCGCGACGATGCAGCGACGAGCGCAAGTGCTGCCCGTCAGCGCGCCTATGAGTTGCTTGGTCGCGACAGCGAATCGCTGAGCATCAGGATGTTCGAGCGCATACTGCAGGATGCACATGATGCCGGTCTCGTAGATCTGCGACGCCGGGGCAACGACTGGGAGGTTGCAAGGGCAACAGATGCTGCGAGCATCGTAGACCAGCTCCGGACGGCGGACGATGCTCGCAAGGCGACACAGGCAGCCGCACAGCCATTGGTACCCCGTGGTATGGGCGCCCGTGGCATCGGTGGTCGCGTAACTGGACGTGGCAAGGCAGCCGTGCCGCCCGAACTGCTGATGGTGGGTGTGGTGACTCCCAGGAGCAGCACGGTTGATGGCTCCGCCGCGAGCTCGGCGGATGGTATCGCGGAGGTGGCCGCAGGTGGCATGGCAGTTGTCGCGGCCGAGCAGGTGTCTGCTGATGCGGCCGCAAATGTACCTGCCTCCGTATCGGCCGCTACCGTGAAACGAGGGGTAGCCGAACCCGTGAAGCAGGTAACAGCGGAGAAGTCCCCAGTCACTCCAAAGGGGCGTAAGCGTATGGCCAAGGTCGCAAAGACCCCTCCTGTGGAGCCATCCGCAACCAAGGAATCGCCGAAGAAGGTTCCCGAACCGAACAACCATGTCACGGATGCCCGCACCGGAAGATCGCATATGGCAGAGGTGCCATCCAA
>CAYSKN010000250.1:0-216 GCA_964431565.1 uncultured Gemmatimonas sp.
AGCCCTTTGGGAAACATCCATAGATCGCAAGGGTCGTCGCACAGGATTTCACTACGCCATACGCGGGGTACAGTCCGACTTCAGCTCCGCGAATGGCTTCGTTACCCGCACCGATTACGTGGAGCCCAGCGCGTCCAATCGCATTACCATGTTCGGAAAACCAGGCAGTATCTTCGAGCAGTATCAGCTCTTTCTGCGAAGCGAGGGTCTGTGGAA
>CAYSKN010000250.1:226-4244 GCA_964431565.1 uncultured Gemmatimonas sp.
TATCGAGGCCAAGACATACTATTCCGACCTTTTCAGGCGCAGGAGCGTGCTTGAAGCCAACGGCAGTGCCGGCAGCACTCTCACACTCAAGGGAGGGTGGTCTGTCGGCTACACGCCCAGGATTGCTTCTTACGCCTTTGATCCGCTCGCCTTCCCTGACTTGCTGGTACCGGCGACACCCTCGCCCGTACCCTTCACCCCGGCAGCGCGTCTCACCTCGTTCTCACAGGAGTTTTCGGTATACACCCCGTGGTTTCCGCGTTATAACGCGAGCGTCACAGTGCAACATGCCAACGAAGTGGATTTCGCCGAGACGGCCCGCGTGCGTCGCACATCTCTGTCCGGTTCATTCAACTGGCGTCCGGACACACGCATCCGCCTCAATGCCACGTACGCCAGCAACCAGTTCGTTCGTCGCACGGACGGGACGACTTCGTACAGTACGCAGATCCCGCGTCTCAAGCTGGAATACCAGATCAGCCGCTCGGTATTTGTGCGACTGGTGACGCAATACGAGGCGACGCGAAGGGAGGCATTGCGCGACTGGCGCACCGGGCGGGTCCTGATGGTGAGACAGGACAACGGCGCCCTCATGCCGGCGATCGGCTCCCGCTCCAACCTGCTCCGGGCTGACTGGCTGTTTTCATACAGGCCAAGCCCTGGTACGGTGTTCTTCGCTGGCTACGGCAGCAGCCTCACCGAGCCCGATGGGCTCGCGTTCGACCGCATGCAACGCGTGAGTGACGGATTATTCGTGAAGCTGAGCTGGGTCATGCGGACGACGGCAAGGTAGCAGGAGAGCGGACTCAGGCCATTATCCCCGACCACTAGCGAAGCCCGAAGCGTGTTATCGTTAAGGGATGCATTCTATCCGAATTAACGTGAGGGGTTTGGCCACTCTGCTGCTGGCGGTGGGTACCGCCGCCGCGCAACCGCCTGCTCCACGATCAGAAGGCGTAACACCGGTGGCACACGTTGCCGCCGAGTCCGTGTTTCACGCACTGAAGGGAATGACCGACGTCCCACTCGGCGTGCTGCGAACCGATTCTGTAGAGATTGATGGCGTTCTCGACGAACCGGTATGGAAATCCGTACCGCTGCTCACGGGCTTCTCGTTGTACTCGCCCACTGATGGTCGGCCGTCTCCGGACTCCACAGAGGTACGTGTTTGGTACTCTGCGCGAGCGATCCATTTCGGTATCCGCGCCTTCGAGCCGCATGGAGCTGTCAGAGCCACGCTCGCAGAGCGGGACCGACTGTGGTCGGAAGATGTTGTGGAGATCCAGCTAGATCCTTTCCTCGAGAACCGCCGGGCCTTCGTCTTCATTGTGAACCCACTTGGGGTGCAGGCGGACGGCATCAAGGCGGAGGGTGGATCAGGAGGAGGCCCCGGCATGGGATTCGGAGGTGGCAACGACCTCAGCGCCGACTTCGTGTGGCAATCGCATGGACGCCTGACGGACTTCGGTTATGAGGTGGAGGTCAGGATCCCATTTAACAGCCTCCGCTATCCATCAGGATCGGCACAACGCTGGGGATTGCAGTTCGTACGCCGGACCCAACACAACGGTTACGAGTCCACCTGGACTCCTACCAGCCGCGGTCAGACATCCTTCATCGCGCAGCAGGGGTTCATACACGGCATGTCGGGCCTGGAGCGCAGCGTGGACATTGTGCTCAATCCCGAACTCACCAACACCACCATGGGAGCACCAGCGCCGGCGGGCAGCAAGCCGGGAGACACATGGCGTTACAGCAACACTCCACGCGTGGGAGGAAACGTGCGCGTGGGACTTGGCAGCAATTTCGTGCTCAACGGCACCGTACGGCCGGACTTTTCGCAGGTTGAAGCTGATGCCACCCAGATTGCTGACGATCAGCGTTTTGCCCTGTTCTATCCCGAACGCAGACAGTTCTTCGTCGAGGGTTCGGATGCCTTCAGCGTCCAGAACATGCTCATCTACACGCGACGCATAGTGGAGCCCGATGCTGCGCTGAAACTGACGGGAAGACTCGGACGCAGCAATCTCGCCGTGCTGTCTGCATACGACCGGCCACCCGAGGAAGCAGAGAGCGACAAGGCATTCGTCAACATCGTGCGGGTCACGCGCGATTTCGGTGATCAGTCACGTACCGGACTTCTGCTTAGTGATCGATCGAGCGATAGCCGTGCCAATACCGTCATTGAGGCCGATCTGCGTCATCTTTTTGGTGGCATGTACACGCTCAACGGGCAGTTCGCCACAAGCTTCAGCCGTGATAGAACCTCCGACGTACGTAGCTCGGGAGCCCTGTGGGAGGGATCCGTCGGGCGCACGGGTCGTCAGGTTGGGTTCCATTACACCATTCGCGGCGTGCAGTCCGGATTCGAAACTGACAATGGGTTCGTCACACGTACCGACTATGTGCAGCCCAGCACATCCAACCGATTCACATTCTTCGGTAAGTCCGGCAGCCTGATTGAGCAATACCAGATCTTTGTCAGAAGCGAAGGTGTGTGGCAGTACTCGGACTTCTTCGAGGGCCGGAGCTTGCTCGAGGCAAACGCCAGCGCCAACAACAGCCTTACACTGCGGGGTGGCTGGTCAGTCTGGTATAGACCATCCGTAGCCTCGTACACCTTCGATCCACTGTCCTACTCGGACCTGCTTGTGCCTGCGGGACCTTCAACCGTGCCATTCGTGACGGCGCCTCGGACCACCACCTTTCTGCAGGAATTGTCGGTTAACACGCCAGAATTCCCGCGGTATTCTGCCAGGCTGAGTGTGACGAAGGCAAGTGGGGTGGACTTTGCCGAGACGGCACGGGTGGATCGTCTGGCCTTCTCCGGTAATCTGGACTGGCGACCCGACACGCGGATTCGTGTAAATGCCACATATGCCAGCAACCAGTTCGCACGCCGCAGTGATGGCACGATTTCATACAGTACCCAGATCCCGCGGGTGAAGCTCGAATACCAGATAACGAGAGCCCTGTTCGTGCGATTGGTGGCGCAGTACGAGGCAACCCGGAGGGAGGCACTGCGCGACTGGCGCACCGGCCAGGTGCTCATGGTGAGGGACGATGATGGTTCGCTGGCGCCAGCAACCGGATCCCGCTCGAATCTGCTGCGTGCGGACTGGCTCTTTTCGTATCGTCCGAGCCCAGGTACGGTGTTCTTCCTTGGTTACGGCAACAGCATGACAGAGCCTGAGGCACTGGCTCTGGATCGACTGCGGCGCGTGCACGATGGATTCTTCATGAAGCTGAGCTGGGTCACCCGGCTGGGAGACAGGTAGAGAGACCGCACCAGGCTGTGGGCTGGCAGCACCCGCCAACACATGCGCATGTCACCCCCGTGGTTCGACCACGGTGATATTGGTGTTCGTGTAAACACATATCTCGCCAGCAATGGTGAGTGCCCTTTCAACAATCTCCCGCGGTTCAAGGTTGGTCTCACGAACCAGGGCGCGTGCCGCGGCCTGCGCGTAGGCTCCACCCGAACCGATGGAGAGGATACCATCGTCAGGTTCGATGAGTTCGCCGTTGCCGCTCAACATGAAGCCGTGATCGGTATCGGCTACAATGAGCATGGCCTCGAGGCGTCGCAGGACGCGGTCGCTCCGCCAGTCCTTGGCCAGCTCCACTGCAGCGCGTGGAAGGTTGCCAGGATGGCGTTCCAGCTTCTCCTCGAACTTTTCAAAGAGCGTCAGCGCGTCCGCCACCGAGCCAGCAAAACCGGCGACTACGCGGCCACCCTTGAGCGTTCTAACCTTGACTGCCCGCTGCTTGGCAATCGTATCACCAACCGAAACCTGTCCGTCGCCGCCTATGGCGACTTTGCCATCGCGGCGTACTGCAAGAATTGTCGTGGCACGAATACGTGGCAGGGGCATATGAGCGAATCTGTCCTGTCGACTGCGTAACGGGTAACGGAGCAATGGAGCAATGGAGCAGCGAACGAATGATCCCCGCCCACTCACGCGGGCACTGTTGCAAAGTTAGCGATGAGGCAGCCTTTTGTCTTATTCAAAGGCCT
>CAYSKN010000251.1:0-4239 GCA_964431565.1 uncultured Gemmatimonas sp.
ATCTTGAGGGGGTGGTGCCGAAAGGCTTCGCGGTTCGAGTCCGCGCCAGGGCATGGTTTCTCGAGGTGGTGGTTGTGGTGTCCCGCTGCTGCCGGGGCGATGTTGCTTTCAATCTGTTGCATGGCCACAGTAGCTCAGTGGTAGAGCACCCGATTCGTAATCGGGCGGTCGTCGGTTCAATCCCGACCTGTGGCTCTCGGCCGGATCATCACCGTGGGCATGTCGCTGTGTATACGAGGGGCGCATCCGTGTGCCCTTTCGCCGTTTCAGGAGTCGTCGCCGATGTCTTTCTTTACCGTGCCAGGTGCTGACCTGGCGTCGCCAGCTGGACGCAGGCGCTCATGCTTATTCGTCGGATTCTCGGGCTTCTTTACTGCGGTTGTACTCGCTGGCTGTGGTAATGTCGTCGAATCGGGCAGTCCTCTGCGGGTGCCGACTGCGCTTGCCATAGTAGCAGCAACCGACAGCCAGCGCGGGCAGGTGGGCCAGTCTCTGACCAGCTCGCTTGCAGTCAGGGTGTTCGATCAGAGCGGCAATCCCTTGCCCGGGGCCGGGGTGTCGTGGACCGTGCTTTCGGGCGGTGGCAGCGTGAACCCAGGGATGTCAATCTCGGATGCCAGCGGCGAAGCGACGACGGGATGGACTCTTGGCCGTGGAGCGGGTGTTCAAACGGTCTCTGCCACGCTTGTAAACGGGGTGGTGGACACCCTCACGGCAGTTGCCGAGCCCGGCTTGGTTGCTACGTTTGCGCTTCTTGATGGCGACAACCAGAGTCTGCCCGCAGGGCAGCTCAGCGCGCCATTGCGGGTGCGGGCCACGGACCGCTTCAATAATGTCGTGCCGTCGGTGATGGTTTCGTGGAGCACCACCGGTGGGACGCTGAGCCAGACCCAGTCGGTTACGGATTCCAGCGGTGCGGCCTCGGCCATCGTCCGGTTGGCTGTCGGCTCACAGGTTGTGACGGCACGTCTTGTTACAGGAGCGTCGCTCACCTTCACCCTCACAGGGCTGGAGCGCTAGTGCTCGGGTGTTTCCCCTTCATCCTTTGTAGCCCCCGCAGTATTTTCACCCAACGTAGCACAGGGCCCTCCCGTGTGGGGCCGTGACGTTGTTGCGGGCGTAATTCAGTTGGTAGAATGCCAGCTTCCCAAGCTGGACGTCGCCGGTTCGAGCCCGGTCGCCCGCTCTAATTCAGGACGAGACCATGTAAGGGAATCCGTTGTTGGTTCTTGCTTCGTACGCGATTCCATGGGGAAAGGCACTCGGGGTTGGTGGAAGGGTATGCAAGCATGAACTTGGCGGGTCGCTGTGAGCCGCCTTAGGGCGTGCTGGCACGGATGCTCCGGCCGAACGCCGGAGCGACCTGATACGTTATTCCGGGCCGGTATCTACCCACCCGTTTTTCGTCTTACACCCCCTTGACCGATCGTTTCTGATGACCCGTTCTGTGCTCGCCGCCTGCACGGTGGCGTTCTGTTTTTCAGTCACCCATGTAGCTACAGCCGACGCGCAGAGCGTGACAACCTCTGCTCCAGCGATGTCCGCGGACAACGTGGTGCGAGGTACAGTCCGGGTGGTGCCACGCACAGGCCCGATTGCGCTGGATGGCCGGCTTGATGATGAGGCCTGGCGAGCGGCTCCTGTTGCAACCGGTTTTGTCCAGAGCTATCCCCGCGAGGGCGGGCCAGCGGACGACAGCACCCATGTGCGCATAACGATGGACGAATCGGCGGTGTGGATCGCTGCCAGGATGTTCGATCGTGAACCCGCTGCCATTGCACATCATGTGGTCCGACGCGACATGGAAGCCCAGGCCGATTACTTCGAGGTAGGCTTTGACTCCAACCATGACAGACGCACCGGATTCATCTTTCGTGTGAGTGCTGCGAACGTGCAGCTGGACGAATATGTCTTCGATGACAGGAGGCGCGACCGTACGTGGGATGCAGTTTGGGCCTCCGCGGTTGCCTTCGATTCCCTTGGCTGGACTGCCGAACTGCGCATCCCGCTCTCGCAGCTGCGTTTCCGTGATGCCGAGGGTGAACAGTCGTGGGGCATCAACTTTGCCCGTCGGCGTATCGCCTCAAATGAGGAATCGCACTTTGTTCTCGTATCACGATTGCAGCAGGGTATTGTCTCGCAATTCGGCGAGCTGAAGGGTGTGAGGGCGCAGAGCGCACGACGGCTCGAACTGCGGCCGTACGTACTGGGTTCGATGTTCCGCGGTACGGCTGAAGTGGGGAATCCATTTCACAACGGGCGTGACCAGTCGTCACGCGTGGGAACTGACGTGCGCATTGGACTGGGAAGTTCCTTCACGCTTGACGCCACCATCAATCCCGACTTCGGGCAGGTTGAGTCGGATCCGGCGATGATCAACCTGACAGCATTCGAGCAGTACTATGAAGAGCGACGCCCGTTCTTCGTCGAGGATGCGAAGATATTTGATTTCTCGATGTCGGGCAGAAGTACACGCCTGTACTACTCCCGTCGTCTGGGGCGTGCACCGCGTGGGGCGCCTCCGACCGGCGCGCTCTTCACGGATGTGCCGGCCTCTGCCAATATCTTGGGGGCTGCCAAGTTCACGGGCCGAACCAGACGGGGCCTCTCGGTCGGGGCGCTCGTTGGGCTGAGCGAGGAGGCGGGCGGTCTCGCCTACCTGTCACCGGCGCAACCCCATCGTCAATACATGGCTGAGCCGCGCGCCGAATACGCGGTTGCGCGTCTTCGGCAGGATTTCAACGATGGGGCTTCGACTGTGGGAGTGATCGGAACCGGGTTGCAGCGGGCATTGCCTGCTGATGGTGGTTTCGACTTCCTGCCATCGACTGCCTTCAATGGCGGCATCGACTGGCAGCACCAATGGGGTGACAGGACATGGGCCTTCTCCGGGTACTTCGCTGCAAGTCACGTGCGCGGTGACTCACTGGCCATGCTTCAGCTGCAGCGATCCAGCACGCATTATTTCCAGCGACCGGATTACAGGGGTCCCAGGGTTGATTCCTCGCTCAGGAGTATGTCGGGGTACGACTGGCGCATGACAATGGAGAAGCAGCGTGGCCGGCACTGGACTGGATCGATATGGGCTGCCGAGGTGTCGCCGGGGTTCGAGATCAATGATGTCGGGTTCTCCACACGTCAGGAGGTGCTCGACGGCGGCGCGCGTGTGCAGTACCAGGAGATAGAACCCGGACGCTGGTACCGATCGTACGACGTATCGCTCTCCACCTTCCACAACTGGAGTCACGATGCCCTCGCCGGAGGCTTCAGCTATTCCTCATGGGGACGTGCCCATGTTTCAGGTTCGGTGAGCGTCAACTCCACTGTCGAGTTCCCCAATTTCTGGAGGCTCACCAGCAATGTCTCATGGAGTCCCGAAAATCTGGACAGGAGCGGGACGCGTGGTGGACCGCTGATGACTGAGCCACGATCGGGCAATGTGTGGCTCCAGCTGAAGACCGATCAGCGCAGAAGTGTCTCTTTCCAGCCCAGTCTCTCCGTGAGGCGCGGCATGATGGGTAGTGGCGGAGAAAACCGGTTTGGCTTTCAGGTCAATGCGCGACCTTCATCGCGGCTCGAGGTGCAGGTTGAACCGATGTACACACGCTCCACAATAGGTGCGCAGTACGTGGGCAGGTACGTGGATCCTTCGTACATGCCGACGTTTGGTGCCCGCTATCTCTTCGGCAATGTGGAGCGACGGGAGTTGGCGCTCACTACGCGTCTGAATCTGGCGGTGTCACCCACGCTCTCGTTCCAGATGTTCGTCCAGCCGCTACTCTCGGCCGGAGATTATTCCGACTACAAGCAGCTCGACTCAGCCAGCACCTACCGCTTCACACCGTTCGAGGAAGGTGCGGCAGCGGTGGTGAACGGGGTGACACAGTGCCAGGGCGGGCGTACCTGCGTCGACAGTAACGGGATGCGTCGTTTTGATGTCAATCGGGATGGAGTGATCGACTATTCGGTACGGGATCAGGATTTCAATGTTCGTTCCCTCATTGGAAATGCTGTGTTGCGCTGGGAATACCGGCCCGGGTCCACACTCTTCCTCGTGTGGCAACGGCAGCAGCGCAGCAACGCACTTCGTGGGGACTTCGATATTGGGCGGGACTGGGCTGCGCTCATGAAGGCGCCCACAGATAATACGTTTCTGGTGAAGGTGAGCTACTGGCTGCCACTGTAGCCATGGCAGCCCCCGGAACTGGTCACCAGGGCGAATTATCTTCAGGGCGGATC
>CAYSKN010000252.1:0-4232 GCA_964431565.1 uncultured Gemmatimonas sp.
TGTCGGTGCAGCGCGAGCGCAAGCTCGCCAGTGGCCGCTAACCGGAATCCGATCGATGGCAGAACAGAACAACGCGAGCGCCGCGCAGAACGGCGCCCTCACCAGATCAGCACGGAAGGTGCGTGTGGGATTGGTGATCAGCGACAAGATGGACAAGACGGTGGTCGTGAAGATCGACCGTCGTATGCCGCACCCGCAGTACGGCAAGATGGTAACACGTACCAGCAAGCTGAAGGCACACGACGAGGAGAACTCGGCGAAGCCAGGCGACACGGTACGTATCATGGAGACCCGGCCCATGTCGAAGGACAAGCGGTGGCGTGTGGTCGAGATCGTCGAACGCGCACGCTGAGGTAACGAGCCATGATCCAGCAGGAATCGATGGTGAAGGTTGCCGACAACAGTGGTGCCAAGCGCGCCCTGGTGATCCGCGTACTCGGTGGCACGCGCAGGCGCTATGCCGGTCTGGGAGACCGGGTAATAGTTGCTGTGAAGGATGCATTGCCGAACGGGACCGTCAAGAAGTCCGACGTGGCGAAGGCCGTGGTGGTACGCACCGCGAAGGAAACGCGCCGCAAGGATGGCAGCTACATCCGTTTCGATGAGAACGCCGTCGTGATCATCAACGACAATGGCGAACCGAAGGCGACACGTATCTTCGGGCCGGTGGCGCGCGAACTTCGAGAGAAACGCTACATGAAGATCGTTTCGCTGGCGCCCGAGGTGCTCTGATATGCGAAAGAACATTTATCGAAAGGCCGACCGCGGCCGTCGTCTCGGAGCGGCCAGGCATGTCCTGAAGGCGTCCCGTGAGGCGATCCATGTGACGAAGGGCGATACCGTCCGCGTGATGCGCGGTGACGACAAGGGGAAGGAAGGCCGCGTTCTTCAGGTCTACCCCAAGACGGGCCGCATCAAGGTGGAAGGCATTAACATCGTAAAGAAGCACCGCAAGGCACGAACGGCGGAGGAACAGAGTGGCATCATACAGATGGCTGCTCCTTTCCATGCGTCCAACGTGATGCTGCTCGACTCGAAGACCGGCAGACCGACGCGTACGAAAGTGCGTGTCAATAAGGACGGTACGAAGGAGCGCGTCGGCGTGAAGAGCGGTGAAGTCATTCCCCGCGCGCGCTGACCGGAGCAACAACGATGGCGACCAAGGACAAGAAGGGCGCTGCCAAGGGTGGCGCAAAAGGTGGCGCAAAGCCGGGTGCAGCCAAGGGTGCACAGAAGGGCGCCAAGGGCAAGCAGGGAGCGTCAGCCCATGCACGTCAGGCATCTGATTTTACGAAGCGTGATCACGCCGGAGCCGGCCGGCCGGTTGCCGCACCACGCCTGAAGACGCACTACGAACAGACGGTTCGTCCTGCGCTGGCGAGCCGGTTCGGTTTCAGCAACCAGCATGAGATCCCCACTCTTTCGAAGATCGTGATCAACTGCGGGGTGGGTGAAGCCGTGAAGCAGCCCAAACTGCTCGATTCAGTCGTGGAGGAACTCGCACTCATTACCGGGCAGAAGCCGGTGCGGCGCAAGGCTAAGAAGTCCGTTGCGAATTTCAATCTCCGCGAAGGGCAGGAGATCGGGGCATCAGTAACGATGCGAGGTGCCAGGATGTGGGAGTTCCTGGATCGTTTCGTTACCGTGGCGTGCCCGCGTATCCGCGATTTCCGCGGACTCGGAACGAAGTCATTCGATGGCCGCGGCAACTATACGCTCGGGGTGAAGGAGCAGATGATCTTCCCCGAGATCAGTTACGAAATGGTCGAGCAGATCCACGGCATGGACATCACGTTCGTGACAACTGCTTCGAAGGATACGCATGCACTGGCATTGCTGCATCAGCTTGGCATGCCATTCCGTGGCGATGACAAGCCGGTGACGCCAAGAGTGGCGCAGCCGGGCGCGGCCTGACCGGACACCAGGAACAGTAACGATGGCAAAAACCAGCAAGTTGGCACGGAATGCACAGCGTACAGCGCTCGCCCAGCGTCATGCGGAGAAGCGTGCGGCACTTAAGGCAACGATCCGCAACCTGAAGAGCACGCCGGAAGATGTGCAGGCCGCCGTGAACACGCTCCACAGGCTTCCGCGTGATTCATCGAGGACGCGCATACGCAATCGCTGCAGTATCAGTGGGAGGCCACGTGGATATCTACGGCATTTCGGCCTCAGTCGTATCGCACTGCGCGATATGGCACTCAACGGCTTGATTCCGGGTGTCCGGAAGGCGAGCTGGTAACCATTCACTTCCTACAGGTCCGCAGTGCGGATACCATAGGAGATTTCTGAGAGCATGAGCCTTAACGACCCCATTGCCGACATGCTTACGCGCATCCGCAACGCGTGTGCCTCAAAGCACCGCCGAGTCGACATGCCGGTATCGAAGATGAAAATCGAGATCGCACGGATCCTGAAGGAGAACGCCTTCATCCAGGATTACCGCACGGTCGATCTCAATGACGGAAAGACAGTACTGCGGGTGATCCTGAAGTATGCGCACGGTGGGCAGTCAGTGATACGCCAGGCGCGTCGCGTCTCCACTCCCGGACTGCGCAAATATGTGGGAGTGGGCGAGATCCCGCGTGTGCGCAATGGTCTCGGTATGGCGATCCTGAGTACGTCCAGAGGGATCATGTCCGATCGTGATGCGCGTACCGCCAACACGGGCGGCGAATTGCTCGCCCTCGTCTGGTAAGGAGACCACACACATGTCACGCATAGGCAAGCGCCCGATTCCGGTACCGGCCGGGGTGACCGTGGCGATCAGTGGGAGCCATCTGACGGTGAAGGGACCCAAGGGGGAGCTGTCCCGCGTGCTGCACGACGAGATGATCCTCGGGCAGGAGGGTGCCGAGATCGTCGTGAAGCGTCCCTCGGACGAGGATCGCCATAAGGCGCTTCACGGCCTGACGCGAACGCTCGTGGCGAACATGGTGGAGGGGGTTACCAGCGGGTTCAGGCGCACCCTGGAAATCACCGGCGTCGGCTACAAGGCCGAGATCAAGCCTTGGGGTGCACTGCTGTCGCTGGGTTTCTCACATCAGATAGAGTACAAGGCACCAGAGGGTGTGACGATCACGGCGCCGAATCCCACCACTGTGGTCATTGAAGGAGCCAGCAAGGAACGGGTTGGTCAGGTGGCATCGGAGATTCGCAGCTTGCGCAAGCCCGAACCGTACAAGGGCAAGGGCGTCAAGTATCAGGGTGAAATCATCCGGCGCAAGGCCGGCAAGGCGGGAGGCAAGTAATGGCCAGGATCGCGATTCCGCGTACAACTGCGGAGCGGCGTCAACGCCGTCACTTGCGGGTGCGCAAGACGGTATCGGGAAGCGCGGAACGTCCACGTCTGGTGGTGTTCCGTTCGTTGAAGCACATCTATGTCCAGGTCGTTGATGACGTTGCGCGGCGTACGCTGCTTACGGTTGGCGACGAGGGGCTGAGCGGCACTAAGTCGGAGCGCGCGCTAGCCGTCGGCAAGACTGCGGCGGATAAGGCAAAGGCGGCCGGCATCTCGAAGGTTGTCTTCGACCGCGCGGGTTACAAGTACCATGGCCGTGTGAAGGCCGTTGCCGATGGCGCCCGTGAGGGCGGCCTGGAGTTCTGATCATGGCAGAAGCACAGAATCAGGGGGGCGCTCCGGCGCGTGGTGGACGTGGCGCGCCCGGCGGAGGCCGCGGACGCGGCGGTCCTGGTGGTCGCGGTCGCGGGCCGGGCGGTCCCGGTGGCCGTGGCCGTGGGCCGGGCGGTGAAGGCGGACCGGGTGGCCGCGATGGCGGTCGTGGTCGTGGACCGGATCGCGGAGCACCACAGGAACGCGAGCAGAGCGATCTCGTCGAGAACGTGATCGCAATCAACCGCGTGGCGAAGGTTGTGAAGGGTGGTCGCCGCTTTTCGTTCAATGCTCTCGTGGCTGTCGGTGACGGCCAGGGCAAGGTGGGCTATGCCACGGGCAAGGCCAACGAGGTGTCGGAGGCGGTTCGCAAGGCGGTGGACGCAGCACGGCGGAGCATGGTGTCCGTTCCGCTGACCGGATCGACCATTCCGCATGAAGTGGTCGGCAAGCACGGGGCTGGCAAAGTACTGATGAAACCTGCTGCGCCTGGTGCCGGCGTTATCGCTGGTGGTGCTGTGCGAGCCGTGCTTGAGTGCGCCGGTGTCCATGATATTCTCACCAAGTCACTGGGTTCGACAAATCCCCACAATATGGTCCGGGCTGCAATCGATGGTCT
>CAYSKN010000253.1:0-4176 GCA_964431565.1 uncultured Gemmatimonas sp.
ATGCCCGACCTGCAGAACGACACCCGCCTCTTCTGCCCTGGCAATCAGATCATCTGCTTCATCCAGGGTGAGGGTCAGCGGCTTCTCAACAAAGACATGCTTTCCGAGTGTCAGGGCTCGAGCGGCAACTGAATAATGGGAGCTCGTCGGCACCACAACTGACACGGCATCGACCTCGTTGAGCAGGCCCTCAAGTGACGGAGCCGCCCGCACGCGGTATTGCGCCGCAACCTCCGACGCCCTCGCTGGGTTCTCGTCAAAGAAACCCGCAAACCCTTCACCGCACAGGTAACGCATGATGCGCACGTGATGCACACCCAGCCCGCCTGCACCGATTACCCCGACCCGCAGTGCTTTCTCTTGCGAGAACCATGCCTGCTGATGTATTGGCCCCATCCCACTCTGCATATGACTCCACATGTCACTGTGCATGTCGTCGCTGCTCCGGCTCCACACAATGCCGTGATCCGGTTACCGCCTGGGGGTCGGGCATCATCGCGAGCTCCTCCGGCAAGGTAACTTCACGATGGCGCTAGAAGCCGACTCCCCGACGACTGGCTTCGATGAACTCCAGGAATTGTTGAACCTCCGGAAGCTGTTCGATTTCCGCCCGCGCCTGCTCAACACCTCGCGAGAGGTTCAGTTCGGAACGAAAACAGAGCCTATAAGCACGTTTCAGCTCATGCAGCACGTGATCCTCGAAACCACTTCGCTGCAATCCAACCGTGTTAAGCCCGAATAGCCTGAGCGGACTGCCGACCGCGCGCACGAATGGTGGTACATCCTGAGGTACGCGAGACAGACCTCCAATGAACGAATGCCGCCCAATGCGCACAAACTGATGGATTGCCACCAGGCCCGAAATAATGGCGTTATCTTCCACATGTACGTGACCGGCCAGCTGTGTGCCGTTGGAGATCATCACACCGTTCCCCAACTCGCAATCATGGGCGATGTGCACGTAGGTCATGATGAAGCAGTCCCGGCCCACTCTCGTGCTGACGGAATGTGCGGTACCACGGTTGATGGTCGCATACTCGCGGATAACCGTGTTATCCCCGACGTCCACCCATGTCTCTTCACCGCGGTACTTGAGATCCTGCGGATCACCTCCGAGGATGGCGCCGCTCCCGACCTGCACGCGTTTACCCAGTCGTACGTTGCGCTCAAGCGTTGCCCGTGCAGCTATACGGCAACCATCGCCGACGACAACCTGCGGCCCTATCAACGCCCACGGGCCGATCTCGACATCCTGACCGATCTCGGCTCCCTGATCGATCAGTGCTGTGGGATGTATACCGTAACCCGTGGCGGTTGTCATCTGTTGCGAACCATCGCAGCCATTTCAGCTTCTGTCACCACCTGACCGTCCACATATGCCGTCCCCTTCAACCTGCACATCGTGCCACGCATGTGGATTACCTCGAGTTCGAACCGCAGCTGATCACCGGGCTTCACGGGACGACGGAACTTCACATTATCTAGAGACATTAAGTAAACAACCTTGTTCGCCGGATCCGTAACGGTGCGCATCAAGAGCATCCCGCCCACTTGCGCCATCGCCTCAATGATGAGCACGCCGGGCATGATCGGATGCCCCGGGAAATGCCCCTGAAAGAACGGTTCATTGATCGTCACGTTCTTCAATCCGCTGATGCGCTTCCCCTCTTCCAGCTCAAGGATGCGATCGACAAGCAGAAACGGATAGCGGTGAGGCAGGACCTGCAGGATATCTTCGATAGTGTACACAGAGGGCTCCCTGACAGCGTGTTGCACCAGCGCACGCACCAAGGCAATTGTGCCCCGATGGCTGGGTTTTCTGGCAACGATACTTGCACGAACGCGACCACCCGCCAGCGTCAGATCGCCGACACAGTCCAGCGCCTTGTGACGGACAAATTCATCAGGCCAACGGAGCTGGTTGTCGACGACCCCAGTGGCATCGAGGACCACCGCATTTGCGGTTGAAGCGCCCTGAATCAATCCTCTGGCCCGCAGTGCGTCCACCTCAGTTACGAAGCCGAAGGTGCGCGCCTGGGCAAGTTCCTCACGAAAGACGTCCGAGGTGATACGATAACTCCCCCTCTGCCGGCCAATCATAGGGTGAGGAAAGTCGATTTCGACATCGAGTGAAAAATCAAGTGACGGATGTGCCTCGTACACAGACTCACCCTCCGTGACCCGTATGGGTCTGCGGAGTACAAGCCACTCCTGCTGCCCACCGTTGGCCACCACGCCTGCGTCGTTCAAGGCAACGAGAAACGGGGCGGCACTGCCATCACCGATTGGTGGCTCAGGCCCATCAATGTCAATGAGGAGATCGTCGATCCCCAGACCCCCCACAGCCGCAAGCACGTGCTCAACGGTGTGCAGAGCGTCGCTTCCCTGGCCGAGCTGGGTTCTACGCTCGGCCTCCACCGCTACCTCCACTCTGGCAGGGATCTCGAGAGCACCGGGCATATCGGTCCGTCGGAAAATGATCCCGGCTCCCGTAGGCGCGGGTCGGAACACGAGATTGCACTCTTTCCCGAGATGGAGACCAACTCCCTGCACCGCAATTTCACGACCTACCGTGCGCCTTCCGCCACGGGGCAACTGCAGGGCGGTGCGGCGTACAGCCGGCGGTCCAGTCGGGTTCCGCTTCGTCGATCCGCCTGGGCGGTCATCGCTCGCCCGCGCAATCATGAATTCTGCGCTCTGCGCAGCAACTGCTCCAGCGGCCTCATCACTCGCGCAAGTCGTGCCACCGCCGCCTGTGCCCGGAGTTGCTCCCTGTGTGGTCGCGCAGGGTATCCAGACCAGAGTTCACCGGCGGGCACATCACCAAAGACACCCGCCTGGGCAGCAAGAATAGCTCGCGCACCGACGGTGAGGTGACCACTCAGACCCACCTGCCCCCCCAGTTGAACCCCATCCTCGATGCGTGTCGAACCCGCCATACCAACCTGCGCAGCGATGAAACACATCCGCCCCACACGAACGTTGTGACCCACATGCACGAGATTGTCAATCTTGGTGCCAGCGCCAATGATGGTGTCATCCACGCTCCCACGATCAATGCAGCTGTTGGCCCCCACTTCAACATCGTGCTCGAGCACGCAGCGACCCACATGCGGAATGCGTACCGGACCACCGGCACCCGGGATGAAGCCGAAACCTTCGCGCCCAATACGTGAGCCGCTGTGAAGAATTACGCGGTCACCGAGTTCAGTGAAGGGATAGACAGTTGCGTTTGCATGTACGCGGACATCGCTGCCCAGCGTGCTTCCGGCACCGATCGTGGCGTTGGAACCGATCCAGCAGCCATCGCCGATGACGACATTCCCGGCGATCACGGCATGAGGATCAATCGTGACCGCCTTGCCAATCCTGGCCGTATCCGCGATCACGACAGTCGGATGCACACCCTCTGCCCGAGGCTCCCGACGATGGAACCGTGCAAGCAGCGACACCATCGCGCTCATTGGATCGTCCGCAATGATCCGTGTGGCGGGCGTCCCTTTAAGTACCTCGAACTGGGGAGCCATGATCACCGCGCCAGCGCGTGAATCTACAAACCATGCGGCATAGCGCGGATGAACAAGAAAGCTCAAGTCACTTGCCTCTGCACGATCCAGCGGTGCCACGCCATTCAGTTCGATCCTGCCGTCTCCCACCAGCCGCGCGCCAACTTCCGATGCTGCGTCAGCAGCGGTGACACGCGTCCGCCCATCACCGCCGTTCACATCTCCATGCAGGGCATCACGGTCCCCCACCGGACTCACTCAACGGGAGGCTTCTTGGTGGTCACTCCGGCCGGGGCAGATGCTGGTCCTGCCGAAGGCTTGGCGGTGGGAGCAGCAGACGCCTTGGGGGCTGACAGACGGAGCTTGGCCAACACCCGATCGGTAACGTCAAGGTTCTTGTCTGCAGAGACAATGTAGGAAACCTGGACGGCCACATCAAAGATGAAGGAGTAACCGCCTTCGGTACGCACCTCATCAAGAGCCTTCCGCAGTGATTCCATGATCGGCATCATCAGCTCTTCCTGTCGGTCCTGCGCCTGATCCTGCAGCTTCTGAGCCTGCTCCTGGAATGCAGCCTCCCTCTCGCGCATGGTCTTCAGACGTGCCTCCTTGACGGCCGGCGCTAGCGTGGGTTCTTCCTTGGTATAGTTATCGTGCATCGCATTCACCG
>CAYSKN010000254.1:0-3842 GCA_964431565.1 uncultured Gemmatimonas sp.
CCAGTGCAACCAGCACGGCACCCAGACGAATTACCAGTTCCTTTCGTTCTGTCGCTGCACGAGGTGCGACTACGAGCATCGCATTGGCAACTATTGCTGCGATCAGCATCAGGGCCATGTGTCCCACGAGCGCATCGTATGTTATGCCGCCCAGAAACAGCGCGAAGCCCAGCAGAATCTGCAGGTCGAGCAAAACGGCAAATGTACCGCTCAGTGTGGATGCGGTGCGCACCGACTTCCGGGCTATTATACCTCGACCGATGACGACGATTGCAATGAGTGCCACCAGAAGAATGAGATACCGGAATCCGGAATGCGCGTGGTAGAGTACGTTCATGGCCAGTGATGGTTGTAAACAGGAGTTTGAAGATGAGAATACATCGTGGCAGCGGATGACGTTCTATGCGATGCGCAACTCGGCTTCCGCGACGATCTCCCCGAATACTTCGAGAAATGTATCAGCGCTCTCATGATCGAATGTCAGAGGCGGCCTGATCTTGAGAACATTGTCGGCCGGCCCTTCGGTGCCAGCAAGGATCCTGTTCTCGCACAGTCGGTTTCTTACATAGTCTGCGATATCGCCGGCAGGCCTCCTGCTCGCAGCGCTCTCCACAAATTCTATGCCGATGAACAGGCCCACTCCACGTACGTCGCCAATGATATCATATCTTTCGCTGAGTATGGACAGTCTTGCCAGCAGGTAACTACCTACTGTCCGGGCGTTTTCCATCAGATGTTCATCCTCGACGATGTCGAGCACCTCGCTGCCGATCACGCACGAGAGCGTGGAGCCGCCAAAGGTGGAAAAGAACTCGGGTCCGCTTGAGAAACTTGCGGCGATTTCACGGGTGGTGACGACTACACCGATAGGATGGCCATTCCCGATGGGTTTACCCAGTACGAGGATGTCCGGAACCACCTGCTGTTGCTCGAAGGCGTAATAGTACTTCCCCAGTCGTCCGAGCGCGGTCTGAACCTCATCGGCAATGCAGACGCCATTGGCCGCACGTATGCGCCCGTAAACGCCCGCGAGGTAGCCTTCCGGTGGGATAATCTGGCCACCAACACTGGGAAATGTCTCCGCGATGAAGCCGGCAAGCCTGCCGCCACGTGCAGCAATCCTCGCGATGGCGTCGTCGGTCAGCGCGGCGTACTTCTCCGCACGATCGGGATCGTCCCTGCGGAAGCTGCCACGATAGTCGTCTGCAAGCTCAATCAGCTCCACCCATTCTGGTCTGCCCGCTCCACCCTTTGCATGGAACTTGTAGGCCGAGATCGCCATTGCACCCGTAGTGTTGCCGTGGTAGCCGTGGTCGGGCGTGATCATGTCTCTGCCGCCGGTGTGAGCACGGGCCAGTCTAAGTGCAAGTTCGTTTGCTTCCGAGCCGGAGTTCACGAAGTAGCATACCGACAATGAACCGGGCAGTCTGGACAGGATCCGATCCGCGAAAGCGATGGGAGCCGGATGCAGGTAACGCGTATTTGTGTTGAGCAGCTTCAGTTGCCGCGTGGCAGCCGACTGAATGCGTGGGTGCGCGTGCCCCACATGCGGAACGTTGTTGTAGCAGTCAAGAAAAGCGCGTCCCCACTCATCGAAGAGGAAATGCCTCCATCCGCGCAGAAACATGACTGGTACATTGTACGACAGCCTGACGTTCGCGCCCATTCTCTCTTGTCGACCGTTGATCACAGCCGCCCTGTCAGTAATTCCGTAAGATGTAGTGCTGTCCGGCAGGTTCAGCAACGCCGCGGGATTGGGGCAGGCCTTCTGCCAGAAGAGGAACTCGTCCGGATCGACCGCGCCTGGCCAGTCGTTTCCCAGGCCGGATGCGGCGAGTCCCAACTGGAAATGCAGGTGCGGGTTCCATCCGCCATTCTCTGCCACGTCGCCCACGCTGGCAAAGCACTCGCCCCGTTCAAGACGCTGGCCCGCGTACAACCCGGCAATGGAATTGGGAGCGAGGTGACCGTACAGTGTGAAGAATTCGACACCACCGGACGTGACATGTCTCAGTATTGCAAGGCCGCCGTAGTCGAGGTAGTCAGGACGGACACCTGCATGGAATACAGTCGCTTCGAGCGGTGTGTGCACAGGGCTTCCAGGTGCGGTAAAGACATCAATACCCAGATGTACGGTTCGCCGATTGTCGATGATGCTACGGCCGCTCAGGTAGGCCGGTTCGGTGTAAATCAGTCTCGGTTCACCATAATAGCCCAGCCAGGTTTTTCTTCCAGATCCTGACCCGGTACCGAGACACGCAGCCTCGGCACGAGTGATGGAGAATGGATCCTCTGGCGTTGTACTGTCATGCACGGAGAGTGAGCGCATTGGTGCACTTGAGAGATCCCTTCCCAGAACCGGCGCGAACCGGCCCCGTGTCTCATCCAGCCAGCGCTCGGCGTGGTTGGCATTGTCGGTCACCGGCATTCCGCAGGCAGCTCTGAGGCGCATACCTGCGAGGTCACCATTCACGCCGTGGTTCTCAAGGAAATACCACGCCGGCTTCTCTGAGATTACGAGATAGGTGTCATCAGGCCTCTCAAGCGCAGCGAGCGCCGAGTTCACCACACTCACGGCCAGGCGCATCCTGAGGAGCGGCCAGATGAGGTCCACTTCATGTGGCGTAAGAGGCCACTCGGCGTGATAACCGCCCACCAGGGCACTCAACTGTGCCATGGGCGCATGATGGCCAAGTACAACGTAAGCCCCCGCGATGGCAAGCTCGCAGACTCTTGGCGCCGCACACATATCACCCGTATCTGTCAATCCGGTGATGAGAGCAGGTTGGTTGATCGAACCGCCAACGAGGATGTTGTAGTCGTTGAGATCGTTGTGGATTGCTGTTGTCGGGAGCGCGTTGAGCGCGTTCTGAATGGCTCGGTAGCTCCTCACGATACCATCCAGAATGGCACACCGGGACGGGTTGAGCAGATCGTGGTATCTGTCGGCGATCCAGAGCGCATCGGTGAGATTCCACTTGAATCTCCTGTACAGCATGGGATGCCCGAAGCTGGCGAGAGCGAGGTCGGCCTGTGCTGCCGCACGTCCCAGGTCATGAGCCAGTTGAGGGGTGTGTGGACGCCACAGGGCGTAGGGTATGCCAGGCAGCCTGCCCATTAGCCATGCACTGCGCGGCTCACCGCACTCGTCGACGACCGTCGCGAAGAGTTCGCCCGAGAGCGTGCGTTGAATGCGCGGGAAGGGAAGGGCGTTTGGTGGCAACGCGGTTGCCATTCGGACACGCAGGTGCTCGAGCGCCCGGCATTGCATGTCCGCCACCGCCGGCTCGCAGCCTGCTCTCATTACTTTCAGAATATGAGAGTCACTTCCTTCCGCAAGCAGGTTGAGGTCGTACTCGCCCTCGAGGCGACTGAGCTCTGCGTCGACACCCCAGTGGCGAGCAAGCACCGATCGCCAGTGGGGCCACGCGCCCGGTTTGCCGGCGATGTCTTGTCGATTGACAGGAGGTTCTGGCGTGTTGGACATCACGGTAATCTTGCGCACGCGGGTTGAGCCGGTCAGTGGCGACACGATGAAGCAGGGCTCCGGAAGAGAATCGCCGGCCGATTCCCTCAGGTTGACCGAGCAGCGTTGGCCGCACGCCATATCGGAACTGATCGAACTTGATCCTGATATGGCTGGCATTGTTGCCAGGTGGGGGATACCTCCTTTCTGGGCCCATCCTGATGGTTTCCCCGGCTTGACGCTCGCGATTCTGGGCCAGCAGGTGTCGGTTGAATCCGCGGCAGCCACGTACGGCAAGCTCGAGAGCAGAGTTGGCGATGTCACCCCGACTTCATTTCTTCAGGTCGACTCGGATGGGCTCCGAAAGATGGGTTTC
>CAYSKN010000254.1:3852-4146 GCA_964431565.1 uncultured Gemmatimonas sp.
AGAAGGCCACCTATGTACGGAGGATCGCCGAGGACATGCTCACAGGTGTGCTGGACGTCGATTCTCTTGCGTCAATGAGTGATGAGAAGGCCAGTGCGCAACTGATGCAACTGCACGGTGTAGGAAGATGGACTGCATACACGTATCTGTTGTTTTCTCTGCGAAGACGGGACGTCTGGCCTTCTGGTGACCTGGCGCTTGAAAGGGCTGTCTCGGAACTGAGGAAGCTGCATTCGAAGCTGGGAACGGATGAGGTGGATGAAATCGCCAAGTCATGGATGCCTCTCAGGGCGG
>CAYSKN010000255.1:0-4137 GCA_964431565.1 uncultured Gemmatimonas sp.
AACGTGTGAAGGGGCACCCGGCCTTCCATATACCCTTCCACTCGGGCGATCTCCGCCCCGCCCAGGCGACCACCGGTCTTCACCTTGATTCCCATCGCACCCATCCGCATGGCACTCTGCACCGCACGCTTCATGGCGCGACGGAACGAGATGCGCTGTGCAAGCTGGGCAGCAATGTTGTCGGCGACGAGCTGAGCCTCGATCTCCGGACGCTTGATCTCCTCGACATTGATGCCGACCTCCTTGCCGGTAAGCTGGGCAAGTTCGTCACGAAGCTTGTCCACCTCGGCTCCCTTCTTCCCGATGACAACGCCGGGGCGTCCAGTGTGGATCGTAACGACGACCTTACCGGGCTTGCGCTCGATCGTGACATCAGCAATCGCAGCGTTCTCCAGTCTGGCCTTGAGGTACTTCCGCAGCAACGCGTCTTCCTTGAGAAGCGCCGGCATGTCCTTCTTTGCATACCAGGTCGACCGCCAGCTCTTTGTAACCCCGAGGCGGAACCCGATCGGATTGGTCTTCTGTCCCATTAGCGCACCGCCTCCTTCACGACGATCTCCACATGGCTCGTTCTCTTCAGCATGGGAGTCGCACGACCCATGGCCGCGGGAGTCCAACGCTTCAGTTTCGGCCCCTCGTTCACCACGGCCCTCGTGATCACCAGTGCGTCGACATCAAGGGACACGCTGGCTGCACGGGCCGCCTGTTCGGCATTGGCAACAGCGCTGTTGAGCGTCTTCTCGATCTGCTCAGCTGCGTGCTTCTTGGAAAATTTCAGCAAGGCAAGTGCTTCATTTACCCGCTGCCCGCGAATCTGATCGATCACCAGCCGCATCTTGTAAGGGGACTGTCGGGCCGTGCGCTGAATGGCGCGCGCCTCGATCCCCTTCTGTCCGGTACGGGACATACCTACTTGCCTCCCTTCTTCTTCGCGTCAGCCTTCTGACCCGCGTGACCGCGGAACATCCGCGTCGGCGAAAACTCACCCAGCTTGTGTCCAACCATGTTTTCGGTCACGTACACCGGAATGAACTTGTTTCCGTTGTGTACCGCAAACGTGTGTCCCACGAACTCGGGGAGAATCGTGCTGGCACGCGACCAGGTCTTCACGACCTTCTTCGCATTCACCGCATTCATCGCGACCACCTTCGCCTCCAGGCGCTCAGCGACGAACGGACCCTTTCTGATGCTTCTCGACATATCGGCTCTCGTCTCGCCTGGCGGTTACTTCGTCGCCCGGCCGCGCTTGCGGCCGCGCACGATGAGACGCTGCGACGCCTTCTTGGTGTTGCGCGTCTTGACACCTTCCTTCTTGCCCCACGGACTCACAACGTTACGACCACCACGCGTGCGACCACCGAGTGGGTGATCCACGGGATTCATAACCTCACCACGCACCTTCGGACGCTTGCCCAGCCAGCGGCTCTTGCCCGCCTTGCCGTGCGACTGCAACTCGTGTTCGGCGTTACCCACCTCCCCGATCGTCGCCATGCAGTTCCCATGCACGAGACGCATTTCAGTCGAGGCCATCCTCAGCGTCACGTAGTCGCCTTCCTTCGCCACCACTTGCGCAAAGGCGCCGGCTGAGCGAGCCATCTGCCCACCCTTGCCAATCTTGAGCTCGATGTTGTGCACCGATGTGCCCAGCGGTACCTCCCTGAGAGGGATCGCATTGCCAGTTCGGACATCGCTGCCCGGACCTGCCATGACAATGTCCCCCTGCTTCAGCCCCTTCGGATGCAGAATGTATCGCTTCTCACCATCTGCATACTCCAGCAGTGCGATGCGTGCCGAACGGTTCGGGTCATACTCGATATGAGCCACCGTGGCAGGGACAGCATGTTTGTCACGCCTGAAATCGATGAGACGATATCTGCGCTTGTGACCGCCGCCCAAGCGGCGCATGGCAATGTGTCCGTGATTGTCCCGACCACCCGACTTCTTGAGCGGACCGGTGAGGGACTTCTCCGGCGTTGAACGGGTGATCTCAGCGAAATCCGAAACCGAACGGAATCGCGTACCCTTGGTGACCGGCTTGAATTGACGTATGCCCATGCGACTCAACCCTCGAAGATCGCGATGGTGTCACCGTCACGCAGCTTCACGATCGCCTTCTTTGTATGTGGACGGCGGCCGATCGACTGACCGACGCGGCGCCTCTTGCCGCGTGCGTTCGATGTCCAGACATCGGTGACCTTCACGCCGAAGAGACGTTCGATCGCCTCCCTGATGTTCTGTTTGGTGGCATCGGGTGCCACCTGGAACGTGTACTCACCGCGATCCTGGTAGGCTGCGGAGGTACGCTCCGTGATGACAGGCCGCAAGATGGTGCGATGCAGGGTAGCCATCAATCAGCCCTCCGCCTGATGCTGGGTGAGAGCCGACGACTCGATTACGAGCACGTCGGACCACAGGATCTGATATGTGCTCGCATCACTGTATGGCATCACGTGCGCATAGCCGAGGTTGCGGGCGCTCAGATAGACGTTCGGCTTCACGCCATTGGTAAGCACCAGCACGTTCCTGCCGGCGACTCCAAGCCTGGCAAGCAGTTCGTCCATAGCACGTGTCCGCGGCTTTGCGAAATCGAGCGACTCCACCACGTATACAGCGTTTTCTCGCGCGCGGGCGTTGAGTGCGCTCTTCCGTGCAAGCTGCCGCACCTGCTTCGGCACTACCTGCGCATAGCTTCGCGGCCTGGGACCGAATACAGTGCCACCGCCCGGCCAGTTGGGTGCCCTCGTCGATCCCTGACGCGCCCGACCGGTACCTTTCTGCTTCCACGGCTTCTGGTTGCCGCCCGTTACTTCACCACGTGTCTTGGTCTTGGCCGTGCCCTGGCGCCGGTTGGCAAGCTGTGCCTTCACCGCCTGGTGCATGACCGGCACGTTCACGATGCCGTCGAACGTACCCGCGGGAAGCGTGCACGCGCCTCCGCGCTTTCCCTGCGCCGTATACACAGGCGCCTCGAAGGTCTGGGGTCCCGTTGTCATGATCAGCCCTGTTTCCGCACGAAGACGATACCGTTGGTCGGTCCCGCCACGCTGCCGCGCAGATAGATGAGATTCCGCTCGGCGTCCACCTTCTCGACGCGGAGGTTGAGCGCCGTGTGTTGTGCCGCACCATAGTGGCCCGGCATGCGCTTGCCTTTGATTACCCTGGACGGATTTGTGCCAGCTCCGATCGAACCCGGCCTGCGATGCTTGGTGTTGCCGTGAGTGTTGGGACCGCCGCCAATACCATAGCGCTTGACGACACTCTGGAAACCACGGCCCTTGGATGTTCCGGTGACCTTTACTCGTTCACCGGGCGTGAAGATATCCACGGTGACCTTGTCACCGATAAGGTACGACGGGACGTCGGGATTCTTTCCCGGCACGTCGTCGAGACGAAAGCTCCTGAGCACAGACGGTGGCGCATCAAGGCCCGCCTTCTTCGCATGCCCCATCTCGGCCCTTGTGGCGCGCCGCCCCTTTGGAGTACGCTCGCCCTTCCGGTTGGGACGCGCAATACGCTGCGTCCCAAAGCCGAGTTCCACCGCCTGAAAGCCGGCCTCATCCGCCGTTGTCACCTTCGTGACAGCGTTGGGCGTGGCCTCCACCACGGTACAGGGCACCTGCTGCCCCTGCTCGTTGAACAACTGGGTCATTCCCAGCTTCCTGCCTATAATGCCGATCATGAAATGCTTTACTCCGTACGAGTCGCGTGACGCCGGAGCGTCCCCGTTGGACTGTGGACCGGGCCGCCTTGTGCGACCCCATCAGTACGCGCCGCCATCGTGCGCGGCGTAATCATCCCGAGCCTCGCTCTCTGCTGCCTACTACTCTTACTCTACCTTGATCTCCACGTCCACACCGGCCGGAAGATCCAGCTTCGTGAGCGCGTCCACCGTACCGGCACGTGAATCGAGTATGTCGATCACGCGTTTGTGCGTCTTCAGTTCGAACTGCTCACGCGACTTCTTGTCAACGTGCGGCGAACGGAGAACAGTCCAACGCTGAGTCTTGGTCGGGAGCGGAATCGGCCCTGAGACCGATGCGCCTGTCTTCTCGGCGGTGCGGACAATATCCGACGACGCCTGATCGATCACGGCGTGGTCAAAAGCCTTAAGGCGAATGCGAATGCGGCCAGCCATCT
>CAYSKN010000256.1:0-4133 GCA_964431565.1 uncultured Gemmatimonas sp.
GCGATCTGGATGGCTCCCCGGGTTGGACTCGAACCAACGACCAACGGATTAACAGCCGTGCATCCTACTTGTTGCTACTCATCGGCACGCTGTGCCGTCCTCAATAAGTGATTGATTGGCCAAGCGATCAGTACTACGAGCAGAGTGAGTCCGTGCGCCAAAGTGTGTCGAGTGGAGTACCCCACTGCACTGAATTTGCACGGAGCGCGACAGCCGAGTCCGCGTCGTAGCCGGTGCGCTGGTCGGCGTGCACGGATCCTCGCTATGGCAGAGGCGCAGCAGATCCATGATATTTGCCGCACATTCGGCCTGCGATGCCATTCAATCGCAAAGCGTGGGCCCGATTCGCAACTTATTTGTTGCGACTGTCCCGGCTACGCGCTGCATGATATCCAGCTTGCGTCTCCTCGTCCCCGAGTTGCCGGAGCAAGCGGAACCTCGTCAGTAACGGCAGATTCCAGCGGCGCAGCGCCACCCCTTGCCCTAGGTAGCGGGTCGGTGCCGATCGCCGCCGAATCGGTGCTATGCCGAGGCTTCCGCGCGATGTTTTGCGCATCTCGAGCAGCCCGTCGGCTTCGTCGTATCGCAGATCCCGCACCGGCGACACCTCGACGAGAGCCGGCGCGCCATGGCCGCGAAGAAGATCGCGACGCTGCCGCAGGGCCGGCCGGATGTTCGCAAGCCACCACGACTGAAATTTTCAGCTTCGGTAGACATTTCGCGACATGTACCTCGTGGCGCAACAAGATAGCCGCGCGAGGAGTATCTTTTGTTCATGAAGACAATGGTTGCGATTGTGGTTGGCGTTGAGCTCTTGTCCATAGCGGGTTACTTGCGGGCAGATGAAGCTGACGAAAATCAGCCCTACTCAAGTTACTTTTGCGAATGGCAGCAAGATCGAGGGCGCACGGATTGCTCCAAACGAGCCTATGACGAACTCGATACGCAGCAGACCATAATCTTTAACAACTACCGCGAGGCCAGAGAGAATCAAGAGCAAGTGCGGAAGATGGAAGAGCGAGACGCGAGATTTAAGGCCGTATGGCTGCGCGATCTTCGAAGCAAGCCAATAGCGGACCTGTGCGATGCCATCCATGGTGATTACGATAAGGAGGCCCGCGCGGAGCTGAAGCGACGGCATATATTCTCCGCCGCGCAATGGAAACGCATCGACGAAGGAATGATCCGGATCGGTGATCCGGAATCAATGATCCGTTGCTCGTGGGGCGCCCCGGCAAAAACCAATAGCACGATCACTGCGGGGTGGGTTTCTCGCCAGTATGTTTATGACCATTCGTTCGTCTACACATCGAATGGCATTGTTGACGCGATCCAGAATTAGGCAATCCGACTATGCGCCGATGCGTGGCAAAATCATGACCAATGCAATTAACCCCGGCAGGTCGCACCTCAATGCACATCGGCCGCCCGCTGTTCAGTGTGCGCCATGATCTCGGCGTGACAGGCAACCAAGTGCCAAGCCCACAGTCTCGCCCGCTTGCGCGTCGATTGCGCATTCTCGACGACGAGTTGAATCATGGCGAACGCGCCCGCAAAGCCCTCGATCGCAGTGCGCAGCACCGCCGCGTGCTGTTGGCTCCGAAAGCATGTCCGTCGGCGTCGCTGTCGAAATACTTTACATTCATCTTCACATTTTCCAGCGTTCGCGGCTCAAGGGTTTGATTTCCCCTTAGATGAGCCGCTGAGGCACGAGACTTGCTCAAGTGCCACAAGGCCCGCGAAATGTGGATGTGGAATATGGCAACTCGAAAGTTATTCGCAACGCTAGTCATTTTCGGGCTGTGCGTCGCGCGAATGCCGCCAGCTGTCGCCGTACCCGTGGATGTACAGAATTACCGACTTGACGTCATCTTCAGCAAATGTTCCGTTGGCGCCTCTCTTGAAGGCGAAGCGTGTGCCTTAACTGATCCGGTGCACGCCGGTGTAACCTACAGTGGGACGTTCTCAATCGATGCAGCGGTACTTTCGACTGACGGTTACAAAGACGTAGGATTCGAATCATTCTATTTTGCACTCGGTGCTACGGTCTGGGACTCAAGCAGGCCTGACCCAGATTCAGACTACTCCGGATCGCGATTCAATAATCCAAGTACCAGTGCTGCAGGCTTTGGACCGTGGACACTGCTAGTCCAGGATGGCGAACTCGCGGGAATCTGCTGCGGCGTATTTAGCAGCTCCGATTTCCCGTGGATGGACCTTTACAACTGGGGTTACGGCACCGACCAAGGACCGATGGCCTTCGCGAACGTGACCGGCCTAATGGACCCCCGATTCATTGGCAATACAAGATCGTTTTTCGCACAAGGCGCATTTTCCATACATCGGGTTCCAGAACCCTCTACCCTGCTGCTACTAAGCATTGCGCTTTCAATGCTTGCAATCGGAAGACTGAAGCAGAATTCGCCTTTCAAGCTAAGGAACGTCTGATTTACCGGCCACGTTTGCTGCACACTTTGGGCACGGAGGAACGCACCGATGAAGCAGCAGACGCTGGTGGGATTTGAGAAGTACGGCAAGACGACGCGCCGGGAGCAGTTCCTCTCCGAGATGGATCGACTGGTTCCGTGGAATGAACTCGGGGAGGCGATCGAACCGATCTACCCGAAGGGAACCACCGAGGCCGGCGGGCGTCCCGCGGTGCCGCTGGAGCGGATGCTGCGGATCTACTTCCTGCAGCTGTGGTTCAACCTCTCCGACCCGGCGGTGGAAGAAGCCCTGTACGACTCGGCCTCGATGCGGCGGTTTGCCGGGATCGACCTGGCTGCGGAGCCCGCGCCTGATGAGACCACGGTGTGCAAGTTCCGACACCTGCTGGAACGCAACGGGATGGGCAAAACGCTGCTTAAGGCGATGAACACGTACCTG
The DNA here is from genome assembly GCA_964431565.1 of uncultured Gemmatimonas sp. Taxonomy (GTDB): domain Bacteria; phylum Gemmatimonadota; class Gemmatimonadetes; order Gemmatimonadales; family Gemmatimonadaceae; genus Gemmatimonas. The sequence goes on from CAYSKN010000256.1 coordinate 2,887, forward strand.
CGGGAGAACGGGATCAAGGTTGGCAACGGCACGATTGTCGATGCCACGATCATCAGTGCGCCCAGTTCGACGAAGAACAAGGACGGTGAGCGCGATCCCGAGATGCACCAGACGGCCAAGGGCAAGCAGTGGTACTTCGGCATGAAGATGCACCTCGGTGTGGACAGCCACAGCAAGATCATCCACACGATCAAGGTGTCGGCCGCCAACGTGGCCGATGCCCTGGCGCTGCCGCATCTGCTGCACGGAAGGGAGACACGAGTCTGGGGTGACCAAGCCTATCGGGGACAGCGTGAGGCGATGCGCAGGGTAGCGCCCAACGCCCGAGACTTCACCAACCGGAGGTACCGATGGGGCAAGCGGATCGATGAGCGGATCAAGGCGGTCAACCGGGCCAAGTCCAGCATCCGCAGCAAGGTCGAGCACACCATCGGGGTCATCAAGCGGGTGTTTGGGTTCCAGAAGGTGCGCTACCGCGGCTTGGCCAAGAACCTGCATCGGCTGGAGGTCACCGCCGCACTGGCGAACCTGTTCATCGTGCGCAAGAGCTTGGGCCATGCATAGCGCCCGTGTCCGTGCAGACGATCAAGGCGTCGATCTCGCATTGCAGATCGGCCAGAAGCCGCCACTGGATCGCCTGCATGAGCACAACTGCGATCTCGCGTTCGTCGTCATCGCCTGTTCTTCAGACGCTCCCTAACTGACTTTGTTCATCCCTTGGTCTTCGACAGCGGAAGCAAGACGAAAACATGGGCTCCCCTCGTTGTGCTCGCCAAGTGCCTTCGAGGCCCAGCACGAGTCTGTCGCCGGAAAGCTTCTGCCAGCACGCGGTGACTGCGGTCGAGGTTGGCTTGTCCAGTTGCGCGTTGCAGCGCTACCGAAGGCCGGAAGCGCCAGGGCATCAGTTCAACACGAGCAGCGCGCCCTCAGCTAGGATCGAGGCTGCCTCGCCGATCGGTCCGCCGATGCGCTGTGCGCCGCTGACGTAGCGCGCGGAGGCTTCTGTCTTGGGTCACCTCGTCAGAGGTCAGCAACTTCTTGGATCACACATCCAGAGGTAACGGGGCGCGAGCCACTCGTGCTTGATCCTTCCGAGAAAGACCCGTTGAAGAGCTGCGTGCTCCGCGCCGTGCAGGTAGCCGCTGTATGGTGCGGGTCGAACGGCGTCACGGGACTAGTCCGCCGATGGCGTCTCGTGCCTTGTACGGCTTGCGCAGCCACGCTCGCGCATCATGTTGACCCTAGCC
>CAYSKN010000257.1:0-4037 GCA_964431565.1 uncultured Gemmatimonas sp.
GGCTCGACACCTGCCTCTGCGGCTATACGGCTGATGGTCATTGCTGCCTGCACGATACGCGTGGCGAACAGGACCTGCCGGCAACGCTCGATGCACTGGCCGATCTCGCACTCGCCTACGCCGCGGCAGGTGCGGACGGCATCGCGCCGAGCGACATGAACGACGGCCGCGTCGCGGCGTTGCGGTTGGCACTCGATTCGACGGGCCATGACCTCCTCCCGATCATGAGCTACAGCACGAAGTTCGCGAGCCAGCTCTACGGGCCGTTCCGCGGCGCGGCGCACTCGGCACCCACGCACTGGATCTGGTGCGCTGGTTCATGGGAGAAGACAGGATCACAAAGACAAACGCTCTTTGCACCAATGCCGTCTACGGTGGTCCTCATGATGAGACGGCGCTGGTCAGGACCAGCACGACTACGAGGATGGTTTGCGGAGCGGGCGCCTGAAGGGCAGCCTGGAGGATGTACCACTTGGCAAAGAAGCCCATTCCGCCAAGCACCGGTATGCCAAGGAATGCAAGGAGAAACACGCTCATCGCAATTGCGAGCCATGGACGAACCAGCCACAATCCCGCAATGTCATCAAGAGTTGGAGATCTGTCGCGACCAGCATTTATCGTGATCAGTACTCCGAACGCCCCCATTGTGGCCAGCGTGTAGGACAGGATGTAGAAGATGAACGCCGCCGTCCCGGCGGCGCTGCCGACCACTATTGTAACGAGGATATAACCAGCGTGTGCGATGCTGGCGTAGGCCAGCAACCGCACAAGGTTGCGCTGAGGCAAGGCGAGGATGTTGCCAACCAGCATGGTTACAACGGCAAGCCACCACAGGCCCATATGCCATCGAGGCTGTGCACCTCCAAGCGCCTCCAGCATGACCCGTGCAAAGGTCGCGAATGCAGCTGCCTTGACAGTGGCCGACATGAAGGCCGTGACAGGAAGAGGAGCACCGTCGTAGACATCCGGAGTCCAGAGGTGGAAAGGTGCTGCTGCAACTTTGAATGCCAGACCGACCAGGAGCAGCGCCACTCCGGCCATGAACAACGGTGACAGGGTGGACTGACCCGCTACCCAACCGGCTATTTCGGAGAACAGCGTGCTGCCCGTGGCGCCATACAGCAGGGCCATGCCGTAGAGCAGGAAGCTTGAGGAGACCGCGCCGAGGAGGAAGTACTTCATCGCAGATTCGGCGCTTCGCTGACTCCGCCGGTTGACACCCGCAAGCACATACACGGCAAATGACATCAATTCGATGCCCAGGAACATGAGGATCAGATCGCGGGCTCCGGCAAGCACCATCATGCCGGTCGCAGCAAGAAGGATCAATGCAGGGACTTCCGGTCCGAAGGCCGCACTGCGCTGATGGTCCGCCTCCAGGAGCATGAGCGATAACGCTGTGCCAAGCAGAATTATCAGATCCATAGCCCAACGGAAACCATCACCTGCGATCCGTCCGTCAGGAGTACCACCCGCCCCGTCACCCCACGCGATGACGATGGACAACGCCACCAGGAGGCAGATGGCAACGCCAAACCGTGCAAGCGCTGAAGTGCGCTCGCCGCCCTCGGCCGCTCCTTCATGATTCGCCTGTCGTGTCCACACAGATGCGAGCAGCAGCACCATCGCACCGCATGAGAGAAGCAGTTCAGGAAGAAGGGCGCGCATAATCGCGCCGGTAGACAGGACCTCGGGCATCGTCAGCGACTCAGCGACACGGGCGGAAACGTCGTCGGGGCGTTGGGACCGAACCGAACCGACTCGATGAGAGTTTGCGTGGCGCGATCGGAGCGCCGGAGGATGATATTTGGTGCCAGCCCGAGGTACATGATGGCAACCACCAGCGTGATCATCACGAGCCGCTCACGGCCCCCCAGATCGGGAAGCAGGCCATTCACATCAGTGTCGACCCGCTCGAAAATGAGCTTCTGTACGGCGCGAAGACCGTAAACGGCAGAGAGAATGACACCGGCTGTCACGACGATGGCAGGCACAGGGTACTCATTGAAGGCGCCTATCAGCATCAGGAGCTCGCCGACGAAACCAACTGTACCCGGGAGCGCGATGGTGGAAAACATGACAATCACCAGCGCTGTACTGAACCACGGTACGATGCGGGCAATGCCGCCGAATGCGGAGAAGGCAGTGGTGCCACGTCTGTCCTCAATCATGCCAGCCAGCAGGAAGAGCGCGGTGGTGGCAATTGCACTGCTGATGATGCCGATCAGTGCGCCCTGGATGCTTTGCGGCGTGAGTGCGAAGCTCGCGAGCATGATTAGCCCAAGATGACTAATCGAGCTGTAGGAGATGACTCTCTTGAAGTCGGTCTGGGCCATCGCCACCAATGCACCATAGATGACGGCGAACGCCGAGAGCACGACGATGATGGTGCGCAAGGTGGGTTCCATTGCGGCGGCGGGAAACAGCGGGATGGCAAACCGCAGGATGCCGTATGCGCCCACTTTGAGCCCGATTGTGATTGCCGGTACCGTCGGCGCCGCGCTCTGTGCATCCGGCAACCAGGTATGGAACGGCACCAGCGCCGACTTCACTGCAAATGCGATGAAGAACGCCAGGAACATCCAGAACTGGGCAGTGGGCGAGAGTTGAACCTGCAGCAATGAATCGAGATGAAGCGAGCCAGCCCCACCTGCACTCCAGAGCGCAATGATAGCAACCAGCATCAACAGCGATCCTACGAACGTGAAGAGCACGTAGCGGAGCGCTGCTCTCGAGGTGCCTTCGGCTCCCCACACACCGACCAGCAGATATGTGGGGATTAGCATCAGCTCCCAGGCAAGATAGAACGCCAGCAAATCCAGCGTGATGAAAACCCCGACAAGCCCGCTGGTGAGGAGCAGCAACAGCGCGCCGAACGCCGGCGTTCGTACTCTCACGTTGTTCCATGAGCCCAGAAATGCCAGGAGCACCACAAAACTGGTCAGCAGAACGAGCGGCAGCGACAAACCATCAACGCCAAGACTTATCGTCGCTCCCGGATCGACAAGCCATTGGATATTCACCTGGGCCTGCCATCCCAGTCCATCGGTGTCGAAAACACCCCAGAGCACAAGAGCCAGCGCGGCCTCAACGATCAGCGCAAGAGCGGTCAGAAGGCGCGCATCCGGCCCGCCGCCCGGCGCTTCCATCCCGATCTCCTCACGCGAAGTGTCACGTCCCGCCATACGGACCACTATGGAGGAAACGATCGGCCACAGCAGCATCACCGGCAGTACCCAGCGATCGGCCCCCAGGGACAGCAGCAATTGATGCATCGTCAGCTCAGCATCAGGGCAGCCATCAACGCCAGCGCACCGAGCGCGAGCAGCCACGCGTACTTGCCCACATCACCATCCTGCAGCCTTGCTCCTACGAGAGCGGCAGTTCGCCAAAGCAAAGATCCACCTGCCGTGAAGGCCTGGTCGACACCGCGGTCAAGACCACGGGCAAGCATCGAATCGGCCAGGGCGCCCACGGGTCGCAGAATCGCCTTGTCCACCAGGGCATCAACGCCATAGGCGCGGGCCAGCAGGCTGACATCTTTCGGTGAGTGTGCCTTGTCCTGTATGGGCTTCCGATGGAGCAGCATCGCGATGATGATACCTGCCAGAGCAACAGATGTGGTGATGCTCACCAGAATCATTTCCGCGCTTTGCGACAGATGACTATCGCCAGCGAGCTGTGCGGCACTGCCCGCCGTCACCGGAGAGAGCCAGTTGTCCAACACCCCAACCGGCCCAAGTGGCATCAGCGCCGGCAGGTTGAGCCAACCACCAGCGAGCGTAAGTACTCCGAGCAAGAGAACCGGAATCGTCATGATCATTGGTGCTTCATGCAATACGCCGCTTTCTGCTCTTCCTGTGCGGTTCTCACCGAAGAAGGCCAGAAGGAGCATGCGCATCATGTAGATGCCGGTGAGCAGCGCCGTGAGAACGCCGATGCCATACGCGACATACAGCCAGGTGACTCCTGGCAGACCAAGCAGAGAAGCACTGGCCAGTGGCGAACCCTGCGTTCGTGAAAAGACACTCACAAGG
>CAYSKN010000258.1:0-4004 GCA_964431565.1 uncultured Gemmatimonas sp.
GTAGAAGCCGAGCATCGGATCAAGACCTGCCGCGCACAAGGCCTTCACCGCCTCGGAATGCAGCATCACATAGCTCAGTGACAGGGTCGCGTTCACGGGATCACGCGGTGGGCGACGATTGCGCCCGGTGAAGGACAACCCGGTGGGAACACAGTACGACAGCGCAAGGAAATAACTGCGGGCGGCGGCACCTTCGATGCCGCGCAAAGTGGCGGTGTCGGGTGCATGAGAGGCACGGAAAATCGAGCGTTCAATACGTTCCAGGGCACGCGTGATGACCCGACGCTGCCCTGGATGATGGTGCAGCATGCGGCGCAGGGTGCGAACCTGGGACAGCAGTTTCGAGTGGATCAACGCCTGGCTGGCCTCAAGGCAGAAATCTTCCGCTCCACTCAGACGGTACTGCGCCACCCGACGCGCCGCATTGCCGTGACGCCACGGCATGGTCACCGAGCACGCGTCCGCAGAACGTGGGTTCAGCAACAGCAGGGACACACCGGCGCGCGTACACGCCTGGATGACCGAACTCGACAATTGTGCCTTGCTCGCGATTACCACCCGTTCGATATTCTGCAGCGGGAAACTCACCGGGCGACGTTCGTCCGGATGCCGTACCAGCAGCACCTGACCATCCACGTCCAGGGTGACGTTACGCCGGTCAATGAACAGACTTTCCATGAACCATACCTTCAGCCGATATAGACAAAACTGGCATCGCGCGCCGGTACGGCAGTTCCCAGACAGCGAACGGCACCGCCTGCACGCAAGGGGACCACCATGAGGCGGTCTTCGCTCAGATCCAGCTGCTGCTCGATGCGTGACAGCATGCGGCGGCGTTCGGCATCGGTCAGGTAACACTCGTACGCCGATTTCTGGCCTCCACAGGCATAATCCTTCACGACCCGCAACGCCCGTTGCAGGCGTCCCGGATTGCGCACGTCATAAGCAACCAGAAACAGTTTTCGTTGCGCCATGATTCCCTGCTCCCAATCCCTGGAGCAGACCCTAGCGGGGAGCCCGCCTCATGCACGCTTCACAATATTGGAACATCAGACGGCCGGGGCCGGGGCCGGGATCGATATCCGAACCTGCGAAGTGCAGTTCAACCTGCGTTTCAGGGTTTTCCCTTTTCCGCTGTGCTCACCAGGAAGCGGCACAACCGGGCGCCGAAGCGGCGCATATCCTCTGCAGACAATTCGCGGCCACGTGCCTCTGCAGGTACATCCATACAGATGGCAAGCACGATGGCACCCGCAGCACAGATTTCCGCCGCCAGGGCAAGTGGCAATGTGCCGATCACGGTATCTCCGGCGCGGATATCCAACTCCTCGATGTGGGCAAGCACCACGTCGACATGCACCTCCTGCGCGTGCAGCCATTCAATGGCACCGGGGTGGCGCGATACGCAATACACGGTCATCCGAAAAACGCCCTGCAACCATCATGAGTCGATGCGAATGGCCGTCATGGGCAGGCGCAACCCGTACAGCGGTACCTTCTGCTCTCCTGTTCCCACGCAGGCTTGCCGTACCACTTCATAGCGTGCCGCCAGCCGCTCGCCGACGGCATCTACCAGCTTGTTGCGAATGGCAGCCAGAACGGGGCGCAGGTAAAGGACGCCGATGCCTGCCCGCAAGGTCTGCAGGGTGCGCGGATCGAGCTCCGTGTCTTCAAGCATTCCGAACAGTGCTTCCAGGCTGCCCTGTGGCTCACGTTTGCACAGAATCCTGACCAGTTCTTCCGTAAACGCACGCGTGAGATGCATATTGCGTTCGCCACCTTAGAATCCGGATTCATCTGCCAGACATCCGCTAACAATAACACCGTAGAAGGCAAGCTCCTTCTCGGATAGCGGTACGAACTCTCCGGACACCTGCAGCGTGCGCTGTCGCAGATTCAGGACCACCGATTCCGGCGCCTGATCCAGATTGGAACGGCGTACCGCTTCGTTGAAGCTGGTCTGCTGCGTCAGGATATGTACGGGCAATGAACCGCGCAGGCGAACGAAAGGAATGGTTGCCAGCGTGAGTCTGGCACGGGAGGCATCAAGATGGCGTCCATTCCGGGTGCGTATCGCCCGCGAACTCGGCGGCGGATAGAAGAACTCCGGTTCGGCTTCGTACTCTTCCCTGACCAGCACATGCGAAAGACGATCCTGCGGGCGTCCGAAAAGCGATAGTGCATAACCTGCGTAATAGCTCATCGTCTTGCGCCCCCCGGCCAGGGAAACGTGAAGGGCAACGCCCGCATCGTGGCTCAACCGGCGTACCAGATCAGTGATGCAGTCAGCCGCCGCTGCATTCTCTTCGGGGGTGCGGATGTCGTCGAATTCGTTACCGTCGGCATCACGGATCACCTCGATGTGCGAGGCGTCGAAACGAACGTCGTCGAAACCGTAATCTTCGCAAAACTGCCTGAAATGTCCCGCCACCAGCAGCGAGGCCTCCGCCATCTCGCGCCCTCTGGCGGTGGTGATGACGCGCACCTCGTTGACTGCAAAATGCTCTTCGCCAGCAACGCGCAGGCAGTACAGACTCTCCGTCACCACCTGTGGAGTCATGCCGCAGGCGCAAAGGAGTACGCGCCGGGGGAATTCGTCTTCACCGTGCATTATTTGGATTTCCGCCGGACCCGGCCAAATCGACTGTTGGTACTACAGCGCATCGACCGACAGGCTTGCGACATCACGCACGACCCGACCAGGGCGGACGTCAGGCGCTTCGCTCATGATCTCGTAACGCCCCATGCCGAACGTCGTGTTCTTGCCAAGATGCAGCCACTGTCCGAGGTAGAGCAGTTCCATGAACGGCGCAAGCTCTCCGCGCAGCATGCAGTCGCCGCCAAGACCGCCAAGATGCATTTCCTGCCGCTGACGCGATGACCAGCGCTGCCAGTCGACCCAGCTCAGGGCGTGCTCAACCGTCAGCTCATCTGCCGCCTGGCCAATCTCATGCGGGTCCGGCAGCTCATCATCGCTCATGCCAACCGACTGCCCAGCCCGCCGGATACGTCTGGCCAGCGACTCGAACAGATCACGCGCTCTGAAGCCGGATGGTCGTACCAGTTCGCCACGGCGCTGCAGTCGCGTTGGTGTCGTGAATGTCAGTCGCAACCAATCGGTTGCCGGCAAGGCGGATGGAATCCGTATGCTCTGTGCGTGTTCAAGTACACGTGACTGTCCGCCACCGTATACGGTCAGATCGCCATCTGCAGGATCTTCGAGCACGACGCGCAGCAACTCCGACTGACTACGCTGGCGGCCAACACCGTGCGCCAGTGCACGTTGCCAGGCAAAGATCACCAGCGGCAGCTGCCCGAGCGCTGCACCGAACAGCACCATATGAAACTGGAAATGCTCTCCCGCCTCCACCACGGCGCGACCAGGCGGAGGAGGCTCGACGATATAGGGCACCAGTGTCGCGTGACGGGGTGCATCCGGTGCTGCCGTCGGTTCGAACACCTGCGTATAGGGACAGGTGGCCACCAGCGGACAGCCGGAACAGTCGCGCTGTCCGGTCATGCAGGCCGTGCGACGCAGGGCACGGCCAAAGACACCACGAAGCATCGAGCCACTGTAGAACGGCAGTCGATGCGGCGTTTCCGCCACACATTCGAGGCGATAGCGTGCGACGGGAAATTCGTCAGCCTTCACCCCAGACTCCTCAAACGCTTGCGAGCCCTGTCGTTGCGCCTGGGATCGATGCCGAGATGCGCATAAAGTGCAATCGTCAATTCGCGTAATGCACCACGGTCCTGTGCGTCCCAGTCAGCGGCGCGCTCGATCAGCCCATTCAGATCGGATGCGAGCGTACAGCCTGCACCCCTTCCCTTGTCCTCTCCCGTGACCATGCGCTGCCTCAGTGTCTCGATCTCGCGACCATTGTCACTGAGTGCTGCAACCCGTTCCTTTTCTTCACGCGCCAGACGCTCGGCTTCCTCCTCCTTGCGAACACGCTCGAGCTCCGCCTCCTCCGCCCGTGCGCGGGCCGCCGCTGCCTGCACAT
>CAYSKN010000259.1:0-4001 GCA_964431565.1 uncultured Gemmatimonas sp.
GTCTTGCATCGGAAGCGGGCGCCCTGGTATTCAAGGTTTCCGATCGCATACGCGATGAGATAGGCGTGCAGGAGGGAGATGTAATCGCACAGGTTGGTCGCACCCGCATAAGATCTGCTCAGGATGTGCCGACAGCCATCAATCGCCTGGGCACGCGGGCCCCGATCATGCTCGTATTTGAACGCAACCGGCAGTTTTTCCAGACTTCATTCACCTTGCGCTGAATACAGTGACCGTACCAGGCCGAACCCTTCACGACACGTTCCAGTCGCCCCTGTCCGACCGATACGCATCAAGTGCCATGCTCTCCCTCTGGAGCGGGCAGACACGCTACGGACTCTGGCGGCGGTTGTGGCTGGCGCTCGCCGAGTCACAGCAGATGCTCGGGGTAGCCATACCGGACGAGGCGATCGAGGCGATGCGCGCGCACCTTGATGACATTGATTTCGACGCCGTTGCCTCTTACGAAAAATCGTTCAGGCACGATGTCATGGCTCACGTTCACGCATTCGGTGATGTTGCGCCCGCAGCCCGGAAGTATATCCATCTCGGTGCCACGAGCTGCTTCGTGACGGACAACACCGAGCTGGTGCTGATGCGGCGTGGCCTCCTGCTGCTGCAGGCGAAGTTGATCAACGTACTCGACTCGCTTGGGGTTTTCGCTCGTGACTGGAAGGATGTGCCTGCACTCGGGTATACGCATCTTCAGCCGGCCCAGCTTACCACTGTAGGGAAGCGTACAACACTCTGGATGCAGGACATCCTGCTCGATCTCGAGGATATCGATCATCGCATCCGGACGTTGCCGTTCCGGGGTGTAAAGGGTACCACGGGCACGCAGGCGAGCTTTCTGGCTCTCTTGAATGGAGATCACGCGAAGGTACGTGAGCTCGACAGGCTGGTGTGCACGAAGATGGGCTTCACTACCTCCATTCCGGTCAGCGGTCAGACTTATTCACGCAAGGTTGATGCACAGGTCCTGGACGTCGTGGCAGGTATCGCTGCGACCGCTTCGAAATTTTCGGGTGACATAAGGATGCTGCAGGCGTTCGGCGAACTCGAAGAGCCTTTCGGAAAACAGCAGATAGGTTCATCTGCCATGGCCTACAAACGCAATCCCATGCGCTCGGAGCGCATTGCGGCGCTTGCGCGTTTCGTCATGTCGCTCGAACCGAACGCAAACCAGACCCATGCCGTGCAGTATTTCGAACGCACGCTCGATGACTCTGCAAATCGCAGACTGGCGATCCCTGAGTCGTTTCTCGCAACCGATGCCATTATTGTCCTGATGCAGAACGTGGTGAGTGGACTTGAGGTGCATCCTGCACGCATCAACCGTCGTGTAAGTGACGAATTGCCATTCATGGCAACAGAGGAGCTCATTCTCCGTTTCGTCAGTGCCGGAGGGGACCGTCAGACTGCTCATGAAATCATTCGTCGGCACAGCATTGATGCTGCCCGTGCCGTCAAGGATGGTGAATCGCGAAACGACATGCTGGAACGGCTGGCCGGTGATCCGGAGTTCGGTGTGTCGCTCGCCGATCTGCAGGCAGTCGCTGACCCGTCACGCTACGTCGGGCGTGCTCCTCAGCAGGTCGACGAATTCCTGGATGAGCATGTGGCTCCCTGGCTCGCGCGTGAACGCATATCTGCGGAAATCGAGGAAGTGCGCGTATGAGTGCTGCACCCGTGAGCCGGACGAGTCTTCCGTTGCCTCTCCTGCGGCGTGGCAAGGTACGCGATGTCTATGCAGTGGGCAGTGATCGCCTCCTTCTTGTGGCCACCGACCGCGTCAGCGCCTTTGACGTCGTGATGAACGAGCCCATACCATTCAAGGGTATCGTGCTCACGCAGATCACCGCATGGTGGCTCTCCCGTCTGCGCGATATCGTGGACAATCACCTCATCACCGCCGATGTCGATGAAATCATCCGCGAGGTACCTGAACTCGCGGCGGATAGGGCAATGCTGGCTGGCCGGAGCATGCTCTGCTCGCGTACGGAGGTGGTGGCCATAGAGTGCGTGGTCCGGGGGTATCTCACAGGTTCCGCGTGGAAGGAGTATCACATGCACGGCACACTGGCAGGCGAAGTGCTCCCGGTTGGACTGGTGGAGAGCGCCCGTCTCGACCCACCGATCTTCAGCCCGGCCACCAAAGCCGAAAGCGGCCACGACGAGAATATCACGATCGCAGAGGTAGTTAGGATCGTTGGCGCAGGCACCGCGCGGGACCTGGAGATACTCGCCCGTCGCGTGTACGCGTTCGGTCGCGCGGAGGCCGAACCACGTGGTATTATCGTTGCCGACACGAAGTTCGAATTTGGCTGGCACAACGGGAGGCTCATTCTCATTGACGAGGTACTCACACCCGACAGCTCCCGTTTCTGGCCGGTCGATCAGTACGTTCCCGGACGCGCTCAGCCGAGTTTCGACAAACAGCCGCTGAGGGACTGGCTCGATACCGAGCGACGCGCCGAACGCTGGAACGGTGAGGCTCCGCCGCCGTGCCTGCCGGACGAGGTAGTTCACGCCACCAGCATCCGTTACCGAGACGCATTTGCCCGCATCACCGGCTCGCCGCTCGATCCCGCCGGTTTCGGCCTGTCCGAGGATATCCGATGATCGTCCGCGAGGGGTACCCATTGGTCACCGGAGCGCTGCTACTCGCCGTGATGGCCTACGGCGGAGCGTTGCGTGCCAGATCCTGGCCGCTCTGGCTTCTGGCGTTCCTCCTCACTGTGCTCACACTCTGGGTGGCATGGTTTTTCCGTAATCCGGAGCGCGCCGGAGAACGAGGTGAGCTTGTTGCCATAGCTCCGGCGGACGGCAGGATCGTACTCATTTCCGAGGTTGACGAACCTGCTTTCGTGGGTGGACCCACCACTCGCATATCCATCTTCATGAACGTGTTCGATGTGCATGTCAATCGCTATCCAGTGAGTGGTCGCGTGGACTACGTGGCAACCAGGCCGGGCAGATTTCTCAACGCCCTTCTGGAGGCTGCCAGTACTGAGAACGAACAGGCGTCGGTCGGTATAGTGAGCGGGCAGCACCGCATCCTGGTGCGGCAGATCGCTGGTCTTGTAGCGCGTCGTATCGTTACGGACGGCAGCGCCGGCGACACGGTAATCCAGGGCGAGCGAATGGGGCTCATTCGCTTCGGCTCGCGCGTGGATGTGTTCCTGCCCCCGGAGTCGAAGCTGCGCATAAGGCTCGGGCAGCGCACAAAGGCGGGCGAGACAGTACTTGCAGACCTTCCTGCCGGCTGAAATGACCCACGCACACCGGCAGAGAGACGAGGCGAACACAATGGCAGGTGACGGGCGTCCGCGCCGGGCTGTCGTGGCTCTGCCCAACGGATTCACGCTGGCCAACCTCTTCTTCGGAATGTACGCAATCGTTGCCGCTTCGCGCGGGAACTTCGATGCGGCAGCCCGTTTCATTGTCTTCGGTGCCATAGCAGACGCGCTTGACGGCCGTATTGCCCGCGCCACCAAGTCGGGCTCGCGTTTCGGAGAGGAGCTTGATTCACTGGTGGACGCCATTTCTTTCGGAATGGCACCAGCGTTGATCATGTATTTCGCGGTGTTTCAGTCCAGTCGATGGGAGTGGATCTTCTGTTTCATCTTCACTGCATGCGCGGTGATGCGTCTGGCCCGTTTCAATGTCGAATCGGCCGGACGGCAGCTCACGCACTTCAGTGGCCTGCCAAGCCCTGCGGCCGGCCTCACGCTCGCGACATACTACTGGTTCAGCCAGACGCCGCTCTATACACAGACGATGATTGGTGATCTGCCATGGCATCAGATGCTCAGATGGGTCATGCTCGGGCTCGGCATGTTGATGATCAGCAATGTCCAGTACGCCAAGGTTCCCGTTATCAACTTCCGCACGTTTCGGGGAATCCTCGGCTTCCTGCTCGTTGTGGGAAGTTTTGTCGGTGTGATCTTCCTGCCGAAGAAGTTCTTCTTTCCGGCCCTCATGGGCTATGTACTCTTTGG
>CAYSKN010000260.1:0-3969 GCA_964431565.1 uncultured Gemmatimonas sp.
CATCGTGGTGCCGATCAGAATCACCTGTACACCTTCCACCGGCTGACCCGATGCAGCGTTCGTCACAGTCCCGCTAATCTGACCCGCCGTGAGATGAACCCTGCCATTCTGTAGCTCGAACACTCTAGCGTCGGTCGCAGCGGGCAGATCGCTCGACCAGCGCACGGACACCTTCGGCTGGCCGAGCATGGCCGTGGCGGCAGCTGAAGGGACGAAGGACTGAGCAGGTATCTCCCTAGCGGAGGCCATGCTCACCAATGCAACCAGCAGAACAAACCTTCGAAACACGGAGAACCCCCTTGCTGTCTGCTTGTGCGATAGATCTGACCCACAGTGCCCAAAGTTGGACTATGGCCATTGGCCAAACGGTGTACTCTCGATTGATAAGAGCCAAGTCCATCTATGACGCGACGCATGTTATGGGAATGGACGTCGTGAGTATTGAGCGCTTCAAGCCCACGCGCCGAAGACGTCATGCATATTCATTTCAGCGGCTTCGCTACCCTCCTGAGCTTCACAATCATTCCAACTTCTGGCAGGCTTCAGATGTACGGTGCAGCGCAACGAGCCGAATCATGCCACCGTCACCAGTATCGAGGCCTTGGAGATGACATGCACGAAGTCAGTTATGCTGGCGTGATAGCCCACGGCGAGCGCGTGTTCGCACCAAGTCCAGCTGAAACCTTCCTTCGCCATGCCAATGCAATCATGGTGTCTACCTGCTCACGCTTGCTCTTCTGCGTCGAGTCTTTGAGCGCGATGGATATGCGCTCGCGCTTGCTGATATCGTATCCACCCGTAAACTCGAACTTGCCACGTATTGGTGTAGCCTTCATCTCTGTGTGAGAGGCAGAGTGTCTGATGCTCCGTCGTCCTACCGCCTTTCCGGCAGCCTATCGTGAGCAGATCATGGCGCTGGCTGAAGTCAGAAGGAGCTGGCGAGAGAGCTCCATCCGTCTGTACTGACCATTCGCAGCTGGCTATTAGCGGAGGGGGCCTAGTATTCTTTGCCTTCGGGCAGCGCTGCGAGCTCCTCGACGTACGGCCGTCGATGGGCTCGCCCGCCGATGCCGACGACAACGCCATGGTCGAGAGCCTCTTTGCGAAACTCGAGGTGGAGTGCCTCGCGAACTATCGCTTTACCACGCATACCGATGTCCGGCTCACGATCTTCCGCTGCATGGAAAGCGGGTACAACCCGCATAGTCTTCACTCCGCCCTTGGACATCGCTCACCGCTAGCCTTCGAGCGTGCACGCGCCGTACAATCCATGGCGGGTTGAATACCCCGCTTTACGAGAACGAGTGAACTTCAGGTTCAACCAGCTCAAATGCCAGACGAAAAATAGCAAAAGCCCGCAATGACGCGGGCTTAGCGGCTTCCTATGCCTTCAGGTGCCGGGCCGTGCCAGACGTGCGGTCACTCCCACTCGATCGTAGCCGGCGGCTTAGAACTCACGTCGTACACCACGCGGTTCACCCCGTCCACCTCATTGATGATGCGATTTGATATCCACGCCAGTATCTCATGGGGGAATGGAAACCAGTCGGCCGTCATGCCATCGGTGCTGTTCACCGCACGCAGTGCAACCACGTTCTCATAGGTGCGCCCATCACCCATGACGCCCACCGATCGCACAGGCAGATACACAGCGAATGCCTGCCAGATTTCGTTGTAGAGGCCGGCAGCCCTGATCTCCTCTATATAGATCGCGTCAGCGAGACGCAATACATCCAGCGCCGTCTGCGTGACTGCACCAAGCACCCGCACAGCCAGACCCGGACCGGGGAACGGATGCCGGCCTACCATCTCCTCGGGGAGACCCAGCTCGCGCCCCACGTTGCGAACTTCGTCCTTGAACAGCTCACGCAATGGCTCTATCAGCGTGAACTTCATGTCAGGCTTGAGCCCGCCAACATTGTGATGAGTCTTGATGGTCACCGACGGCCCACCCCTGGCACTCATCGACTCGATCACGTCCGGATACAGAGTGCCCTGTACCAGAAATGCCGGATCGCCGCCAACCGCAGCCGATGCATCCTCGAACACGTCAATGAACGTGTGACCAATGATCCGGCGCTTCTTCTCAGGGTCTGCTTCACCGGCAAGCGCCGCTAGAAACCTCTCTTCTGCCCGCACCGTCACAAGCCGGATCCCCAGATGCGCACGGAATGTACGCTCCACCTGTTCACGCTCGTGAAGACGCAGCAGACCGGTATCCACAAAGATGCACGTGAGCTGTTCGCCGATCGCCTTGTGCACCAGGGCCGCAGCCACGCTGGAGTCCACACCACCCGAAAGACCACAGATGACCTGCCGGTCGCCTACCTTCTCGCGGATCCTTGCCACCTCCAGTTCTATGAAATGCCCGGGTGTCCAGTCGGAGGTGCAGCGACACACCTCAAACAGGAAATTCTCGAGGATCTCCGCCCCGCGTGAGGTATGATGAACCTCGGGATGGAACTGTACGGCGTGGATCGGCTTGCTGACATGGCGGAAACCCGAACAGATATTTCCGCTGTGCGCCGTGGCCACATATCCCGACGGCAGTTGCTCCACATGATCGCCATGGCTCATCCACACGGTTGTCTTCTCGCCAGCCGTGAAGCCGGAAAAGACTCCCACCGGCTCATCGACCGTTATCTCGGAACGCCCATATTCACGCCTGCCTCCGCCAGCAACTACTCCACCTTCGAGGTGCACGATGAGCTGCATCCCGTAACACACACCAAGAACCGGAGCAATATCGAGGAGCGCGCGTGGCACTGTTGGCGCTCCGGCATCAGAAACGGAACTGGGACCGCCCGACAGGATTATCCCTGAAGGCTTCCACGCCCTGATCCACTCCAACGACTTGTCAGAAGGATGAATTTCCGAGTAGACCCGCGCCTCGCGAACCCTGCGCGCAATGAGCTGCGTGAATTGCGAACCACAGTCGAGAATGAGAATCCGGCTGTCCATCAGTTCCTCCACTCCGGTCCGGTGAGTTTTAGAAACTCCACGGCGCCTGCCTCAAGGTCGAGAATCGCTCCGGTGGGCGCACCATACAGCCATCCGCATCCCTCACCCGGGTTTACCAGCAGCGATTCGCCGCGCGTCTTCATTTCCGGTACGTGAGTGAATCCATGCACGACAACGCGGTGCTCATCAATTGAGCGCTGATGCACATCGGCAAGATCGTGAACAAGCAAGACCTGCTTGCCGCCAAGGTCGAACGAATGAGGTGACTCAAACAACTCGGCAGCGCCGAAGCCAGCATTGGCGGCAGCTATGAGGGCATCATGATCACCATCGTTTCGGCCGAATACACCAAGCAGCGGAAGCGACATGTCCTCGAACGGCCTGATAACGAACGGTGAGCAGTAATCACCTGCATGCATTACGAGTGATACACCACCCTGCACCATCAACTCCAGCAAGGCACGGACGGCCGGCACGCGGTCATGGGTGTCCGACAACAGGCCGATACGCATCAGGTGGCTCTCCACTGGAGGTGTGCACGCTCGAGCCGAACGAGATCCTCGTATCGCTCACGCTCCGAGATGATCGCAAAACGATCGCCATCCACAAGCACTTCTGCCGGCCTGGGGCGGGAGTTGTAATTCGATGACATGGTATATCCGTAGGCGCCGGCCGTCTGAACCACGAGTAGATCGCCCGCCGTCACATCGGGCAGTGAACGGTTCAGGGCATAGAAGTCGCCCGATTCGCAGATGGGACCAACGACATCGGCAGTAATGGTGCCCGTCGTATCAACTACAGCGTCGATCTCATGATAAGCCTGGTACAGAGCAGGACGAATCAGATCGTTCATGCCGGCGTCGGTGACCACGAAATCCTTGTTGCCAGCGCGCTTGCGGTAGAGCACCCTCGTGATCAACACACCCGCATCCGCCACCAGATATCGACCAGGCTCCAGCAGCAGTATCAACCCGTGATCACGTGCTGCCCCGCACACATGTGCCGCAT
>CAYSKN010000261.1:0-3968 GCA_964431565.1 uncultured Gemmatimonas sp.
CTCCGACAGCCGGTCACCAGCACGCACACGGTCACCCTCGTGCACTCGCAGGTGCTTGCCCGATGGAACCTCGTAGGTCTGCTCCGCAGCAGCTTCATCCACAATCCACCTTCCGTTTTCCACTGCGGCGGGGCGAACGAATATCTCGCGCTTACCGCGCTTGATTTCGCCAAAACGTATGAAGCCGTCTATTTCGGAAATGGTGGCTGGATCCTTCGGCTTGCGTGCCTCGAAGAGTTCTGCCACGCGCGGAAGGCCACCAGTAATGTCGCGTGTCTTGTAAGCTTCACGACTGACCTTGGCCAGGATCGTACCGGCGGCAATGGCCTCACCGTCGCCGATCGTGAGCACGGCACCCATCGGAAGGATGAAATCACGGACACGCTTCTCCTTACCACCCTTGGTCTGCCAGACCTCGATATGTGGATGAAGCTTCTTCTCACGGTCCTCGATGACTACCTGCTGTCTGAGGCCGGTCAGCTCGTCCAGCTCCTCGGATACCGATTCATCCTCAACGAGGTCCACGAAGCGTACCTTACCGGCCACATCCGAAATGATTGGATTGGAGTACGGGTCCCACGTGAACACCGTGTCATCGCGCTTGACAGCCTGACCATCCTCCACCATGAGGTAGGCACCGAGTGGCACCTGCAGACGGGCCTCGATCGCCGCGTCCTTGTCGCCCGACACCTTGATAATCAGCTCACCCTCGTAGGCAGTGACGACCTTATTTCCTTCCTGGTTGATCACAGCGGTGAGTCGGTCGCCATACTCGATCACACCCGCCTTCTTCGTCTTGCGTGCTGTCTGCTCGGCAATGCGTGCAGCGGTACCGCCGACATGGAAGGTACGAAGTGTGAGCTGGGTTCCGGGTTCGCCAATGGACTGTGCTGCAATGATGCCCACAGCCTCTCCGAGATCAACCATTCGCATGGTCGCCAGATTCCGACCGTAGCACATGCGGCAAATGCCCCGTCGCGCCTCGCAGGTGAGTACGGAACGGATCTTCACCGCCTCAATGCCGGCCTCCTCAATGTGCTGGGCGGTCTCCTCCGTAATGAGCTGACCTGCTTCCACCAGAACATGTGGACGGCCAGCCTCATCACGCTCCATCGGGTCAATGATGTCTTCGGCAGCGACATTGCCGACAATGCGCTCCGACAGGAATCCGATAATGTCTTCACCTTCCTTGAGAGCCGCCGTTTCGATGCCGAGGATCGTACCGCAATCCTCCTCGGTGATCGTCATGTCCTGCGCCACGTCCACGAGACGACGTGTGAGGTAGCCTGCATCGGCAGTCTTCAACGCAGTGTCCGCCAGACCCTTGCGCGCACCGTGCGTGGAGGAGAAGTACTCGAGCACCGAGAGACCTTCACGGAAGTTGGACTTGATCGGGTTCTCAATGATCTCACCGATGCCGCCGGTGAGTTTCTTTTGCGGCTTGGCCATGAGGCCGCGCATGCCGGCCAGCTGACGGATCTGGTCGCGACTTCCTCGTGAACCCGAGTCGTACATCATGTACACAGGGTTGAATCCGCCCTGCGAGTCACGCATGGTCTTGATCATGGCATCCGCGACATCGGTGTTCGCGTGCGTCCACGTGTCGATGACCTTGTTGTAGCGCTCGCCGTTGGTGATGTTGCCGGTCGCGTAGGCCCGCTGGAAGCGCTCCACACGCTCCGTTGCATCCCTCAGCAGTGTCTCTTTCTCGCCCGGGATGTGCAGATCCTCGATCCCGATGGATACTCCGCCTCGTGTGGCATGACGAAAGCCAAACTCCTTGAGGCGATCGAGCAGAGCAACTGTCGCCGCGAGTCCATCACTGCGATAGCTGTCGAAGACCAGCTCGCCGAGCGCCTTCTTCTTCATGTCCTTGTTCTGGAACGGCAGGTCGTGAGGCACCACGGTATCGAACAACACACGACCGGTGGTGGTGGTGATCCATCGCGGTGGATCCTGATGCCGATCGAGCCAGCGTACCGGTGTCTGATAGGTCGCCCGCCCATTGGCGATTGCTATCTCCACCTCGGCCGTGTCGGTGAACATCGGCAGACCGGCGACCCATTGCTCATCCTTTGCAAGTCGTTCGAAGTCCGTCGGCGCCTTAGTTGCCACGTAACAGCCAAGAACGATGTCCTGGGATGGTTCCGCAACCGGCCGCCCGTCAGACGGCTTGAGGATGTTGTTGGATGACAGCATGAGCACCCGTGCCTCGATCTGTGCCTCGAATGACAGGGGTACGTGTACTGCCATCTGGTCGCCGTCAAAGTCGGCGTTGAACGCGGCACACACCAGCGGATGGATGCGGATGGCCTTGCCTTCCACCAGCACGGGCTCGAAGGCCTGAATACCCAGCCGGTGCAGCGTCGGTGCCCGGTTGAGGAGTACAGGATGATCCCTGATGATGCCCTCAAGCACTTCGAAGACCATCGCGTTCTCGCGTTCGACTATCTTCTTGGCGCGCTTCACCGTCTCGGCCTCGCCGCTCTCCACAAGCTTGTGGATAATGAAGGGCTTGAACAGCTCAAGAGCCATGGCCTTCGGCAGACCGCACTGATGCAGTTGGAGCTCCGGCCCCACCACGATGACCGAACGGCCGGAGTAGTCAACGCGCTTGCCAAGCAGGTTCTGCCGAAACCGGCCCTGCTTGCCCTTCAACATGTCGGACAACGACTTGAGCGGCCGCTTGCCACGCCCGCGTATTGCCTTGGAGCGACGACCGTTGTCAAACAGTGCGTCAACAGCCTCCTGCAGCATGCGCTTCTCGTTGCGCAAGATCACTTCCGGCGCACGGTGAGAGATGAGCTTCTGCAAGCGGTTGTTGCGATTGATGACGCGTCTGTAGAGATCATTCAGGTCCGAAGTCGCAAAACGTCCACCATCAAGCGGCACCAGCGGACGCAGGTCAGGCGGTATGACCGGGATGACATCAAGTATCATCCACTCGGGCCGATTGCGTATCTCACCGCCCTCGCCTGAGGTGCGGAAGGCATCCACGATCTTCAGACGCTTGAGCATCTGCTTCTTGCGATGCTGAGAGGTCTCTCCCACTACAGCAGCACGCAACTCCTCGGCTACTTTGTCGACATCAAGCCGCTTCAGCAGCTCACGCACGGCCGGAGCACCGATATCGCACTGGAACGCCGCATCGCCTTCCGCCTTCGCCTTCTGGCGCAACGTCAGGTATTCATCCTCATCCAGCAACTGCCTCTCGCGCACTTCCTGGTTGCCCGGATCGATGACGATGTAGTTGCTGTAATAGACCACCTTCTCAAGATCACGCAGTGTGACGTCGAGGAGATTGCCCATGGGAGACGGCAGCGTCTTGAAGAACCAGATGTGGGCAACCGGCACAGCAAGCTCAATATGACCCATGCGCTCGCGGCGTACCTTGCTCAGCGTAACCTCGACGCCGCAGCGATCGCAGATCACGCCGCGATAGCGTATGCGCTTGTACTTGCCGCAATGGCACTCCCAGTCCTTCACCGGGCCGAAGATGCGCTCGCAGAACAGGCCGTCCTTCTCCGGCTTGAACGAGCGGTAGTTGATCGTCTCGGGCTTGGTGACCTCGCCCCACGACCACCACTGCCGGAGTCCCGACATCTCCTGGCGCTCGCGCTCCTTCGGGTCCTTCGGGCCGCGGATCTCCTCCGGCGACGCGATGCGGACCTGGATGTAGTCGAACGACGAGGCACGCGTCTCGCGCGCGCTACGGAAATCGATCATGGGTTACACCTCACCTTCGGTGGTGAATCCGGCGCCAGCGGCGGCACCGTTCCCGTTCGCCTCCCCCTTCGCCCCCATCTTCACGTAGATCCCCAGCGCCTGGAGTTCCTTCACGAGCACGTTGAACGACTCGGGGGTCCCCGGCTCCGGGAGGTTCTGCCCCTTCACGATCGCCTCGTACACGCGCGAGCGGCCGTTCACGTCGTCCGACTTAACGGTGAGGATCTCCTGCAGCGTGTGGG
>CAYSKN010000262.1:0-3923 GCA_964431565.1 uncultured Gemmatimonas sp.
TGGTAGCACAGCATGCTGCCTCCGGTGCAGCACGTATTTCTCCCGTGAGGGCTCTCCCTGACGGCCCCGCCTCATCCATGAACACACGCGTGCAAATGGGGATGCTGGTGCGGCCGGATTCGGTGAATGTCGGTGACATTTTCACGCTGACAGTGACGATGTCTGTGCCGGTCAATGCACGCGTCGAGTGGCCCAGCATAGCCGATTCTTCAGCTGCGGTTGCAATGAGAGGGCTCGTGAGAGTCACAGTGATGGAAACAGATTCCATCGCCCGACGCGAACGTGCCGAATACACGCTCAGCGCATGGGACACTGGTCCACTGCCGATCGGATTGGCGGACGCGGTCGTGAGATATGATGACGCCACCGTGCGGGTGCCGCTGGCTGGTACAACAGTCTTCGTGAAGAGCGTGTTACCGGCGGACACATCGCTGCATGAGCCGAAACCTGCCCGCGGACTCTTCCTGCGCAGTCTGCCCTGGTGGCAGCGCTGGTGGCCCGCGGGCCTGGTGCTGGCTGCGTTATGGCTGCTATGGCGGTTTCGGAAGGGCAGATCGAAGGAAGACATGCAGGCTGTCCTCACAGCGGTGGATCCTTATACGAGTGCTGTGAAAGGGTTCGACAGGCTTGAACTGATGGCATTGGTGGATGCAGGAGAGTGCAGCCGGCATGTTGCCCTGTCCATTGATGTGCTCCGCCACTATGTGGCGGCCCTGATTGGCTGTGAGACGCTGTCGCTCACCAGCGTTGAACTCACCACTTCGACGGCCAACGACCGGCGGATACCCCACGATCGTCTGATTTCGCTGCTGACGGATGCGGATGGTGTAAAGTTTGCTGCACGTCCGGTCTCTGCCCCTCGCGCGCATGAGATGTTCTCGGAAGCGCGCGCTATCGTGGATTGGATGGAACGTGAGGACCGCGAGCGCCGGGCTGCCTTGGAGGCGCTGCGCAATGAAGCAGAGATCCGGGAGGCGCGTGAGCTGCAGGAAGTCGAGGAAAGAGCGCGTCGCACGTCGCGTCGACCTCGCGTGGGTGCCCGATGATGCGCAGGTGGATGGATGCGCTGCTGAGTGGTAGTTGGTGGAATGCGCTTCCGGGCGACCTGGCGCTGTCTGGTCTGACATTTGGCCGCCCGGAAGTGCTGTTGTTGCTTCTGTTGATCCCTGTCTGGCTGTGGTGGTGGCATCGCAGACCGTCACGCCATGCAATCCTCTTCTCGCGCACGACGTTGCTGGCTGCTGGCCCGAGGCCCGGGATAGTGTGGGTGCGGTGGCTACCCTGGCTCAGGGCTATTGCTCTGGCAGCCTTCATCGTGGCTGTGGCACAACCAAGATCCGGTGCGCGCACCGAGCGCGTTTCCAGCGATGGTATCGATGTCATTCTCACGGTCGACATATCCAGTTCGATGCTTGCCGAGGACTTCCAGCCACAGAATCGCCTGGAGGTGGCCAAAGACAAGGTCAAACGCTTCGTCATGGGCAGGAAGAGTGATAGGGTCGGTCTGGTATCGTTTGCCGGAGAGGCACTGACGCAGGTTCCGCTCACCACCGACTACCCGGTGGTGCTGGCTGCTCTCGACAATCTGCAGGTGGGGCAACTTGAGGATGGCACTGCAATAGGAACAGCCATTGCCACAGCTGCCAACCGCCTTCGCAATGCGCCGGGTCGCTCGCGCGTGATGATTGTTCTCACTGATGGCGAGAACAATCGCGGCGCGATTGATCCCCGCACTGCAGCGCAGGCTGCAGGAGCATTCGGCATACGCATTTACACGATCGGCGTGGGAACCGAAGGCATGGCACCTGTTCCGGTGAGTCGTGGTCTCTTCGGACTGCGCTATGAGAATCGCCCGGTGAAGATTGATGAGGCACTTCTCACGGAAATCGCGAACGGCACGGGTGGGCGATATTTCCGCGCAAGGGACGCTGCTGCGCTGCAGAGTATCTACGAGCAGATAGATCGCCTCGAGAGGTCCGTCGTCGAGGCGCGCGCCTTCATTCGTTATACCGAACGGTTCCGCTGGCCGACGCTCATCGGGTTGGCAGCGTTCATATTCGAGCTTGTGCTCCGGGTGCGTCGGGGAATCCTCCCGTGATCATAGCGCTTCACAGTCTGCCGCCGCTGGTGTTCGACGTTCCGTGGTTGCTGCTGTTTGCTCTGCTGCTGCCGCTGTTGATCTGGTGGCTGCGCAGGCGCTGCAGCCAGTGCAATTCTGAGCGTCTGGCGCGGTATGCATCTCTCCCTGCGCTTGGCCGCCTGATGATCTCACAGGACGCCGGCAAGGCGCGCCGGACATTCCGCCTGACTGTGGTGGGGGCGTTGATCGGCGTGGCGCTCGCCGGACCGCGGTGGGGTATTGCACATGGTCCGGCGAGTTCGAGCGGTATCGACATGGCCATCGCAATCGACGCGTCGCTGTCAATGTTGGCAAAGGATGAACAACCGTCGCGCCTGGAACGTGTGAAACAGGAAGTCCGACGCTTGCGCGCCATGTCGCCAGCCGACAGGGTGGCACTGATGGCCTTTGCCGGCCGGAGCTACATCCTCACGCCGCTCACCAACGATGATGGAGCGCTCGAACTGCTGCTGGACAATCTCGACCCGAGTGTCGTTGGTCAGGCAGGCAGTGCACTCGCGCGCACGATTAGGCAGGGAACCGAACTGCTCACGGCAAGTGATGGTGGCGCTGATCGCGCCCTGGTGATCTTCACTGACGGCGAGGCTTTCGATTCTGCAGAGGACATCGAAGCCGCTGCGTCGGATGCGGGAAGGCAAGGTGTCAGCCTCGTGACTGTAGGCATTGGCACGGAAGAGGGAGCAACCATTCCGACAGACATTCCGGGACGACCGAAGAGGGATCAGGAAGGCAATGTGGTCGTCACGCATTACATACCCGAGCTGCTCCAGAAGGCGGCGGCGGCAGCGAATGGCACCTTCATTCCCGCCGGCGCATCGGACAAGGCGTCGCGGGTGCGCGCCGCACTGCGCTCCCTGCGGACCGCGCGACGAACCGTTGATACTCATCAGGACCATGTACCGCGCTTTCTCTGGCTCATGGTTCCCGCACTGATGCTTCTCGCCTGGGATTCCTGGCGGCTTGTATGTCCCTCTGGCAGGGACTCGCGCCGTATTCTTCCGGGCTATGCAGCGGGTGGAAACGGTTCGGCAACACTGCTCGCGATGATGGTTGTGGTCACGGGAGTTCTGGGATCCTGCGGGTTTTCGCCGGATCCTGCCACTATGTTTGCCGATGGCGATGTGCCCGGTGCGTTTCGCGCGTATGGCGACATGGTTGCAACGGGTGATACAACAATGCGGACGGCTTACAACCTTGGAACCGTGCTCATCGCGGTGGACTCGCTCTCGGAGGCATCCGAACGTCTTGAAGCTGCCCGCCGGGCCACGGATGGCGAGCTTCTTTTCCGATCGCGTTTCAATGCCGGGCTTGCAGCGCTCATCATGGGACGTCGGCCTGGCAGCGCTGAAGGAGAATCGAGGCTGGCTGACGCCAGGGCGGCATACAGAGCGCTGCTGACAGACCGGCCGGGCTACCATGACGCACAGTGGAACTACGAGTTGGCGCTGCGTCGACCGACATCCGGCGGAGCGGGCGGTGGTGGTGGAAACGGAGCGCAGGATCAGCAGCAGACTGAGCAACCACAATCGCAACCGCCGGGTGGGCTCGACCAGAAGCAGGCAGAGGCACTGCTCAACAGTGCGGCACGGGAAGAACGGGATGTGCAGGGCCGGCGACAGCGACAGACCCGCATCCCGGTGCAAGGCAGGGACTGGTGAAACACCAACCGCCTGGCCGCCTGTGGTGTCTGCTGCTCGTCGGTGCCCTGGGGTGCACGCTTCGCGTGGAGGCACAGCCTTCCGCGACGGCAATCGTTGACCGGATTCGGGTGAACACGAGCCGG
>CAYSKN010000263.1:0-3908 GCA_964431565.1 uncultured Gemmatimonas sp.
TGGCTTCCTGGATCTTCTACTGGATATTGGGCTAATTGGTGGTGGGCTCTTTCTAAGCGCTCTCGTACTCGCGATGCTGAGCGCACTCCAGTGTTGTTGGAAGCAAGGGGGGCCAATGTCCGCGGTTCCACTCTGCTTTCTTCTGTTCTGCGTGTACAGCAACGCCACAGAAGGGTTTCTTCTCGCCCGAAATGATACACTCTGGATTCTTCTTGTGGTGATCTTAATTATCGCGCCCACGGCAACCGCACGCGATGTGTCGCGGCGGACAGTTCGGATATAGCACTGAGCGACGTCGACTTGCGCACGCTCCACGCTTAATAGACCGCGGGCTGCGCAACCCGACTGCAATCCGGAATTCATATCGCAGAAAATGGCGCCTCCGGTTCTTGAGGGCCGAAGAAGCCCGACGACCCGCACTAGTTCCTGAAGCATTACGGTCAGGGGGTTCGTGAGCTCAATCGCCGCTTCGCTATACACCTGGCAATGCCTCAACGCGCATCCGCAGGACGGCATGTGGAGCCTTAAGCTGTGAGAGTCCAAATATGGTCCGACAGTCGTTGGTTGCTGTCCAGCACTCTGGGTGCAGGGTACTGCAAGTCCAACTCCTCCTCTTCGCCAGTGGCTTGACGTCCGGGAACGTTCCTATGTGCGTAATCCCCTGACAGTAGCGCCCAAAATGCGGTCGCTGGGTATTGAGCTAATGCACAACCTCCGCCTGCAACTTATCTTGGCTAGTGTAGAGTTTCTTCTGAAACCCGCTTGAGTGGAAGTCGTACTTCACGGTCTTGTGAACCCGCTCCGCAGATGCCATTGGGTTGCCGGCCCTTCAGGCGCGTGCGGGCGTGATGGATCTCCTCGCCGGCCAAGTAGAAGGAGGCCGCGCGCGACTCGCGGCTGCCTCAACGCTCTGTACCGCGATCGGTCAAAATCCTATGCAGGCGCGCCTCCTGGCAAGCGCCAGGGTGTTCATGTATAGGGTTGGGTGGAAAGGATTTTCCTCTTGCTTTCTTCGAGGTCACCTTCGAACTTCGATCCCCTCCAAGCCTCCGACGTCGATTCGGGGTGTGTAGCTTCGCTTCCTAAGGGTCGTGTCCCAACTGTCGAACCGTAATAGTCTCGGCAGAAACTCTTCGTTCACGCACCCTACCACTGCAGACTTTGCAGGTGATTGTAAGCAACCTCGAACTCGAGCACAGCCGGTTAATCGAGGAATGGGTGGAGGCGTTGCCGATTAATTCAAATCACCCAAGCCCCCGTGACCAAGTCGACACGCTACCTAATCTCCCATGGTTTCCTGTCGGCGTGAATCACCTCCGTCCTGTAGAAACGATAGTGTATTCCATAATGGAGTAGTCGTACGCAGTGCCGATACGGCCGCTGCTGCCATCGATGCCTTGCTCGAGGAGCTGGCCGGATGCCCCCCGACCCACGCCATCCACACAATCCATGTCACCCTCGCCTGTCAACCGAGAATTGACGCGCCTCGTAACGCCGACCGCCTAGCCAATTGCCATAAGCATTAGGTCGGCAAGGTTACGACTCAATATGGCGAAACCGCGGATACCGCGACTACAAACGTCTTCTCGGAATGACGCGTATACTGCGCGCTCTAAGGTGCGAACATGCATGGCACCTGCCACCCACACGGCATCAATTGCCTCCCGGTCCCAGCGGCGCCCACAAGAACCGCCCCGCACCAGCCCGCGCCTAACGTCGACAACCCATACCGGCTCCTCATGCCCGCTAGCCCTTGATGAGGCGGTATTTTCAGCGGGACCGCAGTGTCAAATGGGTGGCTTAGGCCCGCGCTATATCTGGCCGACCGGCTCCCCACGTACCGGCTCCACCTCGCGTATACGCAGCACTTCCCGCACGTAGGCGACCGAAGTCGGTTCGATTTGGTAACGAACAGTCAATACGCGGCCGGTGGGCTGCAAGTCCATCACCCGCTCGTGCACGGATTGTGTATCGACCAGCACCTGGGCCGAACGGATGGCGGCTGGTGCCTCGGGCGCGTCGATGAGGGTGGCGAACTGCGGAACGGCCCGGCCGTACGTTTTCACCATGCCCACTAGCCGATCGAGCGTGGGGCGATTTGACGACACTATGTTGATACCGGCGCCGGGCTCCAACTGGGCAAAGGCCACCAGAGTATCCGACGTTGGCACCACGTTGACGTTGAGAAGCGCCCGCTCCGTTTCCAGCATGTCGGAGACCTCCTCGAAGTGGAACGGAGTGGTCAAGAAGATATCGTCAGGACCACAAGCACGGAGGCGCCGCGGGACATCGTCGACAAGTAGTGGCTTCACACTGCGGCGCAGCAGCGTCGAAAGGCGGAGGGACAATTCCTCGACATCCTTCCTACTGCACTCCACCATCCAGATGCCTAGCTCGGCACCGGCGAACGCTTGAGACGAACTTTCGGCCACGAGCTCGTCCCAGGCACCACGCGACAACCCCAGATGCCGCGCTTGCTCCGCCAGCGCGGCAAGTGAGGAAAATAGCTCGTCGACCGCCCCAATGCCATGCTCGGGCCCGGGCACGCAGACTACGAAGGTGCCGCTTCCGTGAACGGTGCGCACGATGCCGTCGTCCGCCAACTCCTTATAGATGCGACTGACTGTGTTCGAGTGAACCCCAAACTCGTTTGCAGCTGACCGCGCGCTGGTCAACCGGTGACCAACGGGGTAATCGCCGGACCGTATTCGGTCGATGATTACCTGCTTCAAACGTGTGCCCTTTCCAGACATCCGCTAATGCCTACCGCTCATGAGGTTAGCCACCAGATTACCGAATCGAGCCTACAGCGGATACCGCGGCGGCGCCAGCCAAGTAGGAGGTGCGGGGGTTCTGAGGGCTCGGCCGCGATCTGATTCTCACTTCCAAGGCGGCCAAGGGTCCGGAAGCTTCGATTAGCTGCACGACCCCCTTCGCGCTGGGGTCGGAACGCACTACCACCTGGGTCAGATCGGGCCCGATACCGGCCAGGCTGAGCGCAACGGCCACATTGACATTTGCCGGGAAGCCGGCCACGGCCTCCCGGGCGCTGCCTTCGAAAACGGTTACAGCGTGGTCATCCGGCAGCTCAATCCCATTCTGGTTCAAATAGGGCGCGCCACGTAGACCGGCTGGCTTCTTCGTCGAGGTAATCCGCGCTGTGGTGAGCCCTCCTACGGCTGCCAATGCACGTACGCCGTCTAGTCCGGCGATACCGCCGCTCGGAAATACGACTTGCACACTGCCTCTGTTCTGGTACGCGCCATATACGTGTTCGTCAATCATCGCACCTACGCTCATAACGATCGTGTTGACGCCAGCCGCCCACAGCCCGGGTATGTGGGCACGTACAGCCGCTCCACTGGCGGCTTCCAATACCCAAGTAGCTCCACAGGTCCTCAAGTCCGCGGGCGCGACCACTTGCGCCATAAGATCGCTCGCGAGCTGCTCGGCTCGCGCCGAGCTGGCATTGGAGCCAGAAACGGCCACGACGCGAACGTTGGGTAACCGCCCGGCTATGACGGATTCCGCGACGACCGTGTTGATTCCGCCAGCCCCTAGCAGCGCGAGATTGACCGGTTTCACGGCTAGACGCCGACCACCAGGCCGCGCGGCACGTCGGTCATGAGCTCGTACCCGGTTGGCGTAACCAGGACAAGGTCCTCGAGCTGGTATCCGCCTTGGTCAAGGATGTAACGACCACACTCGATCATCACGACCATGCCGGGCTCAAGAACGAACTTCGAGCCTTGGTAAATCATCGGTTCCTCATGGACCTCCAGGCCGACGCCGTGCCCAGCGTGCTCGCGATATAGCTGCGGATCAATGGCCTGACCTGCACGCAGCATCGCGGCATAGACCTCACCCGCGGTCGCCCCAGGCCTAACTGCCTCGACCCCGGCCTCTAC
>CAYSKN010000264.1:0-3892 GCA_964431565.1 uncultured Gemmatimonas sp.
CCGTCGAGGTCGCACTGGCCCGGCAGTTGGTCACCGCCTGATTTCCACGCCATCGCCGGCCTAGCGCCGCCGGCTTTCTGTTCTTCCCACCTTGCAGCCACGTCCCGCAGTCTCCGCAGGACGTGGCTGCGTCCTTTCAGATTCAGTGTGGACTCTCTTTGGAGAAACGATTGGTTACTGGCTAAACTCACATGAGCAGAATCGGGGGAGCCAATGCAGATTGCAAAAGTCAAGGTCGAAAAGTTTCGTGGGATTGAATCCGGCATCGTGACGCTGTCAGGCCACAGCGTATTTCTCGGTGACAACAACGTCGGGAAGTCAACGCTGCTGGAGGCCATAGATCTCGTCCTCGGCCCGGAACGGCTCTCCCGAAGACCCGTCATCGACGAGCACGACTTCCACGCCGGGCGCTACCTGGATGAAGAGGGAGATCCGGTTCTCATTCGGATTGAAGTTATCGTCAGTGACCTGTCCGCCGAGCAGCAGCGACACTTTCGTGACCACATCGAGTGGTGGTCCGCCACGGAAAAGACGCTACTCGTAGGCCCGCCCCCGGAAGGCACGGATGCGTCAGACGTGTCGGCCGCGCTGCGGGTGTTTTTCGAGGGTCGCTACGACAAGGAAGAAGACGACTTCACGGGCAATACTTTCTTCGCGACCCCAGTGCTAGCTGAAGGTACTCACCCAACTTTCAAAACGACCGACAAGCGCAAGTGCGGCTTCCTGTACCTCCGGACGCTGAGGACAGGGGCGCGGGCATTGAGCCTGGAGCGCGGGTCGTTGCTTGATGTCATCCTCAGGCTTCAAGACAAGCGCGTGACGATGTGGGAAGACCTGCTGAACGAGTTGCGCAAACTCCCCGTGGCCGATAAGCCGGAACTCGGCATCGCCCCGCTCTTGAAGGACGTCCAGGACGCTGTTCGCCGATTCGTTCCTTCTGACTGGGCAGAGGAACCTCACATGCGCGTGTCGGATCTCACTAGAGAGGCCCTGCGCAAGGATTTGACCGTTTTCATGGGCACCGGCGCGAAGCGTCCGGACGGCAGCACCTATTGCGCGCCATATCACCATCAGGGCACCGGCACGATCAATACACTGGTGCTGGCGCTGCTATCCATCATCGCGGGCCTGAAGCAGAACGTCATCTTCGCGATGGAGGAGCCCGAGATCGCCCTTCCGCCACATACCCAGAAGCGCATCGTTAACAGCGTGCGCGAGACGTCGGCACAGGCGCTTTTCACGTCGCACTCGCCCTATGTGCTCGAAGAATTCGCGCCGTCCGAGATGCATGTGCTGCGGCGTGACGGGGGCAAGCTTTCTGCGATGCTGGCGACATACCCACCAGCGGTCAAGCCCAAGGCATACAAGGCAGAGTTCAGGGCCCGCTTCTGTGAAGCGCTGCTTGCCCGATATGTACTTGTTGTCGAAGGTCGAACGGAGTTCGATGCGATACCTGCAGCGGCGCGCCGGCTTAACGACTTGAACCCCACAGAATACAAGACGCTTGAGGCCCTGGGGGTGGCCGTCATCGATGCGCAAACCGATGCGCAGGTTGCGCCTCTCGGCAAGTTCTTTAGAGACTTGGGCAAGACGGTCTTTGCTGTGTTCGACAAGCAGGAACCAGCCGCTTCCGCTGCCATCAAGGCCGCCGTGCACCACTCATTTGAATCTGCCGAGAAAGGTTTCGAGAACGTAGTGCTGCACCACACCGCGGAGGCAGCCCTTCGTCGATATGCGCTCAGCCTCGTCGCGGAGAACGCGTGGCCGAACCATCTGATCGCCAAAACTCCTAACGCCGCCCAGACCGTGGAGCAAATTCGCGACGCATTGCGGCAATTCTTTGGCTGGGCCAAGGGAAGCGGCGATGCCGGCGACTTGCTCGGGTGCTGCACCGAGGCGGAGATGCCGCAGTATGTCCGGGACACGCTGCGGGTGATCCACATCACCGTCGAACCTCCGCCGCTGCCACCCGTGCCGTCAGCGGCGGCAGCACCGTTCGATGACGAAGAGTTATGACGGTCGAACAAGACTGGACACCGCAGAAGAGGGACTTTCTGCAAAGCACGGGGCACGTGCTCGCCATGGGTGGTCCAGGCTCCGGAAAGACGCATGTCGCCCTGGTCAAAGCCAGGGACGAGATTCGATCAGCAAAGCTCCTATCAGGCCAGCGCATCCTGTTTCTCAGCTTCGCGAGGCCCACAGTGGCACGGGTCCTTGAGAAAGCCAAGGAACTCATCACCGCGGATGATCTGAGACTTCTAGATGTCAACACCTATCACGGCTTCGCATGGAGCGTTCTGCGAAGTCATGGCTATCTGCTCAACAACGGAAAGCCGCTCCAGCTCCTACCACCTCCCGAGGGCTCCGCGCGCTTGGCTCACTTTGCCAAGGAGCAGCATCACCAGGAGAAGTTGCGCCTTTTCCATGAAGAGGGGCTGCTCCACTTCGACCTCTTCGCCCAGTTGACGGCTGAACTGCTGCGCCGCAGCCGGCGGCTGGCAGGTATCTACACAGCGACCTACCCGATACTCGTCGTGGACGAGTTCCAGGACACGAACGCCGACGAATGGGCGATGGTCCGCGAGCTTGGACGCGGCTGCAGGATCATTGCCTTGGCCGACCCCGACCAGCGTATTTACGAATTCCGCGGCGCCGATCCTCAGCGGCTCAAGGAATTCGTGGACCAGTTCGACCCCTTGCCAGTCGAGTTTGAAGGGGAGAATCATCGCAGTGCCGGAACCGACATCGCAACGTACGGTTCAGACTTGCTCACCGGGAAAAACAAGGGCGCCGTCTATGCCAATGTGTCGGTGGTCGAGTACGGCGTGTACTACGGAAGGGGTCCGCATTTCCATGCGAAGGCCCAGCTCATCCAGGCAATCAAGCGACTTCGCAAGGAGCCGGCCTGGTCCATCGCAGTGCTCGTCCCATCCAAGGCCTTCATGCTTCAAGTGTCCGACTACCTCTCCGCGGAGTCCGATGGCATGCCCAACCTTCGCCACGAGGTGGCGATGGACGCGGAATCCCCGGCGCTTGCGGCAAACGTCATCGCCACGCTAATGGAAGGAGGCCCTTCGGAGCTTCTGGCTGCGCGGCTACTCTCCGCCTTACATACCCACATCCGGGGCCGCAGTGGCACCAAACGCCCTGCGCAGGCGGAACTCGACATGGCCGACGCCATCGACCAATACTTGGTCTCCGGAAAGATCCGCGGCAAGAATCGCCAAGCGTTGATCAGCGAGTGCGCGCGCCTAGCAGCGCTTCGCCAGGACGTCGTATTCACCGGCCATCCTGAAGAAGACTGGTTGACTGCGCGGGGGCTTCTCGCGACGTCTGCCGTTGGCCAACTGTCGCGCGTTGCCGCTGATGCCAAGTATCTCCGCCTGCTTCACAAGGGCTCAAACCTGCGGGCGTCTTTGTCAGAGCTTTGGAGATCCCAAGGACAGTATGTCGGCGCTATCGAAGCTGTCCGGGGCGCTTTGCTGCAGGAGCATTTCACAGCAGCCGCCAAGGAATGGCGTGGAGTTCATCTCATGACCATTCACAAAGCAAAGGGTAAGGAGTTTGACGAGGTACTGATTTACGAAGGGCGATATGCTGGACGAATTGTGCCTGCGAATGCAGATACTTCTCGTCAAAGCCAAGCCCTTTTGGCACTGCGGGTCGCAGTCACAAGAGCTATGAAGAGAGCAACAATCCTGACGCCATCGGGAGACCGCAGCATTTTTTTGTAATCAGCTGGTAGCGAGTACTGTCCAAATCAGCACGGTCTTCGCATGTTTCTGAAAAAGCGGTCGTCCATCAGTCCGCATTCCTAGCTGACCGCTCAACGGCGCTCCGCCAAGGTATCGGCATCGCAACAGAAGAGCCGATGCCATGCCCGCAATCCCTG
>CAYSKN010000265.1:0-3876 GCA_964431565.1 uncultured Gemmatimonas sp.
TCCCCCATGTACCAGTCAATCATCGGAGCGGACGGATAGGCAGCCTTGAGCGCAGGGTGTGCGTCCGGCAGCCCAGCGGACACGAAGAAGCCCGGGGCGGAGTTCCCCCACGTTCCCACCCGTCCATTATTGTGCGGGACGTTATTGAGCACCCACTCTATGGTGTCATAGGTGTCACTCGATTCGTCCACGTCCTTCGGACCGCGTTTGTTGGGGATATACGGCGTCGTGAACGAGTAGTAGCCCTGACTCATGTAGCGGCCACGGACATCCTGATTGACGAATATGTAGCCATCGTCCTGGAATGCCCTCCACGGACCGAGCGAGGTGGCATAGGCATCAGGTCCATACGGAGCCACACTATATGGTGTCCGCATGAGCAGGATGGGGTAGCTCTTCGTGGTATCTCGTGGCGTGTAGATCGAGGTGAATAGCTCCGTGCCATCGCGCATCCGGATACGCACTTCCCGCTTGGCGTAGGCAGCCTGCACTTCGGCAGACGAACCGGGTGGCCTCTGGCCAGCGGCCGGCTCAGCTTGGACTATGGCCGCAGCGATCATCACGAACCCCGACCAACAGAACTTCATGCCACTATGCACGATAGCCTCCGCAATAAGGTGCACGAGAGTCTGTAACATGGAGCAATACTCCATGTTCCGATCTGAACCAGTTACGGCAGGACTTTCATTAACGCTGGATCAGCCAGCCGGCAATGCCATGGGCCCGGCCTATCCGGATGCCGCACGTCAGGCTCACACCCGTAAACCGGACCATCGCGCCATGCGTGACATCAACGATCTTTCCAAACGGTGGATTCCAGCATGCCGAGTCGGAGTTGCTGATTGCGCTTCGTGAGCTGCAACACCAACCACGTCATTCGCGGAATGCTATGGACCTTCTCACCTGGCCGGTTGCTGACGTCAATCCCGATATTATTATTCCCCATTGACCACATACGGACCGGTCGCCCGCGTCCGACCACAGGATTATCACCGGCACCCACGATCATGAGAGCAACAGCTTCTCCAGCACATATTCGCTGTATTTTCCGACACGTTGTGCTCAGCTCCGCGCTGGCGGCAAGCAGCATTGCCATTTCTTCCTCCAGCCTCGATGCTCAATCGACTACCGGCACCACCGGTGTAATAGTAATCGCACACGGTGGCGATTCATTATGGAATGCTTTCGTGAGGGACGTAGCCACGCAAGCGCAGGTGGACGGTCCGTTGGAAGTGAGCTTCCTGATGGGTCCTGAGGCAGCTACTGCCCCTTTCCAGGATGCCGTCGCAAAGCTGGAAGAAAAGGGCGCAGCCCGCATTGTTGTGGTACCTATGCTCGTTTCGAGCTACAGCGGTCATTACGACCAGATCAGGTACCTCGCAGGCGCACCGATCGAACTCGACGAAGACATGACCCATCACCTGCACATGGCCGGCATAACTAGACCGGATACACGGATACCCATCGTGGTTGCACCAGCCATGGATAACGCGGTTCAGGTGGCCCAGGTTCTGGCAGACCGGGCCAGGGCACTTGCACCCAACCCCGGCGAACGCGCTCTGCTCATCGTGGGCCACGGGCCAAATTCGGCGGAAGACTATGCCGAGTGGATGAAGAACCTGCGTGAAGTGGCGGATTCAGTGAAGGCGATGACGGGCTTCCGTGATGTACGCATGGAGCTGGTACGTGATGATGCTCCAGCGCTGGTGCGAGCCGAAGCGGTAACCCGCGTGCGGGAACTCATCGATCTGCAGCATCAAGTGACCGGCAAGGATGTTATCGTTGTGCCTGTACTCGTCTCCAAGGGCGAAGTGAGCCGCGACAAGGTACCCAACGACATCAAAGGAACGGCATCACTCTATTCGGGCGAGCCGCTGTTGCCGCACGCAGCGATGGCGCGATTCATAGAGCAGCGGGTGCGTGAGGCCTCGAGCAGGCCGGCCAGGGCCACCTCTGAGCACCATGACAAGTCCGGACCGTTCGCAGAATCGCGCCCTCATTGAGCCGATCAGATTATCCTCCAGGGAATCCTACGGATGGCACAGCCATTCCGGTGGTGTCAGCTTGATGGCCACAAATCAGCCCATAAAAGGAGGCCCTGTATGTCGTACCGCAGTTTCCTGCTGCTGGCCGCGCTGGCTTTCGGTGGTGCAGCCCTCGCCTCGGCGCAGGCTGCAGACAGCTTTATTCCGCCT
This sequence comes from uncultured Gemmatimonas sp., assembly GCA_964431565.1. Classification (GTDB taxonomy): domain Bacteria; phylum Gemmatimonadota; class Gemmatimonadetes; order Gemmatimonadales; family Gemmatimonadaceae; genus Gemmatimonas. Next base: position 2,196 of record CAYSKN010000265.1, read on the forward strand.
CGCCAGCCACTGTCCGTTGTCGCAATGTCGCCCACGGCTGACACCGCCGATGGCACATGGACGGGCACCATAGAGACACCCGGTCCCTCAATGCCGTTCAACCTGGTCATTCGGACCCATGGCGACAGCCTCACAGGTACCGTCAGACGATCAAGCGGCGACGTAGCGCTCCTCGGCACCATCAGGAGTGATACTCTCACGTTCTATTATACCATACTGTACAACGATCATCCGTTTACCGTGAACCTGCATGGTGTGCTCAACGGTGACACTCTCAAGGGCCAGGCAGATTACGGCGAAGGAAATATCATGGCGTTCGATCTCAAGCGGGTCAGAGAGCAAGGAAAGTAGGCCCGTCCATAGCGAAAGCGCAGAGCCGTTTGAATTGCGAGCAGCAATCATGCAGGCCGATCCTTTCCGATGGCCGGTGTTGCAGTAGAATGAGGTGAATCCCGCCATCCTGTCCGCACAGAAACCGTTCAGTCCCAACGACCACGTTCAAGGCCCACCAAAGCACAGATGAGCCGCGTGGTCGTTTTGGTCGCCGGAGGCCAATGATGCTACCGAACCCCCAGGTCAGCCGAAGGCTGGCTCTCGTCATCCTGCCACTTGCACTGGTTCCATCACTCGCTGGTGCGCAGGCCCGCACGGGAATCACGATCAATGAAGAGAATGTCCGACCCGAGAGTGTGACATCGAGCCGCGATGGCGCCGTGTATTTCGGCAGCATGGGCAAGGGCACCATCTATCGCGCGCTGCCCGGATCATCGGTGGCAGAGCCGTGGATAACCGCAGGAGCGGCAGGCCTTACGAATGTGCTTGGAGTGCTCGCACACGACGCCTCCGGTACGCTGTGGGTTTGCCAGAACTCCACTGGCGGCCGCGATGGCGCACCGGCAACGGGGCAAACTGCGCTGCGTTCGTTCGATCTCTCCACGGGCGCAGCAAAGGGTACATATCCATTCCCGAACAACGGCGGTGTATGCAACGACATCACCGTGGCTGACGACGGAACCGTGTACGCTACGGAAACCGTTCCCAACCGTATTGTCAGACTGAGACGAGGTGCTGATGTGCCCGAGGTGTGGTTCACCGATCCTCAGCTGGGCTCGGCAGACGGCATTGCGCAGTTGGCCGACGGGGCTCTGTATGTGAATGGCTTCCGCGGAAACGGACTGTTCCGGATCCCCATCAACGCCGATGGCAGCGCTGGTTCGATCCAGCGTATTGAGACATCGCTGCAGCTCGACCGTCCCGATGGCCTTAGGCCAGTTGGTGCGATGAAGCTGCTTCAGACCGAGCAGGGCGGAAGACTGGCCGAGCTCATCATTGACGGTACCCGTGCAGAAATGCGTGTGATAAAGGACGGGCTTTCACGCGCATCTGCTGTCACAGTGATTGGCGATCAGGCAGTGGTGCTGCTGGATTTTGAGCGATCAGTCATTGTGCCTTACCCGAGGCGATAGGATGATACCAAGGGGTATCGTCAAAGCACCTTCAGCGGGGGCTCCTATTGGGTGATACCTGCCGCCGCGCCCACAGGATGGCACGAACTCATCGCGCCGCAACGATCCGGTCCGCACATTCTGTCCGTGGCCATTTCTGAACAAGAAAGCCCGTCAACGTACCAAGTCGTTGACGGGCTTTCAGTTGCCCCTCCTGGGGTCGAACCAGGAACCTT
>CAYSKN010000266.1:0-3841 GCA_964431565.1 uncultured Gemmatimonas sp.
CATCACATTGGTGTGGGGGAAGGCAAACTCCTCAAGTATGAACTGGGTCCAGCCCTGATCCATGTTCCCGCCACCATATCTGTCGTACATGGCTATACGCTGACGGATAACGGCATGACTGACTGCAGTCACATTGCTGTTCAGTGCCTGGAAGTCCACTCCGGTGGCCTTGGCAACCTCGGTGATCGTACCACTCGATGCGGATGACGGAACAATGAAGTCGCCTACCTCCGCACCGGCTCCACCTCGATCCACACGCCTGAGAGACACGCCCTTGTCAAGCAGCAGATTCGCCGCACGCATCGCATCGTTCAGCCTTCCGTCGATGCGATATCCATTGCTGCCCTTGGTGACAGATCCAACGGGGGTGAGGTTGGCGTCGACGATTTCGGTGGCCACCGTCGGCATGGCGGATGCCGGATCGGCTGTCACACCCATGAATTCGTTCAGTGCGTCGGTACTCATGTCGTACGGGCGAATCGGCGTCCCGTTCTGCTCGCGAGTCCACGAGTTGTCGGGATAGAACGTCTGTCCCAGCAACCAACGAATGAGCCCCATCTTGGGCTGTGCCATGGATACGATGAAACTACCCGAAGCGTATTGCTTCCCAGCCTGTTCGAACGCCTGCGTGGCCCGCTGCACTTCAATGCCCTGGCCAAGCAACTTGTTGATCATTTTCTGAGTCGTCAGCGGATCATGCTGATTGATCGGAACAAGGTAGGCCTTCACAGCACCAGCAGCCCCTCTCTCGGATTGCCGTTTGGCCTTGAGATAGGCGTTGTCTAGTATCGTTTCCTTGTTCCGTGCAGCCAGGTCCAGAGCGGCCCAGGCTGATACCTTCTGGCGGTCAACGATGTCACGCAACCGCCATGTACCGCCAGGCCACGGGCTGGGGAAATTGGTTTGCTCCTCATACTTGGGAAGATTGCGGGCGCCGCCGCTCAGTCTGCTTGCGGGGATCTCCAGAGGAGATGCCAGCAGGGCGGACGCCGACTCCGTAAGCATGCCTGTGATATTGTGGAACGGCGTGATCCAGTGAAAACCGAAGTGCCCCCATCCCGAGTAGACCGCGTCGCCAATGGCACCCGTGAGGTTCGCTTCATCTTCCTTGGCCAACATCTGGGCACCGTACCAGCCTAGTTCACGCCAAACCAGTGGATCGGCGAATGGACGCACGGGCTCTGCATATGGCGGAAGGGAAATGCGTGCACCGTTACTCCCCATATGATGATGATCCACATACGCCTGCGGCTTCCAGTCACGGAAGAGCAGTTTCGCCATGTACTGCGACTGCTTCAGGTTGGTCATGAATGCATCGCGGTTGTTGTCATGTCCGGCGTACTTCGTGTAGAGCATCGGATAATTCGATCCTTCATATGGCGTGCCGACATACTTGTTGTACCAGTCGGTAACCCATATCTGTCCATCAGGATTGAAACTGGGCACCATGATTGCAACCACGTTGTCCAGGATCCGCTCCGCCTCGGAATCGGTGCGTGCAACCAGGTCATAGATGAGCTCAGGAGCCATCTGCGCACCACCGATCTCGGTCGCGTGCATGCTCATTGATTGCAGCACCACCGCCTTGCCTTCCAGTACGATCCGGCGGATCTCGGACTCGGGGACATTGCGCGGATCAGCGAGCTTCAGATTCCACTCTCTCAGTGTTTCGAGACGCTGGAGATTCTCTGGCGATGATACGTAGACGGCCAGGAAGGGGTTGCCTGCATCAGTGGGCCCCATGTTCTCCACCTTAATGCGTGGGCTCTCCTTCGCCAATTGATTGTAGTACTCAACCAGCTTGTCCCATCGTGCCATCTTCCGATCAGTACCCATGCGGAAACCGAAGAACCTCTCCGGCGTCGTGATGGCGGGATTGACCGACGGCGCAGGCTTGGTCGGCATCGACAATGATGCGGCCGATGCCTGTGCGCGGAGAGCTGCTGTTGGCGAGGTTGCCAGTGCACCAAGTGCTAGCCAACTGACTACACCTATGGTGCGTGCTGAGAGAGGCGTTCTGCAGGACGGTGGCATGGCTGTTCGGGTTGCAGAAAATGAAGGATCGGGGGGCTCGACTTGGCCCACGCTGTGGAATTACCTGTGGCGCAGGACTTCCGCAAGATCAGCGTACTCCCAGCACCTTGTGCATCTGTACGGAGAGTCTCCAGCGAGGGTGCGCAAGACAGTACTCGATGGCGGCAAGGGTATTGGTGACAAGAGCAGGACTGTCCATAGGCTGAAGCAGGAAATGCCGGAAGCTCAGGGATTCGAATCTCTCCGGTGGAGCCGTCTCCTGCGGGAAGACGAGTTTGAGTTCGTCGCCGCGTGTCAGGGCGATCGGTGCGTCCGGCTTGGGGCTCTGGCAGATCCAGGCCAGATGGCGGGGCGCGGGTCGTGTACCATTCGTTTCAACTGCCACCTCGAAGCCTTCCTTGTGCAGAGCTTCCACGGCAGCGTCGTCGAGCTGAAGCAGGGGTTCACCTCCGGTGCACACTACAAACGGACGTACGTTGTCCGGCACACCAACGGGCCATCGGCTTCTCACGAATACGGCCAGTTCGGCGGCTGTTGCAAACTTTCCGCCATCGGGGCCCACTCCCACGAAATCGGTATCACAAAACGTGCAGACTGCAGTTGCACGATCTGCTTCACGTCCTGTCCAGAGATTGCATCCTGAAAAGCGACAGAATACCGCGGGACGTCCGGCGTTCATTCCTTCGCCCTGCAGCGAGTAAAAACACTCCTTGATGGTATATGCCACAATCAGAGGAGAGGGAGCCTCAGTTTACGTATGAGAGGGGATCTGCGAGACCGGCTTCAGCAAAACCTCGCAGGCGAAGCAGGCACGCATCACAGTGGCCACAGGCCGTCCTGTCGGATGCGGGATCATAGCAGCTGGTTGTTATACTGTAGTCCACGCCAAGACCGTGCCCGAGTGAAATGATTTGGGCTTTCGTCAGATGCTGGAGGGGGGCATGAATCACGATCCGGCGGCTGCCTTCAACGCCGGTGCGGGTTGCAAGATTTGCCATGGTCTCGAAGGCGGTGATGTATTCAGGCCGACAGTCGGGATAGCCCGAATAGTCCATCGCATTCACACCAATGAAGATGGCGTGGGAGTCCAGGGTTTCCGCCCATGCAAGCGCAAACGAAAGAAAGATCGTGTTGCGCGCCGGTACGTATGTAACAGGTATCTCCTCTATCGAATGCGAAAAGTCTCTGTCTCGGGGCACCGGAATGTCCGAAGTGAGTGCCGATCCGCCCCACTGGCGCAGGTCCATGTCAACCACCACATGGCGCCTGACTCCCTGTGATGCGGCCACGGCACGTGCCGCATCGACTTCCGCCGAGTGACGCTGACCATATCGGAACGTCATTGCGTGCGGCGCATAGCCCTCGCTGCGTACCACAGCCAGGACTGTGGCGGAATCAAGACCCCCTGAAAGGAGGACAACGGCCGGAGCCTCGTCCTGTTCAGCGCGATCTGGCATGTTTGCTGGCGTAGTCACTGTACAGCAAGCTAGCGCATCATCCTGCCTTCCTCACTGTCTTGCTGCCAGTTTCATAGTGGGACCGTCCATTTCAGAGGACACCAGACTTATATATTGCAGTCAGCGTCCCCGTGCGATTCATGGAAGCCGTTGATGGTACAATGTTTACTGTATGTGTGAGATCAGCTGATTGCTGGCCCGGACCATGCACCGGGTTCTTGGGTCACCTCATGGAGATATTCATGCCGAACGCCTCTGTTGTTCGCCTTGTCGCCACCCTACTCCTCAGCCTTGGTGCGGCGGTAATGCCGCTGGCTGCGCAGTCGGTTGGCTCGGGTGTGTCGCTTGCA
>CAYSKN010000267.1:0-3829 GCA_964431565.1 uncultured Gemmatimonas sp.
CACGAATTTGTGCCTGCCACACAGTTCACTGACATCCCAAGACGATGCAGGACAATTGAGCAATTACTATGAAGCCCCCACCGCTGCGGAAGTTCACTGGACGACCTCCTGATAATCGACGACAAAGCCGTCGCGGTTCGGCATCTTCACTTTCGCGAGTGTCGTTGCATCCATGTTCTCGCGCTCCTCAATGACACCATTGAGGAATAGCAGGTAAGCAGTCAGCGAATACACCTCATCATTTGTCAGCGACTGCGGGGCCATGAGCGGCATTGCGCGACGAATGTAGTCGAATATTGTTGTCGCATATGGCCAGAAGCTGCCGACTGTCCTGACGGGCGTGGAGGTGGCAAGACTGCCCTCACCGCCGGCAAGTCGATCGAAAGGCCCTCCCTTGCCAGCTTCGTTGTGGCATACGACACACTTCTCGGCAAAAACACTCTGGCCGCTCCCGGCATTACCAGATCCCGCAGGCAGGCCACGACCATCTGGCTGGATACTGATATCCCACGCGGCCACTTCTGCGGCAGTAACAGGTACACCGAGCTGCGGGCCCTCCGCGCATAGGGCCGACGACGCAGCCAGAAGCAGCGCCATCGCGAACTGCACAGGTTCAGGCGTGCACATTGGTCACCTCACCAGCCGCGTTGACTTTCCAGGGCTGTATTCCGTTGAAGTGATAGCCCGAGTGTTCTCCGCGCTGCGCGATGAGTTCCTCGCGAGATGGCTGAAGAGCGCCTGTTTCGTCAATAGCGCGACTCATCAATATTGCGGGACCTCCACTCCAGTTCCAAGCCATGCGAAAGCGCACCAGAGCCCTCGGCAGGACGGGGTCCGAGAGGGCAGCCTCCCCCCAACTCCTGCCGCCATCCGCCGAGACGTCCACGCGCCGAATCCTGCCGGCGCCCGACCACGCCAGTCCGCTGATCTCATAGAACCCGGGCCCCTTCAGCTTGAATCCGTGCGACGGGCTCGTGATGAGCGACTTCACTCCCATCGCGAAAGTGAAGAGTTTCGCCTTGCCGTCTGGCATGAGGTCCGAATACTTTGACGTTTCGTCACGGGTCATCGTAGGACCATCATTGATCTGCAGTCGTCGAAGCCATTTCACATTCATGCTGCCCTCGAAGCCCGGCAGCAGCAGCCGCATTGGATAACCCTGTTCCGGACGAATTCTTTCGCCGTTTTGCCATAGTGCAATCATCGCGTCGTCCATGGCCTTGTGCATAGGCACGCTTCGGCTGAAAGCCGCGGAATCTGCGCTTTCGGCGAGTAACCAGGTCGCATCCGGTTCGACACCTGCCTCATCGAGAAGAACAGAGAGGGGTACTCCCGTCCACTCGCTGCACGAAAGCAGCCCATGGATCGAGCCGGCCGACTGCTGTACCGGCTCGCGGGCCCAGCCAAGGAAGCTGTTGCCGGAACACTCCAAGAACTGGATTCGGGAGATGGTCGGATAGCGAAGCAGCGATTCAACCGTAAAGCTCAGTGAACGCTTCACTCTGCCATGTATGACGAGACGATGTTGCGCGGGGTCGATTTCCGGAACGCCATTGTGGTGCCGCTCGAAGTGCAGGCCCGCCGGCGTAATGGTGCCATTGAGAAGCTCCAGAGGCGTCCACGACCCGCCGGTCCCAGGCGCGCCGGCAGTGCCAAGAGGCAGGATGCGCCGCACAGTGCTCTCATATTTCGAAGGCACGCCATACGCACTCGGTGGCGCACCGATCACCTTGCTCCATGAGGGCACCCTGAGTATTGCTGCGCCAGCTGGATCTGCCACCAATAGTGCGAGACCAGAGCTCCCTGCCACAGCGGCGCCACCCGTGAGGAACATGCGTCGGTGCAGCAGGCCGTTGCCGGCTACCGTTTCGATTCCGATTGTTGACGCCACTGTCTTGTCTTTCATCTGCGCGGTTCCGTATCCTCGTAGTGAGTATATGGACGGTTCTAATATCAATTTCGGGAGGAAACCCCCATGCAGGGCAAGAGAATACTTTCTGTCGTCGCAATGCTGGCGCTCGCAACCGCTGCAACTGCGAGAGCTGACCAGAACCAGAAGAGAAGTGTATCTGCAGCAGAAGATCGCCTGGATATCATCGAATTAAGCAGCCGCTACGCATGGGGAATCGACACCGTCGATCGTGCTCTGCTGGCCCGCACGTTCACGCCCGATGCCGTCGCAGAATACATCGGAGTCGGAGAGAATCCGCTGGATCTCAACGTGCGACTCGAAGGGTTTGAAAAGATCTATGGATGGCTCCACCAGAATTTGAGTCATCGCATAGGCTGGAAGGGGCTGCCGTGGCATTTCGTCGAGAATCATCTCGTCGAACTCCGCGGTGACACGGCAACGATGAAGTTCTACATGCATAACCGGCCAATGGCTGCCGGCGGCATCTATACTTTCGAGGCTGTACGCACCGCCGAGGGTTGGCGAGTCAGCCACTTAAAACTGGAAGAGCAGTTGTGGAATGCAAATTTCTACAAAAATGACGCCAAGGCGCTTGAGCACTTGCCGAAAGAACCGGCGAAGTAGCATCGGTACGGGGTCGAACGCTGGCGCGCGCGGCCCCGCTTTTTCGCTCTGGGCCCGCTTTCGGCACGTCAACCCATCTCCTTCAATGAGAGCAGCCCGTCCAGGAAGCCCTCAAACTGTTCAAAGTTTTGGCAGAACATCTGCGGATACATTTCAATTACAGTCGCGCCCGCGTTGACCCAACCTTTCGCCTCCAAGAGCGTTGATGCGAGATCCGCATTACTCTTAACCCCAGAGGATGGCATCAGCACGTGCCGCACCGCCAAGGTGCCTGGATCCCGTCCGCGGGCAATGAAAGCTGCGCGTAGCTTGGCTACACTCGCAGCGAGTTGCTCCGTGCTGAGACCCATCGGCAGCCATCCGTCCCCGATATCTGCGATACGGGCAAGGTTGGCCGCGCTCGGAGGTACACCAAACCATATGGGCACTCCGCCAGCCTGTCTGGGCGCTGGGCGTTGGTATAGGCCCGAGAATCGAATGAACTTTCCCTCGAACGAGGCAGGTGCCCCCCGCCACAAGGCTTGGCATGCACGCACTTGCTCATCCAAATAGCCTATTCGGTTATCGAACGGGACTCCGCACGCGTCAAACTCCGCCTCGTGCCAACCTGTTCCCACACCAATGTCCAGGCGTCCCTTTGACAAGACGTCTAGCGTTGCCAATTGCTTGGCCAGCAGCACCGCAGGGCGCAGAGGCGCAATCAGCACCCCTGTAGCGAGCCGAATGCGCTCGGTCGCAGTCGCAATACCTGCAAGCAGAACGATTGGCTCATACCACGGCGCGTCGCGAACGCCCAGAAACTCCCCAAACGGATAATTGGCAAGATCGTCCCCAAACGCCACGTGCTCGGGAAGAACCACTTGGTCGACGCCCCGGCGCTCGGCCACTTTGACCAGTTCGATGACTCCGTCAAGATCACCTCCGAACCATTGGTCCACACCAAGTAAGTTGACACAAACTCGCAACAACACAATCCCTCCAGTCAGACCGAGACTCGCTCACCCGGGCGCCCAGCGTAGAAACGACCAAGTACACCACGCTAAACGGCAGTCCTCGGGGTAGCCAAGACACCTCAAGTAATCAACTCGTCCAATCGACAATGGGCGCATAAGCTTGGCGCCCCTGAATAGAGAAGCCGATCGTCGCAGTGCGACGCTGCTCGACGAGAGCCAGATGCCAATTCCGGCAACGCCGACTGAGCCAGCGGTGACACGGAACACCTGCGAGGCGCGTGTGATGGCCGCGCGGCACGACCAGATCGATCCGCACGCTTGCGACCTGGACTCGCTGCTC
>CAYSKN010000268.1:0-3824 GCA_964431565.1 uncultured Gemmatimonas sp.
ATGCCTTGATGCGCGCGACCGCGGCTGCATCGAGCGGGACATCGCCGAGCGGCGAAACCGCGACCGGATGCTGCTGGAAACCTACGCGAACGAGTCCGACCTGGCGCACCTGCGCGACATGAAGCTGGAGACTCTGGTCCTGATCCTGCGCACCTCCGAGAGTCCCCACACCGTGCTCTCCTTGTAGCCCGGCGAAATCACTCCCGTTCTCAATTGCCCCGATATAGCCCGCCAAGTCAAGGCGATCGGTGATGGTCTGCCTCCAATCGGACACTCTCGCGATCCCGGACAAGGATACCATCACCAGCGTCAACCCCACGGTAAGGGCGCTGGAGCTTGAGACTCCGGCCGCCGCCGGAAGATTGCTCGCTATGGCGATATCCGCTCCTGTGATGCTGTGGCCGAAGTTGTGGACAAGCCGTCTTGTGACCGTGCCTGGATAGATCGACCAGGGAACCGTTTCCCCACTCGGCTCATCGATCGAGAGCGAGACCACCTCACGTCGGCTTGCATCCCGCACGACAACCTTGCGATCTGTCCGGGATCGCGCCACTAGCACCAACGCACGCTCCACAGTGCACAACAACGAACGTCCACCAGCGTAATCGACATGCTTTCCCAGCACCTCGATGCGTCCCGGGACAATCCACGTTCGTCGGTCCGAGCTTGCCACTCCAGCCCGATCCAGCGATGCGTGTGCATCCCTCATCAGCAGCGCATACGCATCCCGTGTTCTGTCCGGAAGAGCCAACGTCCGGAGAGGCCGGTAAACGAATAGAGGCGTATCTCCAGCCGCCATCAGAGCATACACGCCTTCAAGGTCGTGGCTCCACGTCCCTCAGGTATGCCTCCACAGCCGGTATATCGCCGCGCTGCGACAGATCCAGCACGGGAGCACCCATGCGAACGGCTCGTATCGGAACTCCTTCAGACAGTGCCAGTCCGACTGCATCGGGCAATTCGAACTCACCGCGCACTGACCTGCCGACGCGACCACAGGCACCGATTATCGCCCCTGTGACAGCCCAGAGATTCATCCCTACCCACCGAGCAGCAGGACCGGTGAGATCCAGCGAAGCAGCTGGCTTCTCCACAATTCCCCGAAGCCAACCATCCTGGGAGACATCGAGCACAGCGAACGCGCGGACACGCTCAACATCGATGTTGCCTGCATGAACAAGGACGTTCCGGTCGAATGCCACTGTACCAGCCGTATGGAGCGAAGCAAGCGCCATGTATGCCTCCACAGGGTAGTAGTTGTCGGCGTTCAGCAGTATGAACGGCTGATCACCTATGACATCGGCAGCACGGAGGGCAGCGTCTGCAGTCCCTGTGGGCTCTGGCTGGTCCGTGAACGCGACAGTCACACGAGCCGGCGGCGACACCCGTGTGAAATGATCACGGATCGTACTCTGTCCTGGTGCAACGACGAACACCACATTTTCCATCCCCGCGTCGGCCAGCGCTGACAGTACGTACTCCAGAAACGGCCGCCGGATCGGGATCATACCCTTGGCACCCGCAGCCGCGGCTGCCGCTTGGTCGGTTCTGAGCACCCTGCACGCGGGATCCTCGCGACGCATGCGTGTACCCAGGCCGGCCGCCATGATCGCAGCGGTACTGATCATACCTCAGGGAGTAGTGTTTGGCCCCTGTGGGGCTCTGGACGTGCGCCAGGCACCACGTGTGAAGTCGGGAAACTTGATCGGGGCGCTGTTCCTCCTGAGTGATTGCTCACTCAGCGGGAACGGGACGCTCCACGCAACCGCATCGTAGACATCGAAGTCAGGTGCAAGCCCCTCGTGCATGCACTGAATGAGCCGGTAAGCCATGACGAAGTCCATGCCTCCGTGTCCCCCCTGTCTGGCCATATCACCGATGGCAGTCCAGAGCGGGTGCTCATACCTGCCCTTGAGATCTCCGAGCGGTGTCCATCGCTCACCGCCCGGTGATCCATCGATGTACAGCCGCGGAGGGTAATCGTTGAAGATGGCCTTGGTGCCCTGGAGGTTGTTGAGACGTGAGTATGGCCGTGCGTTCACAACGTCGTGCTGCAGCAGAATGGTCCGTCCGAGTGCAGTGCGGATAAGCGAAGAGTTCATGTCACCAGCCACGTAACGTTCCCGCCACTTGGGGCTGTCCAGTGCGACATTCCGTTCCCTCCACTCGCTGAGCCCAGCTTCGCGCGATGACATCGATACCATGTACTCGAACCGGTCGCCGCGGTGAATGCCGAGATACTGCGCTACCGGCCCAAGACCATGCGTCGGGTAGAAGTTGGCATTGAGCTGCGTATGCGGTATGCGTCGCCACAAGCCTTCGTCACGATCCTCAAAAAGAATGCTGCGGAGATCGTGAAGATAGGCTGCCTCGGCGTGCAGCAGCGTGCCGAAGACGCCTTCGCGCACCATTCGCAGCACGGACAGTTCACTGTTGCCGTAGCAGCAATTCTCCATGAGAAGGCAGTGGCGCTTTGCCTTCTCCGATGCCTCGACGAGCCTCCAGCAGTCATCGACACTCATGGCCACAGGTACCTCACTCGCGCAATGCTTTCCCGTTGCAAGTGCGGCAAGCATCACCGGTGTGTGCCATCGCCATGGAGTGGCAGTGTACACGAAGTCGATGTTGTCGAGCTGCACCAATCGCTCGAAATCGTGCTCACCACTGGTGAACAGCGCTGGCGCCTGTCTGCCGGTCTTCGTAACCATGTCGGAGGCGCGCTGAGCCTTCTCCGCAACTATATCGGCAAGTGCAGTGATCTCCACCCCCTCAATGCCGAGGAATTCATTCAGGACCGATCGGCCCCGCAGGCCCGTACCCACGATGGCTATGCGGACGATGTCATGCTTCAGGAACGGCACGCCAAGCATCGTGCCATTGGCGGCCGGAACGGGCGGAGCCAGGTCAACACGCCATTCATCGGTGCTTGCGAGGAGGCGCATCGGACCACATGCGATGGCGGTTGCCGCTGCTGCTGCGGCCCCCCCAAGCAGTGTGCGGCGGGAGACTTTCTCGTCGTCAGACATCAGTGGTCGTCGCCTCTCAGTTCGGAGTGATCTCCGACCGTCATGCTCCCCTGAACGCCGTGCACGACAACGTGATCGCCAAGAAACGAGTCGTGCAACGAGGCATTGGACAAACTCACATTGTCACCGGCAATGCTGTCACGAATGATGGAATGACGAATTGTACAGCCGGCGCCCAGCGACACGTTCGGGCCAATGACTGAGTGCTCCATCGTTACACCCTCCTCAATGTACACCGGATCAACGATGGTCACACCAACGCCTGTTTCAGCCGGCAACCGTGCCCTGCCCTTCTCAAGCATGACGCGGTTTGTGTCCAGCAGCGTCCCCAACTGCCCGGCATCATACCATCCGTCCACATCAACAACCCGGATCTTAGCCCCCATGTCTATCATGTACTGGAAGACGTCCGTGAGGTACCACTCGCCGTCGTGCGGCTCCGCCCCGAGTACATGATCAATCCCCTCGTACAGCAACTGCCAGTTGCGTATGTAGTAGAGCCCGATGTTGGCACGGCGTGACACAGGCTCGCTGGGCTTCTCCACTATACGCGTCATGTACCCATCGGCATCGGCGACCACCACGCCGAACCGCTGGTAGTCTTCCACCTCCTTCGTCCAGATGATGCCATCCGCCTCGATGTTCCTGATGATGTCGAGGTCAGCATCGAAGATCGTGTCGACGAAGATGATCAACACCGGCCGGTCGACATGCGGTCGTGCAAGCGCAACGGCGCCAGCGGTGCCATCCTGAACGGCCTGCTCAATGAATACACTGGGAATCATGTAGGTGGAGCGC
>CAYSKN010000269.1:0-3743 GCA_964431565.1 uncultured Gemmatimonas sp.
ATGGCTTCATCAGCCGCTTTGGTACGGATATTTGTGAGTTTCTTTTCCTTCGTTGGATTCACATCCATGTCTCCCGGTCGGGAGTTTTCGCCTACCAGCATGCCTTCGTAGACCTGATCGCCAGGACTGACGAACAACGTGGAACGGTCCTGAAGATTAAACAGCGCGAATGCAATGATGGTGCCACTCTCCATGGAAACGAGTACGCCACGCGCGCGTCCGGACAGATGACCGGCCCATGGTCCGTACTCGAGAAAGCGATGGTGCATGATCCCGGTGCCACGCGTGTCGGTAAGGAACTCACTCCGGAATCCGAACAGCCCGCGGGCCGGGATCCGGTATAGCAAACGAACGAGTCCCTGACCCGGGTTCTTCATCTCGACCATCTCTGCCTTGCGTGGACCGAGTTTCTCAATCACCACGCCAAGAAAGTCCTCGGGCACATCAATGGAAAGCTCCTCAAACGGCTCCAGCTTCCTTCCGTCCGGATCCAGTCTGGTTATCACACGCGGACGCGACACCTGGAACTCGAACCCCTCCCTGCGCATAGTTTCCATCAGAATGGAAAGGTGCAGTTCACCGCGGCCGGATACATTCCAGGTATCTGTCGAATCGCTGTCCTCAACCCTGAGAGCCACATTCCGCTCCAGTTCCCTATGAAGCCTCTCACGTATCTGACGTGATGTCACATACTTGCCTTCACGGCCGGCGAAAGGCGAGTTGTTCACCAGGAAGTCCACGCTGATCGTCGGCTCTTCCACGCTGATGCCAGCAAGTGCCTCTGGCACAGCTGGATCGGTGAGAGTGCTGCCAATATCGACGTTCTCGAAGCCCGCCAGCTGAACGATCTCACCTGCGGAAGCCGATGCGATCTCAATGCGATCGAGACCCTCGTAACCGTACAATCTGGAGACCCGCCCTCTCACGGATGCCCTGTTCTCATCAGTGGATACCAGCGTGACGGCATCGCCGGTACGTACCGTCCCGCGCTCAATTCTGCCGATTGCCAGGCGCCCGAGATAGGCCGAGTGGTCAATGGTGGAGACGAGCATCTGGAACGGCCCCTCAGAGTCACTTGGCGGGGCCGGAACCGTCTTTGCAATAGTCTCGAAAAGGGGCTCAAAATCCACCGCAGGAACATCCATATCGAGCGTCGATACCCCTTGCTTGGCGCTGCAGTAGACCACCGGTGAATCGAGCTGTTCCTCATTCGCTTCAAGTTCGATGAACAGTGAGAGCACCTCATCATGCGCTCGAAGTGGATCGGCGCCTGGGCGATCGATCTTGTTGATGACTATGATCGGAGTGCGACCTAGCTCAAGCGCCTTACGCAACACGAAACGCGTCTGCGGCATCGGCCCCTCGAATGCATCCACCACCAGAAGAACCCCGTCCACCATTCGCAGAATGCGCTCCACTTCCCCGCCAAAATCGGCATGGCCCGGAGTGTCGACGATATTGATCTTCGCGTCCTTCCAGCGTATCGAAGCGTTCTTCGCGAGAATCGTGATCCCGCGCTCCCGTTCGATCGGATCAGAGTCCATCACGCGATCTTCTACGACCTGGTTATCCCTGAATGCCCCTGAGAGACGGAGCATCTTGTCGACAAGCGTCGTCTTTCCGTGATCGACGTGTGCGATTATGGCGATGTTACGAATTTCCATAGCCTTTAAAGCTAGCATAGACGGGAAACACGATTCAATGGCCCGTCAGCATTATGCCATTCCTTGCCCTGCAGCTAATCGGATCGTAAGCTCCCCGGACACCATTGCTGGAGGGACCGATGCACGAAGAGCAGCACGACGGCAAGACCGCCGAGCAGGAACCGTCACGGGACAGACACCCTTCGCATCCCCCGGGGGAATACCCGCTGGGACGAGGCTACGGTCACGACTACATGCGTGGCGGCGAGGTATTTGGAGGCTATGGATACAGTGCCCGACCGGAGTACGAACAAAGAAGGGGCGAGCGCACCCGGGACAGCTCCTGAGGAGCAACACCACCCACCAACCTTCCTCACACCACCGAGGGGGCCGGCGTTTCACGTGCGTCGTCCCCCTCTTCTTCAGGTTCACCCCATCGGACCATCGCGACAAACAACCCGACGGCGTTCGACGAGCTCCACAGCAAGCAGCATCGCCCGCACCATACTTCCGGCATTAGCCCGGTCCTGACCGGCTATGTCAAGTGCCGTGCCATGATCGGGTGACGTCCGTACAAACGGCAATCCAAGCGTCACATTCACCGCACTGCCGAAGCTTGCCACTTTAATGGCCGTCATCCCGACGTCGTGATAGGGTGCAATGACCGCGTCGAACTCACCACGGAGCGCCCGAACGAACACGGTGTCCGCCGGTAATGGCCCGGCCAGCCCCAGCTCTCGAGCCAGTGGCGCAAGGAACTCGTCGTCCTCGCTGCCGAACCTGCCACGATCCCCTGCGTGGGGATTGAGTGCGCAGAGTACCACACGCGGAACATCGATACCGAAGTCGCACCGGAGCCCGGTCAATGCCGCAACCGCCGCACGGCGAATCACGTCAGCTGTCAGCAGCGCCGGGACATCGCGCAGAGGGACATGCGTGGTAGCAAGCACTACGCGCAATCGATCCGAGGCGAGCATCATCGTCGCATCCACGCCGGCAAGGTCTGCAAGCATCTCCGTGTGTCCCGGAAAATCGTACCCCCCTGCCTTGAGTGCAGCCTTATCCAGTGGTGCCGTCACCATGCCGTCGATTGCGCCATCAAGCGCCATGCGTGCAGCGCGGTCGACGGCATCGCCGGCGAGCTTTCCTGCAGCTGCGGCATCAACCAGGGCATTGCCGGTCGGAATCCATTCCCCGAGATCGGTGTGTACGGCTACACCGGTTCTCGCCGGTCCGATCACGTGCCAGTCCACATTGAGCGCCCGAATGCGCGGATCTGCGAATGCCTTCGCAACAACCTCGGGGCCAATGCCACGTGGATCACCGAGAGTTACAGCCAGACCAACATGATTCGGAGTGCGCGGGCTCATAGCAGGTATTGCCCCATGAGCAGCATGAGTCATGACCTCCGGGCGGTTATCAGCAGGCTCCGTCCCGCACCGTGCGCCTGTCGTTCAGTTCCGCTCAGGACTAATCGGGTACGTAGCGCACCGACACATATGTCTGCTGCTTCAATGAGTCGATCAATCGACGCATCTTCTTCTCACTTGCAAGCTGCTCCCTGATCAGGGAGCGCGCCTCCGTCTCACTGATCTGCCCACCGTCATCCACCATGGTTACCTGGGCAATGATAAACTTGTTTGCACCGGCGGCCGGGTCGGGGATCGCAAACGGGCCTACAATGTCGTTCACTTTCGCCCCTTCAAGGGCCTCACGGTAGGAATCCGGCAGTTCGTTACGCGGATACTCGGGGATGTTCTTCTCCTCGCCTCCGGATTCGTCGTGAAAGCGTGTACTGAGTGATTCGTAGCTGCTGCCGTCTCTCCATGCCGTAGCCACCGAATCAGCCAGCGATCTTGCCCGAGCCTCATCTGCCGAATCAACTAGAGGTCTGATGAGAATGTGACGCGCCTTCACTTCGGCAGGCTGAACACGATCAACGCGGATGATATGAAAGCCAAAGCCCGTCTCGATCACCGGACTGATCACACCTGGGTTGAGGGCAAACATCATCTTGTCAAATTCCGGTACCATCCGTCCCCGTCGGTTCCAGCCAAGATCTCCGCCCTGTTCACGGGTACCTTCGTCCATCGACTCGCG
>CAYSKN010000270.1:0-3723 GCA_964431565.1 uncultured Gemmatimonas sp.
CCGGCGGGTGCTCATCACCTTCGGCGGCACTGACCCTGGCGACTACACGGGAACGGTACTCGAAGCTATCCAACCTTGGTGTCGTGCCCACGGAGTCGCAATCGACATTGTCGCTGGCATCGGTTACGACGGCCTGGCGAACCTGCACCTGGAAACGGGCACCACGGTTCACCAAGACGTGAGGGCCATCTCCGTGCTTATGAGCGATGCCGACATAGCCTTCACTTCTGCTGGCCGCACACTCTTTGAGCTCGCTTCAGTCGGTACCCCTGCGATTGTCCTGGCCCAGAACGAACGAGAACTCACGCACACTTTCGCCTCCGCCGAGAACGGCTTCGTTCACTTAGGTCTAGGCAAGAACGTAGGGCGCGAGCAATTGTTGGAGGCATTCGTCGACCTGGCCACCGACGTCGATCTACGCCGGAGACTTCGCGACAGGATGCTCTCGGTAGACTTGCGGCAGGGCCGCCGCAACGTTGCCCGAATCGTTGAGGAGATAGCCACGCAATCATGAAACGGCGAATCAGTGACATCTTCGCCCCCGGCTTCGACCGGCGACCACTGGCAGTTAGGCCTTACCTTATCGCCGAGGCAGGCGTGAATCACGGCGGCTCCATGGATTTGGCACGCCGCATGGTCGACGAGGCCGCTGCGGGCGGCGCCGATGCAATCAAGTTCCAGACGTACAAGGCCAACACGCTAGCCATGCGCCACTCGCCCGCATACTGGGATCTCACGCAAGAGAGCACCGCCACGCAGTTCGAACTCTTCAGACGCTACGACTCGTTCGGCGCAGGTGACTACGAGGATCTCAAGACCTACTGCGACGAAGTGGGCATCGAGTTCATGAGCACCCCATTCGATCACGCTGCCGCGCGCAGCATCAACGATTTGGTCGAAGTTCACAAGATCTCGTCCAGCGACATAACCAACAGGCCGCTTATTGAACTCATTGCCTCGTTTGGAAAGCCCATTCTGCTTAGCACCGGCGCCAGCGACCTAGCAGAGGTGCGGCAGGCGGTGGACTGGATTGCCGCACTTGGCGCGCCCCTGGCGCTGCTGCACTGCGTTCTCAACTACCCAACTGCCGACGAAGACGCCAACCTGGGCCGCATCGTCACCCTGCGAGAAAAGTTCGCCGACCTACCCATTGGATACTCGGACCACACGCTACCGGGCGACCTGGAACCGTTAGTCATCGCCTCGACGCTTGGGGCTGTGGTGCTGGAGAAGCACTTCACGTACGACACCAGCCTGCCCGGCAACGACCACTATCACGCGCTCGACCAGCGAACGCTGACGCGCCAGATTAAGCGCCTAGACCGCGCAGTACAACTTGCAGGGCGTTTCGACTTAGACTACTTGCCAAGCGAGGCGGTCAGCCGGCAGCATGCCCGGCGCAGTTTGGTGGCCGCCACCAGGATCCCCGCCGGAACCGTCCTACAGCTCGAACACCTCATAGCCAAGCGGCCTGGCCACGGCATCAGTCCGGCCCGCATAGCCGAAGTAATCGGTCGAACCACGAGGCGACCCATAGAAGCGGACGATGTGGTCGGTTGGGAAGATCTGGAATGAGCCACCATTGCGTGCGACTGACCGGCAATGAGAACGATTCGGGCGCGTACAGCGCGTTCTCCCGGGAACCGCACGAGCTCCGCGTCCTCGTGACAGAAACGGGACGCATCTGGCAAGCCCTCGGAGAGATCCACTACGGCCCAACCCCCGGTGACACCATCACCACCAACAACGTGAGGGCCATCCGACCCGGTCTCGGTCTCCCCCCGAGCCAACTCCCATTGATCCTGGGCAGACGGGTAAGCAAGTCCGCCCCAAGGGGAACACCGCGGACCTGGGACCTGCTCAAGTGACTGCACCGCAGGGACCCCTCCATAGCGCAACGACAATTCACCGGCAGTAACTGAATGCAGTCCCTGAGAACACTGGCCAGTCACCCGATGTTCCGGGAGTTCCTCGGGTTCAGCTCATCCACCCTCACACAGCAAGCGTCTAGCCTAGTCACCTCAATAGTGGCAGCCGCCCTCCTCGGACCCGAGGTGTGGGGCACCTGGTTTCTCCTGAACCTCATCCTGCGTTACGGCGCCCTCGCTCACTTGGGAGCCTTGAACGGTCTAAACCGAGAGTACGCACTTGAAGTGGGTCGCGGGAACCAGCCCGAGGCAGAGCGACTACGCAAGACGAGCCTCGGCGCACTGATAGCCTCGCTAGTCGTCGTTATGGCGCTAACCGCCGGTTTTCTCACCGTCGCCCGAAGCCTGCACCTAATAGCCATCGCGCTAACCATCGTCTTGCTCGTCTGCCAACAGCTCTACGGCTACCTGAGCATGACCTACAAGTCAAGTATCCAGTTCACCTTCCTGAGCCGACTCCAGTTTGCGGTTGCTCTAGTCACCCCGGCCATAGCCATCCCACTCACGATAACAATCGGCCTGAACGGCTTCATCATAGGCCAAGCAGTGGCCTACGCCATAGTTGCTGGCCTCGCCTACTTAAACGACAAAAAGGTATACCTGGTCAAGTTCGACGCGCACCGCACCAAGAAGCTCATCCGTATCGGCTTCCCAATAATGATTGTCGGCGTCCTTTACGCCCTTTTCACCACCGTGGACCGCTGGGTTATCCTCCAAGTATTGAACACCGAAGCGCTCGGTCACTACTCACTCGCCATAATGGCCCTAGGCGCCGCCGCCCTGCTCCCCCAAGTCATCGCCCAACAGTACTACCCACGTATGGCACAACTATGGGGTGCGAACCAGGACCTTACCGAGATCAGGCAGCTCGCACGGACGCAAAGCCGGCTCGCGCTGATACCCACGACGGTAGTCGTACTCCTCGGAGAGTTACTGGGACCACCGCTCATTCAACACCTTCTACCCGCCTACGCCCCCGGCATCCCAGCCTTCCGGATAATCATGCTGGCACCCATCGTCAACACCTTCGCCCAAGGCTACGGCATCTTGCTCAACGTTACCGACCGGCAGTACCAATATATCGCGGTGATCATCGTCTCAATCATCGTGAACGCGGTCATCTCCTACCTGCTTGCGGTCCCAGCCGGCATCGAGGGCGTCGCCGCTGGAACCGTGATCGCGTTCGCGACCTTCGCGCTCGGGATATCAGCCATAGGAAGGTCTACTCGGTAGCGAGTCGCGTCAAGACGACAACATGGTGTCAACGCCGGTTCGGTCTTCGCCGGCGGGTCGCGTACAGCGCCAAGGCGCTGAGCACGGCCACTAATACCGAGTACTGGGCCTTCTGGACACCGGCATTGGTGACCTCGAGAGCTAGCACCAGGCAAAGGGCCAAGAACGCCGGCGACCATGACAAGCGGGCGAGGCAAACCACTAGGTACCCCAGCAAGAGCAACGCTACGACGGTACCACCTTCGGCGAAGAGCCACAGGTAGCCGTTATGCGGGTCCAGGAGGACGTCGAACTCGACGCCAAACTCCGACTTGCGCCAGTTCCACTGTCCCCATCCAACGCCCGTAAGTGGGCGCGCCTCGACCATCGCCACGCTCGCTCGCCAAAGCTGTAAACGCGTCCTCATACTCGATTCGCTGCTCGCGGCGCTCACCAACTGCGACAGGTTCATCGACGGGTCGATGGCCCGACCTCCAAGCACGTCAATCCTACCGTTCACCTCACCAAGACCCGCTATCACCGCACCCGGCGAGGTTACTAGCACTAGGACGGCACTGACGAC
>CAYSKN010000271.1:0-3713 GCA_964431565.1 uncultured Gemmatimonas sp.
GTAGCCGTCGAGCGCACTGCGCTCATCAGGGGTGAAGATGGCCACCAACTCCCGTTTGCCTGTCATGAAAGCGTCGAAGTTCGTCGCAAGCAGGGCACCCGCAGGCCATGTGGTGTCTCCGATCTTCCATGGTGTCTTTATCTTGACCAGCAACCACTCTCTGTGAACATCGATCACAGCATCATCAGGCACTTCAATCCGAACCAGCCCGTTACTCCCGCGCAGGTATGTCTCGCCGTTGTAGAAATCACGCTGTGCATAGACCAGGCTGCGTCCGAACCCGGGCGTACGGTCATGTGATGCAGCAACAGTCATGTATTCGGGTTTCACCTCGAGCACCACGCTGGCTGACGACAGTTGTGTGCCGCGGGTCCATTCTTTCACGATGCGCGGATAGCTCGACGTTGTCATCGTGCCCTTGCCGAAATCAGTGGCAACGTAGATGTGATCGTCATCTATCCATGAAATCCATGTCTTTGCCGCAGGCACAAAGAATCCGTCGGTCACAAACGACCTGGACGTGATATTGAACTCGCGTATCGACACCGCGTCCCCGCCATCAGGCGAGAGCGAAACAAGGCAGCGTTCGTAGTCCGGCTTCAGGCATTGTACATCCTTGTAAACCCACGAGGCGTTCTCGGCCTTGTTGAGCGCGTCGATATCCAGTAGAACCTCCCACTCGGGATCTGCCTTCCGGTACTCCGTAAGTACCGTGCGACGCCAAAGTCCGCGAGGGTGAGCCTTGTCCTGCCAGAAGTTGTAGAGGTGATCCCCCATGCGATTCACATAAGGAATGCGATCATCGGAATCCAGCACTTCCAGTAGGGCTGAGCGCAGCGAATCGAATGATGGTGTAGACGCATACTCCGCAGTGGTAACAGCGTTCTGTTTCTTCACCCAGTCCATCACCCTGTCGCCACGCGTCTCCTCAAGCCACAGGAGGGGATCATCCTGCTCACGGGCGCTGCTGGTGGGGTTACCGCCTGGTTCCGGGGTGCATGCGCTCATCATGAGAACGGCCAGGAAAGAGGGAATGGCGAACCTGCCGAGCGATGG
The DNA here is from genome assembly GCA_964431565.1 of uncultured Gemmatimonas sp. GTDB lineage: Bacteria > Gemmatimonadota > Gemmatimonadetes > Gemmatimonadales > Gemmatimonadaceae > Gemmatimonas. The sequence continues at coordinate 1,057 of CAYSKN010000271.1, forward strand.
CATGAGTCCAATCACAAGTTCCTCCCAAGACGCGTTTGGTTGCGAAGGAATGAATTCGGTGCAGGTGATTCATACTATGAGGTGAAGCCGACTTCCCTGCCAGGGTAACCCGCGGAGACGGTGCGTTGGTTGCTGGGAGCGGAGCGTCCGATTGCTGGCTTCATCCAGCCTCTGCTCGGGAACGATTACCAGGTTCGGGTTGTACCCTCCACGTACTCTGCCCATCTTTCCGGATTGTCAGTGGCCTGGGCACCTACGTCCTGGCTCGTCATACCCTCCGTCCCGGTTCATGAACGTCGCAGCCCCCGCCGCCCAGGCGGCCAACTCTGCGGGCACCGCCCGTACCGGTGCCGCAGAACTCGACTACCGCCCCTCCTACCTGGCCGCCTCCATAGCGGGTCTGGTGACCCTGCTCCTCTACCTGGTCACCCTCGCACCATCGACGTCCATGTGGGACACGAGCGAGTACATCGCCGCGGCCTATGTGCTGGGGCTGCCACACCCCCCGGGGAATCCGTTTTTCGTGCTCATTGGCAGGGTCTTCAGCGTGCTGCCCATAGCACCCACCGTGGCCATGCGCATCAATGTGCTGGCTGCGCTCTCCAGCGCAGTGTCAGCATCACTGTGGTTTCTGGTCACCGAACGCGTACTGGTTTCCTGGATGCCGCGCCGCTGGCAGCGTATCGTTGGCGGCTCATTGGCAGTACTAATCGGCGCGACGGCATTCACGGTGTGGAACCAGTCAGTGGTCAACGAAAAGGTCTACACTGTGTCACTCGTGGGGCTGGCGGTCATCTGCTGGCTCACCGTACGCTGGTGCGACGACCCTGAAGGACCAGTGGCGGACCGCCTGCTCGTACTCATCGCATACCTTTGTGGCCTGGGCTACACCAACCACATGGCGGGCATGCTGGCAGTACCCGCGGTGGGGATCGCGGTCCTCATTCGCCGCCCGCAGACGCTCCTGCGCTGGAAACTGCTGGTTGCCTGTGCAGCCGCCGTGGTTCTGGGGCTTACGCCGTTCGCCACGCAACCGATTCGTGCCGGCCACTTCCCCGCCATCAACGAGGGCGAACCAACCGGCTGTTCCACGGAGCTGAAGATGGACTGCACGTTCAGTCAGCTCACGTATGACCGGTTCATGTACAACTTCAATCGCGGTCAGTACGGCAAGCCTGAACTGAGCGAACGTCAGGCGCCTTTCGCTGCGCAACTGGGCATGTACTGGCTCTACTTCAAGTGGCAGTGGCTGCGCGATGCCTACAACGAGCACCCGGGTGCCCAGAACGGTCTCGCCGTCTTCTACCTGATCCTCATTCTGCTGGGTGGCTGGACTCACTTTCAGAAAGACCGACGAAGTTTCTGGTTCTTCGGTCCACTGGTGTTCACCATTACGCTGGTGCTCATATTCTACCTCAACTTCAAGTACGGTCACTCCCAGGCACCGGATCTGGGAGAAACGGTAGCACGCGAGGTGCGCGATCGCGACTACTTCTATCTCTGGAGCTTCTCCGCGCTCAGTGTCTGGGCCGCACTGGGCATGTTCTATCTGTGGGAGACACTCGCCACTCTGTTCGGTACCAACGAGGTGCGGCTGGGCCGCGATATCGTGGAAGAGCCGCACCCGCGCAGTTTCGCGATGGCCTCACCACTGCTGTTGATTGCGCTCATTCCGCTCTTCGGCAACTGGACGCAGGCATCACGTGCCAACCAGACCGACACCGCCGACTTTGCCCAGGATCTGCTCAACTCGGTGGAACCCTACGGCATACTCATCACTGTGGGTGACAATGACACCTTCCCTTTATGGTATGCACAGGAAGTGGAAGGCATCCGGAAGGATGTGATTGTTGCCAACACGTCGCTGCTCAATACCGACTGGTACGTACGGCAGCTCATCAGACGTCCGCCATTCCCGTACGATCGAGACAAGGGTCCGGCAGTTTATCGCGACATCGACTCAACGATGCCCACGGGATCGCCGGTGAGCATGACGTTCGAACAGGCTGACGCACTGCCGCTCGCCATCCAGACGCCACAGAACGCCGCCTTCATCAAGGGCAACATCGTGGCGCAGCCAAGGGCTCAGCAGCTCATGAAGTCTGACCAGCTCATCTATTTCATGATCCGTGACGCGTACCCCCGGCGTCCCATCTACTTCAGCCGTACGGCCGGCGGCCTGCCATACGATCTCGGACTTGAGCGGTATGTGGTTACTCAGGGCATGGCCAAGAAACTCATGGATACCGTCGTCACACCCTCGGCGGATATCATGCTGGTGCCGGGTGAGGGATACATGGATGTGAAGCGCAGTCATGTTCTCTGGAGCGATGTGTTCACCGCCAACAAGTCCCTGGCAGGGAGAAACGGATGGGTGGATGATGCATCCGTAGGCATACCTGATCTCTATGTCATCAGCGGCATAACGCTGGCCGAGGCGCTCGGTCAAACCGGACAGATGGCTGCCTCCGACTCGGTCTACGAGCAGTCAAAGGATATAGCAACAGCGATGCACCGGGCAGCGATCTTCGGGTTCGACCGGCAGCCAAGTTTACCGGTGTCGCCGGGAGGAGATTCTGCACTGCAGCATCTCCTCGTGGCGCCCGGAGATACGAAGTAGCGACGTACAACAAGCAACGAGGTTTCGTCATGCATCG
>CAYSKN010000272.1:0-3682 GCA_964431565.1 uncultured Gemmatimonas sp.
TGAGCACGTAATCGACTCCCGCGAGCATCGCTCCATAAAGCGATGCGAGGTTGGGCATTTGCACCTTGGTGAGCAGGTTGATACCGATCGGGTTGCCGTGTCCCTCCTTGGCCAGCCAGACTTCCACGAAATTGGCCAGTATCGTTATCTGCTCACGGGCGGCGCTCACCACCTGCCGGTACATGGGCAGCAGTTTGTAGGGCTCACCCGGGTTTCGACCTTCTGGCCGAAAATAACGTTTGAGTACGCGATCGACGGTCCCTCCGATCGGGAAATGCTCCATTGCCCGCCGAAGGTGACCGCCGGGATCACCGTCCTGAAGGCGCCGCACAAAGATCGTGTCGAGCGATGTACCAGATACCACGCCGAGCTGGCCTGCACACGCAACGGCGCGTGCAAGCACCCAGTTGGAAACCCCTGTTCCCATGCCACCCTGGATGATCAGCGGGAGCGGCCCCGGGAGTGCACAGGCCGAAGCGCCCACGGAGAACGAGCCGTTAATTTGCATAATGGTGTAGTCTGGTCACCTGTCGAATGCTCATGGCGTGACGATTGTCACCTGCGGGTGCGAGAAAGCTACAACAGAAGATGTACATGAGACATCCGTCACCTTCCCGATCTTATCCGCCCCATACCCTGATCAAACTGCAACGAGGAACCAACGCATGGACGAGATAAATGTCACACACGATACGCCACCGCCCAATGCGGATGCCGTCCGTGCCGCTCTGGAGAAGATTCCCTACCCGGGCCTGACTCGCGACTTGGTGTCTCTGGGGATGGTGCAACACGTCGCTGCCTGTGACGGCCGGGTGAAGGTACAGCTTGGATTGCGCACTGGCGACCCCTCGATCCCGGAAAAGCTCAAGACCTCGATCGCGAATGAACTGGCAAAGATAGGTGCGGTGGAGGTAGCCGTCGAGATCAAACCACCCGCTCCAGTTGCGCTGCCGCCCGCACCGCATCACAAACCGGCTCCCGATCCCTGGGCCGACCAGGTTCCGCACCTGAGTTCTGTCAGGCACGTTATAGCCGTCGGTGCCGGTAAGGGCGGGGTAGGCAAGAGCACCGTTGCGGTGAACCTGGCGTTTGCGCTGGCAGCAGACGGACTGCGTACGGCATTGCTCGACGCCGATATCTATGGCCCCAGCCTCCCGATCATGCTTGGCGTAGAAGGGCGTTCCGGTGACGTGCGGATGACGTCAGACAAGCAGATCATACCACTCCTGGCCCACGGACTTCCACTCATTAGCTTCGGTTTCTTTCTTGGTGAGGGCTCTCCCGCTGTCTGGCGCGGGCCAATGGTGTCAAAGGCTGTGAAGCAATTTGCTCGGGGCGTACAGTGGCCCGAACTGGACATCCTGATCGTGGACCTGCCGCCCGGAACAGGTGATATCCCGCTCAGCCTGGCGCAGGCGGTCAAGCTCTCCGGCGCTGTGGTGGTTACCCAGCCGCAACGTGTGGCGGGCGCCGAGGCGGAGAAGGCTGCGCAGATGTTCTCAGCGCTTGAGGTGCCGGTACTCGGTGTCGTGGAGAACATGAGCGGTGCTTTTGGCAATGGCGGTGGTGCGCGCCTGGCGGAGCAGCTCAAGCTTACGTTTCTTGGCACGGTGCCGTTCGATGCGGAGGTGGTGGCTGAGGGCGATGGCGGCAAGCCTACCACGGTAGCCAGACCGCGGTCGGAGGTAGGTCGAAGCTATACCGCCATAGCGCGCTCGCTCGCCGGCAAGCTCGGCATGCAGTTTGAGGAAGCCAAAGCGGCCAGTGCTGCGCGGTCCTGACCTGGTATTGGTGCCATGACTGCTCCTATGCCGGGTATGAAGCAGCCGCCCATGCTGAGGCCGCCCATGATGCCGGGACCGGGCGGTTTGGCGCCCGGCAACTCGGCCTCGCTTCGGCTTCCGGGTGAGCACTTCGCGGCGTCGCTGCTGTTTCTGCTCGCGGGAGTGATCGGCATCGTGTCAATCGCTCCCGATCTGGCAGCCGGCAACTTTATGTCGATACGCGTAGTCGGGGTAACGCACCTGTTCACGCTGGGTTGGCTGACCACGACGATCTTCGGCGCATTGTATCAGTTGCTTCCAGTGGCGCTCGGTGCACCTGTACGCTCGGAGATGGCGGGACACATGAGCTTCTGGTGCCACGCACCTGGTGTTGCTGTGTTCGTAACCGGAATCATCACCAATTCGGAAGCATTGCATGATGCTGGTATCTCTCTCATCGCGCTGGGCATCGTGTTGCTGGTGATCAATGTCGGTCTCACTCTCCCGCGTTCGACCAATAGTGACGAAACCTGGTGGTCGGTTGTGGGGGCCCTGTTCTTTCTTGTTTTCACTCTTCTGCTTGGTGTGCTGCTTGTAACCAACTACCACACCGGTTTCCTGCTCGACAGGCGCATTGCCACGCTTGCGGTTCACATACATGTGGCTCTGGTGGGTTGGGTGTTCATGATGGTCATCGGCATGTCCCACAGGCTTCTGCCAATGTTCCTCCTGGCGCATGGTGCCAACACCTCGTGGACGAAGCGCGCACTTCTTTTCTTGCCAGCCGGTCTGCCGCTCTTCGCCATCGGTATGCTTTATGACCTTCCTCTCACAGCATGGATGGGCGTTCTGCTGATCGAACTGGGGGTGGTAAGCTTTGTACTTCAGGCGCGTGCCTTTGCCGTGGCACGCAAACGCCCCAGACTTGATGTGGGACTTCGCTTCGCAGGAGTGGCCTTGGTATTTCTGATTGTCGGGGCCGTGCTTGCACCTGTGGTGCTCGGTCTTGGTGGTGTGGTGCGACCGGGACTGGCCACGGTCTACATGCTGTTCACGCTCGTCGGTGGGCTCAGCATGTACGTGGTTGGTATGTATTACAAGGTGGTTCCGTTTCTCGCCTGGATTGCGCGGTTCCGTGGCCGAATCGGTCGCGAGAAGGTGCCAACCGTCGCCGAGCTGTACTGGGCCAGGGTAGCAGAGACGCAACTCTTTCTAATGACGTGTTCCGTTCTGATCCTGGCCGCAGGCATTGCCGCAGGCAACACGCTCATCGTACGTGCGGGATCCGTTCTCCTCCTCGCCGGCGTGCTCTTGTTCGTAAGCCAGATCATCCGTGTCATGACGGTTGGCCGGAAAGCAGTGCCCGTAACCCCCAAACCGTAATAGGTACAATCATGCCGCAACCACACATACCACGCGCTGGTCTTCCGCGCCCGTCCGAAGCATCGCTTGCTGCAGCGATGACTGCCGGCACTCCCGATTTTCAGGGCCCCGTCACCGAACTCGATGTCCGGGAGGATCTGCGCAAGGGCGAGGAGCCCTTTTCCAGGATCATGGATGCCGTAAACTCGCTGGCCTCGGATGGTGTGCTTCATCTGCGCGCCACGTTCGAGCCGGTGCCGCTCTTTCATGTGCTTGGCAGGCAGGGGTTTGCTCACCACGCTGTGGCGCATGCGCCGGATAACTGGTCAGTCTGGTTTTTCAGGCCCGAAGCAGGAGCGTCTATCGCACCGCCAGCGTCTGTAGCGACACCGGCATTGACACCGGTGCCTGCAACTGTACCGGCCACCCCGCCACCGGCTGCGAGTGCGCGGGAGATACACCTGGATGTACGTGGGCTCGAACCGCCTGAGCCAATGATGCGTACGCTCGAGGCACTCGAGTCGCTGCCTGAAGGCGCAGTACTTGTACAGCACAAT
>CAYSKN010000273.1:0-3669 GCA_964431565.1 uncultured Gemmatimonas sp.
TGGACCCGTAATCATCTGCTGCTCAATACCATTGAGGATGTCAAGAGCAGGCTTGAGGTACTCACTCCGGGTGTCGACGAATGGAAGCGGTCGGCACTCCCCGGTGCGCCGACCTTCAGCACGGTAAAGGTGGTGAACGCCGATCCGGACAACAGTGATGAATACTGGCTCAATGTGACTGGCTTCCTTGAGCCTGCATCGCTGCAACGCGGCGTACTGGGGGATATGCAGCCTCAGCTAATCAAGCGGAGTCCGGCATTCTTTGATGCGTCCGGGCTGGTGGTGAGTCAGCATTTCGTGACAAGTAAGGATGGGACACGTGTTCCGTACTTTCAGGTTGCGCCGAAGGGGATGAGGTTGGATGGCAGCAACCGTGTGCTTGAGTCAGGCTATGGCGGATTCGAGGTGTCGTTGATGCCGGCTTATTCGGGAGTCATCGGCCGTGCCTGGCTGGCCCGTGGTGGCGTCTTTGTGGTTGCCAATATCCGGGGTGGTGGCGAGTACGGACCCGCCTGGCATCAGGCAGCGCTCAAGGCCAACAGACCGCGTGCCTATGAGGACTTTGCAGCAGTTGCGGAAGACCTGATCAAACGTGGTGTCACAACGGCTGCGCACCTGGGAGCCGAGGGCGGCAGCAATGGCGGGTTGCTCATGGGTAACATGCTCACGCAGTATCCTGAGTTGTTCGGAGCGATCGCTTGCGGAGTGCCTCTCCTGGACATGAAACGTTACGTGCATCTGAATGCCGGCGCGTCGTGGATGGCCGAGTATGGCGATCCGGATACGGATGACTGGAGCTTCATCAGGACCTTCTCGCCGTATCACAATGTGAAGGCGGACGGCAGGTATCCGCCGGTCTTGTTCTATACCGCGACGAGCGATGACAGGGTTGGGCCGGCGCAGGCGCGCAAGATGACTGCCCGTATGGAAGACATGGGGTTGACCCACGTGTGGTTCTACGAAAACACCGAGGGCGGGCATGGAGCGAGTGCGGACAACAGACAGGCCGCATACATGAGGGCGCTGGTCTACCAGTTTCTCTGGAAGGAGTTAGATAAGATCGAGTGATACTGCCGCGCCGAAGATTCGGGTGAGCAAGCCGGACATGCAGCAACCTGTCGGCTGGTCACGTCGGAAGTTCCCGGGTATGATGGGCTTCGGCTCCATCGTGGCCGTGAGCAACGACATGCCCAACGAAACTTCCGCCATTACCGGGGTGCCTGACCGGCTCTACGGTGGCTTGGCCGGTAAACGATTATCTCTTCGAAAATGTGCTGACATATCTTTGCTACCCCCACTCTCGGACCCTGCTCGCGCATGTTGATATAGGTTGATATAGGCAACCCGGCACGCAATGGAAAGCAACCCTGCTGTCGTGGGTTATCCCGGGTCAGTAGGATCGTCCGCTGCGCTGGCTGATGCGACTCGCGTCCGAGCAGCGCGATTGCTGAGATGCGGTGTTGAAGAACTGGTCATCATGCGCAGTGCCACTGACGGCATTAACGCGGTGGCACAGGGAATGCGCCTTGCGTCCGGCGACCCGGTGCTGATTTCCGACCAGGAACACGCGGGCGGAACGGCATGCTGGCAGTATCCTGCCAAGCGGGATGGAATCATCATCGACACTATTGCCATTCCTCCAGGCGAAAACGACCTGCAGGAAATACTGGATCGCATGGGAACTGCAATCACGGCGCGCACGCGAGTGATCACTATCAGCTACGTGCTGTCGTCAACCGGCCTTCGCATGCCGATTCACGAGATTGCTGTTCTCGCGAGAACAAATGGCATCGTCTGCGTGATTGACGGTGCACAGGCCGTGGGTGGAATCAATGTGGATGTGAAGGCCCTCGGGTGTCATGCAAGTGCCACGAGCGGACACAAGTTGCTCATGGGACCGAAAGGTACGGGGCTGCTATACATAACAGTCGATGCCGACAGCGCAATTCAGCCCATCCAGCTCGAGAGTGGCAGGGCGTACTACAGTGCGTCGAGCGGTGAAGGCAATATCCCGGGAGTGGTTGGGCTGGGCGTTGCCATTGGCACGCTTGCCGAAATTGGACTTGGTGCTGTGGAAAGGCACGACATCATGCTGTGTCACTTGCTTCACGACCTGTTGAGCGACCTTGACACAGGTTGTGTGGTGAGCGCTGCCCCAGGTTCACTCGCCGCCCCAAATCTGACGTTTGAGTTTGCTTGAGGGGTGGATGGAGGCGCGTTATTCAGGACACTGCGGGAGAAGTGTCGAATCCGGGTGAAATCGGTACCGGCCCACCAGCTCAACGGTATCCGCATCTCTCCGCACGTGTTCAACACCGAGGTCGATATGCGGAGGCTCGTGGCTGCGCTCAGGCAGGAATTAGTTTGAGGGCTGGCGGAAAGCACAATTCGTTGAGGCTTAGCACGTACTCATGAACAAGCGCATCGAACGAACCCATCGTGGTACCAGAGGCAGCTGGCCGGCGTCAGTCATGCAGGAGAGGAACTTGAACACGACAGGAGCGCGATGAACAGGCGAGTGTTGTTGGGTGGCGCGGCGGCTGCTGGTGCCGCACTTCTGGGTGCCAGGATCTGGCGTAACTGGACAGCTTATCCTGCCCTTTCAGGACTGCAGGTACCGGGCAAGCCGGAAATCGTCACGAAGATTGAAGGTATGCCCTATCGACGTTTCGGGTCGACCGGGCTTGAGGTATCGGAACTTGGTTTCGGCAGCTGGGGCATTGGCGGCACGGCCTATGGAGCGGCAGACCGTGCCGAGGCACTGCGGGCCTTGGCACGCGCGGAAGAACTGCGATGCAATTTCGTGGATACGGCGGGTGTGTATGGCGATGCCGAACTGGTGCTGGGCGAATTCCTGCGTGGAAGACGTGACAAGTGGATCGTCTCGACCAAGTATTCAGGTCAGTCGCAGGGAATGACTGCAACGCTCGAACGGCAGCTTAGTCAGCTCGGAACCGATTTCGTGGATCTGTACATGATCCACTGGGCTCCGCGTGGCGATGAGCAGTCGACTTACGATGAGTTGCATGCTCTGAAGAGATCGGGGAAGGTGCGCTTTGTTGGGGTCTCGCTCTATACCCACGGCGACATAGACTATGTACTCGATCACCAGGATCCGGATGCACTCATGATTCCCTTCAGTCTGCTCGATCCGGATCCGTTTCTGGCCAGGCGCGAAAAGCTCAGGCGATCAGGGAAAGCGGTGATTATCCGATCCAGCCTCAAGGAAGGGTTCCTGACAGGCCAATACAAGCGCGATGATGTATTTCCCGATCCCAACGATCAGCGCAGCGATTGGAGCCGTGAGCGGATCGCGGAAACGGTGGACAAGGTGGAGCGCTTTCGTCCGATTGCTGAGGGTCCGGATCTTGTCGGCGTGGATGCAATGGTCCGCCTGGCGCTGGCGTATCCGTTGTCGTTTCCCGAGGTATCAACGGTTGCTGTGGGAAGCCGGACCGTACGCCATGTGGAGAGCAACTTCGGTCGCATGGCAGGTGCACGACTCGACACAGAAACCATGCACCGGATCGCAGCACTCCAGCAGGAGCTGGATCTCCGTGGCGATCGCTCTATGGGAGGCGTGGCAAAGAGACTGCTGGGCCGTTACTGACAGCAGCTGACAGCGAATACCTGCACACCATGAGGGCTACTGCACTCCGCTCATCGGTG
>CAYSKN010000274.1:0-3653 GCA_964431565.1 uncultured Gemmatimonas sp.
GGGCTTCTGGCAGCTGAAGCCGAACTCATGAAGCAGGCGGGCCGCATGACTGCGATGGAATTGGATGTGGCAGCACTGATGAATCAGCGTCGCCACTCGGCTCGTCGTCCACAGCTCCGTGGCAAAACCGTTGGCCATCGCGCCCTTCAACAGTCGCTTGATGATGCGCTGCCGTTGCGCTGGGCTCAGCGACGGCGGCCGCCCCGGCGCTGCTCGGACCTTCAGCGCCTTCTCGCCGCCGCGCTCTCTGGTATCCCGCCAGCGCATGACCGAGCTGGCCGCAGCTCCCGTCATGCGTCCGACTTCGCCGAGCGAATAACCCTCATCCAACAATCGCAGCGCCTGATATCGTCGCGCTTCGATCACTGCCGCAGATCCCGATGGTCGCGCCATGCTCATGCTCCACCTCGGCTCGTGCGATCATTATTGCATTACTTACGAGACAGTCAATAGATGCGGTCAAATACAGCTGCAGCATACGATCCGCTATTCTTCATGAGGGCAAAATGCGTACGGACGAAGGAACTTATCTCATTTGCCTTGTCCCGAGCCTTCCAAAGGCAACCCCAAGCAATTCGCCAACGAACAGCGGCGCTCCGAGGCTGGCACCTGTCAGCTGGCACCTGTCAGCTATTGCCCTTGTATGCAAAAATTGTTGTGCTTGAGGTAAGCACATGCCCGAACCAGCGCAGCGGCGCGATGTTTATTGCTGCACCGAGAATGAGGCGAGTTTTCAGATCATGCTCGGCAAGTGCAGCGACGTCGAAGCGATCGAGCGAAACGAACCCATCCTTCGCTAAGAGCCGCTTGAGTCCGTAGAAAGTGAACCAGTTTACGGCGGGATACTTCGCATGGTTGGCTATTTCCGGACGAGTTGTGATTGCGAGGCACTCGTAGTGGCGCTTTAGCGCACTCGGGTACCAGCTGTAGAACGGCAATGTGAACTCCTGCTGCACGGGGCAGAGCTTGTTAGTTGTGCTCAAATAGAGAATGCCGCCGCGCTTGAGCACTCGCACAGCTTCGCTTAGACACGAACGCCAGTCTGCGACGTGTTCCAGCAACTCGGGCGAAAGGCAGATGTCCATTGATGCATCTGGCCAAGGAAGCTTGGTGGCAGTACCCACACGGAGGTCAACACTCAAGCCGGCGTCTCGCGCCCGTTTCCGGCCAAGCTCGACCAAGCGTTCGTTGATGTCGAGGCCGAAGACGGAATGATTGTCCTGCGCCCAAAGCAGGCACTGGGTGGCGGCCCCACAGCCTATGTCGGCGACTTTCAAAGGACCGTCTGGTAAACCAAAATGGCGGGCGACGCGTAGTACAGCACGCTTGGTGGACTGAAAGCGCTCAACTGTTGACTGCTTCGCACTCTCTGACGCGTAGTACTCATAAAACGCATCTTCATTCTTCTTCATTTGAGAAACCCACTAAATTTCGGTAATCCAAAGGTTGCAAGTAATTCGCGGCTTGAGCGCGAGACAATTTAACTGGCCAGAACGCAGCAACGGACCTAGCGCTCGCCGATCGTGTTCTGCATACGTTGTAACGATTGGCTGATTGAATCATGTTCCTCGGTAAGCTCGGATGGCTGTTGTTTTCTCGAATCTGCCCCCAAGCACTGATAATTACCTGTTTATTGAGAAACATGTGGAAGCCTTTCTTCGCCAGCATAATCGGTGAAAATCTGACAAGGGGCATCTCCGCATATCCAATCAATCGAATGCCATGCAGAATTTGGCACTTCGCCCGTTCGGCTCGTTGTGTGACTCCGATCACAGCGCAAGGGCCAAATCGTCGCCATTTGGCAACGCCCAAAGGCGCGATTCTGACGCCGATAAGCGGTATCTTTGGTCTCCGCTAGTCGTTGCCTGCAGTCGTATCATATTCGAGTTGAGAGCCACGCGATATGAAGGGTAGGAGATGCCACCGCAGCAGCGCTGAAGTCACTGGCGCTAAGCGTCAATTGTTGGGATTGAATCGAGTATCGTATTGCGTGCGATGGGCGCATCGGCATTTTGGGCGGGCTAGGGAAGGCTTCAGGGTTGCGCTGCACTGTGCGCGGCGGCCCGAGTTTGGGTTGTTCGTATGTGCGGACCCGCATCCTTTGAGGATGCCAAAATATCCGCCGTGCTGTTCTGCATCTTCGGCTCAATCGCGAACAGGCATGCTGGCAAACACGTCGGAATCGACGTGTCTGGGAAGGGCCTATACGAGTAGATTCTGTGAGGAGCATTCAAGATGAAGCGCCGTGATTTTCTTGCTACTTCCGTTGGCACCGCCTTAGCCGCGAGCTATGGTCTCGCGAGGGCCCAAGGTGCGCCGTGTCCTCCGCCAACGCTGGGGTCGGACGGCGGGGAAAGTGTGCAAAATCCATGCACAGCATCTGCCAACGGTGCCGCTGTGGATCGCAATACGATAAGACTTGTCGGCACCAATTCGGAAGACAGCGTGCGCCCGCGTTCGCACTCGACTACGCAATGGCAAGAGAGTCTTTTTGCCTCGTATAGCGGCGGATCATTTGTGCCGGGATGGGGCACGCATGGTGCCTACGTGATCTGTGGTACAGGTGGGCATAGAGTGCCGGAGAACTATGACGCTGTCTTGTTCGATTTCGCCGACTATACATGGAAGTATTTGCCGAATTCGAACGGGGTAGCGGCTAATCCGACACCGCTTGAGCCCGGCAATACGACTGCGTCGCCTTACTACGAAATACCTGGAACCCAAGTGCCTGCGCCGGCGCATGTTTATCAGCATCAAATCGGCGTCGGAAATTCTGTCTACTGGGTGTCAAACGCGTTTGCGACCACGATTGCAGCGGGTGGCAACTATCTACACCGTTGTACGCTTAATGCAAATCAAACCTGCACATGGTCGAGGGTAGCGTCGAATCCCTTCAATGCTGCGTTCTCAGGGTTCGGCGTTTATGGGGGAGCTGCCTTTGCGGCAGCATTCCACGATGCGACGCGGAATCGTCTTTGGTTTATGAACGCGATGACATCTTGGGTCAGTACGATACCATGGATAACACTCGACGGTTCGAACTGGACTGGCACAGCGATTAGCTCGCTCACGCCGACAAACACGGACAGTGGTGTGTTAATCCATGACCCAGATCAGGATTGCATCTTTGCTGGACTTCCGAATGGTCAACTGTATCGGCTAGGCCTTTCCGGTTCGCCGCTTTCGGGCTGGGCGCCAGTGTCGTCCACAGGATTACTCGAGAGCGGGCTGTCGGGTGGAAGCGGCGAGTCTCTTTCTAATCGCTGGTCAAAGTATTCGGTTGCGAATGGTGGCGATGGGAATTTCTACACGTATCGGGACAACGGATCCCGGATCATCAAGCGATTCAATCCAACCACGCGGACGTTCTCGGACGTTGCCGTGTCAATTGGAGCGGATATGCCAAGAATCAATCCCGGATCGAGGCTGTATTCAAATCAACCGCAACACTTCACTCGTTTCTGTTATGTGCCGGCGCGCAAGTGCTTTGCGTGGATTCCCGGCAACGGACAGCAGGTGGCATTGCTTCGGCCGTAAGTCGAGATTGTATGGCTCTGTGCGAGACGCAATTGTTCCCTGTAAGGACAGGATTTGCTCTTGTGTCGCTATCGGATACTCGGTGTGCCAATGTGACGACTATTGCAGAATATTGC
>CAYSKN010000275.1:0-3647 GCA_964431565.1 uncultured Gemmatimonas sp.
TAGACATGGGTGGCCCGGAGATTGAAGAGTTGGCTCCGGATGGAACACCCGCTGGTCAGGCAGCACAAACCAGAGTGCCATATGGCAGGCCTTCCGCGCCGGCCTCCGCGCTGGTGCGCGCACAGGACAGGCAGCGCAAACACGCCAGCTTCGAGTACATCACCACGCGAAAAGACGAATTGGTTGGCTGGGCGCGAAAGTTCTCGCTCTTCCCCTATCCCTTCGTCACAGCCTGCTGTGCCATGGAGTTCATGGCGGTCAGCGGCTCGTACTACGACACGGATCGCTTTGGCGCGGCACTGCCCCGTTTCTCACCGCGTCAGGCCGACCTGCTCATGGTGGTGGGTACCGTTACGCAGAAGCAGGCCCCCATACTGCTCAAGGTTTACGAGCAGATGTGCGAGCCCAAGTGGGTGATGGCCTTCGGTGTTTGCGCCACCAGCGGCGGCTTCTATCAGAACTATGCGGCACTGCCCGGCATAGATCGCATCGTGCCGGTTGACGTTTACATACCCGGCTGCCCACCGCGCCCCGAGATGGTCATTGACGGCATCATGAAGCTGCAGGAAAAGATCGCCAATGACGAACACCGTATCATCAACGATCGCTTCTGACCCGTCGTGACCCACTCACCAGCATTCCTCGAGGCGGTTGAGACGGCACTGGCTCCCGGGAGCGACATACGGTCTCTGGGTGTCAGGCATGGCATTCTCGTGCTCGAAGTCCCGCCGTCCATGCTACTTCCCGTGGTGAGTCAACTGCGCGATCAGTTCAGTTTTGACCTTTTTCTCGACGTGACCGCGGTTGACTGGCTGCGCGAGACACCGCGTTTTGAGGTGGTCTATCATTTCTATTCCACAACGAACCACGTGCGCGTGCGGCTGAAGGTGCGCGTGCCGGAATCGCAGCCCGAAGTCGATACACTCACCGGCCTATACGGCTCCGCCGGATACATGGAACGCGAGTGTCACGATATGTACGGAATCGTGTTCCGCGGCAACGCGGATCTGCGTCCCATTCTGCTCTACGAGGGTTTCAAGGGACATCCACTCAGGAAGGACTATCCCAAGCAGAAGGAACAGCCCCTCGTGTCTTACCTTCCGCCGCAGAGTACCCTTGTCCGCTGATACCATTCTCCAGCCGCCCATTCCGAACCCCGTAAAAGCGGGTTTCACGGCTTCACGTGATGACACGGTGGTGGTCAACATCGGACCGTCACACCCAGCCACACACGGAACGGTACAGATCATCGCCGAACTCGATGGTGAAAAGGTGTTGCGCACCGATGTGCACTGCGGCTATCTGCACCGCGGTTTCGAAAAGGAGTGCGAGGATCATACCTGGCACAATCTCATCCCTTATGTGGACCGCCTCAACTACTGCTCGGCACTCATCAACAACTTCGCTTACTGCGATGCTGTTGAGCAGCTCATGGACATTGAGATCACGCCACGCACGCGGTATCTGCGAACCCTGCTGGCCGAGTACTCACGTGTGGCAGATCATCTGACATGCGTGGCTGCGGCTCTCATGGAACTGGGTGCAATGACGGCCTTTCTTTATCTCGTCACGATACGTGATGAGATGTACGAGCACATTGCCGCACTCACCGGCGCCCGCGTCACTTACTCCTACGGTCGCATTGGCGGGCTTGCAGCCGATATACCAGACGGCTGGATGAAGCGATTGAGCGAGATACTTGTGAGATATGAAGATTACGTTGCGCGCGTGCACGGGCTCGTGGACCGGAACCGTATCTTCATTGACCGCATGAGGCGTGTTGGCGTGATAAGCACCGAGGAGGCGATAAGCTGGGGCTTCACTGGCCCGGTGCTGCGCTCCACCGGTGTCGCACGCGATCTGCGCAAGGACACTCCCTATCTGGCCTACGCAGAACTCGACTTTGACGTGCCCGTGGGCATTCTGGGCGACAACTACGACCGCTATTACGTGCGCATGCGTGAGATGGACGAGTCTGTTTACATGATGCGGCAGCTCATGGAAATGATTCCCGACGGCCCCATCAACGTGAATGACCACCGCTGCGTCTTTCCCGAGAAGCAACTCGTCTATTCCGAGATCGAGTCGCTGATCAATCATTTTAAGCTGGTCATGGAAGGTCCCGTGGTTCCGGCTGGCGACGTTTATGTGGCCCACGAGGCGCCGAACGGCGAGCTGGGCTTCTACGTAGTGAGTACTGGTGAGGGAATACCGTACAAGGTGCATGTGCGCTCGCCAAGCTTTGTGCACATGGGCGGCGCTCATCGCATGCTCGACGGCTACCAGCTTGCTGACATCGTAACCACCTTCGGATCCATCAACATGATCGGTGGAGAGTGTGACAGATGAAGGAACCCATGCAGAACATCCAGCATCTGATCCCCGAGTTCGAGAGCTGGAAGAAGCGCTTCCCGGACGACTTCACGAGTTCGCTGACCTTGCCCTGTTTGCGCCGCATCCAGGAGGAGCGCGGCTACATAGCCGACAGCGACATTGAGGAACTGGTGGAATATCTGGGCGTGCCCCGCGTGCAGATAGACGAGGTACTGGCTTTTTATACTCAGTACACCAGAGAGCCCCGCGGCAAGTACTACCTGCAGGTATGCCGCAATCTTTCGTGTTGTCTGCGCGGCGCCGAGGGGCTCATTGACTATCTCTCCGACAAGCTCGGCGTGCAGCCCGGAGAAACCACACCCGACGGACGTTTCACCCTGGCCACGGTTGAGTGCCTCGCGTCCTGTGGCACTGCACCCATGATGATGGTGAACGACAGCTAT
Organism: uncultured Gemmatimonas sp.; assembly: GCA_964431565.1. GTDB lineage: Bacteria > Gemmatimonadota > Gemmatimonadetes > Gemmatimonadales > Gemmatimonadaceae > Gemmatimonas. The sequence continues at coordinate 2,778 of CAYSKN010000275.1, forward strand.
CACGAAAATCTTACCCCGGCCAGAGTTGACGCACTGCTTGAGGAGCTTTCGCAATGATGGCAGGGAACGCCTCCGGTGCAGTGCCTGATCCAGCGGAGAGCGCCATGTCTGGCGATTCACAGCTCCCGCCCGGTCCGCCGGGACACAGGTTTTTTATGAACTTCCCCGTCACCGGAAGTTCTCACCAGCTCAGCGCTTATAAGGCCCGTGGTGGCTATCAGGCACTGGCCAGGGCTCTCGGTCAGATGCAGCCCGGTGACGTAACCACTGAGGTGCGCAATTCCGGGCTTCTGGGACACGGTGGAGCTGCATTTCCGGCCGGAAGGAAGTGGGCGTCAATAGACCTGAACGATGACACACGGCATTACGTGTGCATGAACGCGGATGAAGGCGAGCCCGGCACGTTCAAGGACAGATGGCTCATGGAGCACGTTCCTCACATGTGCATTGAGGGACTGATCCTGGCCTCTTACGCAGTGGGTGGCCGTCATGGATTCATTTACATCCGCGGTGAGTTCGATCTTTCGCAGCGTCGCCTGCAGGCAGCGATTGAAGAGGCCTACGAGGCCGGACTTCTCGGTGAGAACATCCTTGGTTCCGGCTATTCACTGGACATTGTTCTCTACCGTGGTGCGGGTGCTTACGTGTGCGGAGAATCGTCGGGTCTTCTGGCGTCGCTTGAGGGCAAGAAGGGTTGGCCACGCAATCGCCCGCCGCGTCTTACCACGCGCGGGCTTTATCAGCAGCATCCCACCGTGGTGAACAACGTGGAAACGCTCGCCAACGTGCCTTATATAGTTTTGCACGGTGGTGAGGAGTTCAGGAAAGTGGGCATGCCGCGCAGCCCCGGCACGCAGATGATTTCCATCT
>CAYSKN010000276.1:0-1108 GCA_964431565.1 uncultured Gemmatimonas sp.
CGTTCGCTTCTGATCTCCTATGTCCGAGGGGAAATTGTTGGTCCATCCGTACCACTTCTTCCTCCACTGGTTGTCACCTTTGCCGATGACTTGTGGCGGGATCAGCTTCCTTGGCGTCGTGGGGCTGTGGCTTGGCGCCCTGTGCCCGATGGGCCTCTTCAAGAGGTGCTCTACTATGACCGTGAAGCGCCGCACCGTAAATACGGGGCGGGTATTCTGGCGCCAGAGGCCCCTGCGCTACCGCCCGATGAGCGGGCTGCTGTTGTTACGGACAGTCTCGGCGCTGATCCGACCGACGTCGAGCAGGTTTACCAGGACGCGGTTGACAGCGAGCAGGAGAACTCCGGAGCAGGGATTCAAGAGGAAGGCGCTGGAGACGACTTCGAAGTGACGAGCCCGGATATACGCCGGCCAAGTACAATGGGGGTATCGTTCTGTGCACATATTCCAGCTGGTGCCCGTCTTGTGGTCGCACTGCCTTCACAACGCCGCTTTCCGTGGCAGGAGTCAGGTGAAGAGCCGATTCAACTGAATGGTTGTTACGAACCCTGCAAGCGACAGGCCGCGGCGGACGGTGGTGAGGTCCGTAAGCCGGACACGATATGGCGACGTCGGCAGGCGCTGCCACCAGATGCTGCGGTTTCGTTCACAGCTGATGAGCTGGCAGTTGAGCAGTCAGCACAACGTGCTGTACCCACGGCCGGCGCGGGTTCGATGGCACTATGTGTCCGAGTGTTCTCGCGACGCCTTGCTGATACGTCCAATGACTATCTCCTGACCGTCGTCCTGCGGAATCATGGCAGTCACGTTCAGGATCCAGCTGCCACGCTCTATCAGGCTTACTTTGAAGTGGAGGTTGAGGGCGGCAACCTTCTTCCATACCCTGAGACACAGAGGCCATTCGATCAGCTCGACGACGACGAGCGCTCAATGCTCCTGTTGTACCGGGAATCAAGAACATGGGGTATCGGCCATGGTTGCGCTGCATCGTGGACCGCCGATCCAGGTGGCGTACCTGCTTCGGTGGTAGCCGACGTCATGCCAGCTGTCGAAACCCCGAGTATGACACCAGATATTTCCGACAGGGATGGGAAGCCGATCCAGCTAC
>CAYSKN010000276.1:1118-3616 GCA_964431565.1 uncultured Gemmatimonas sp.
AGAGGGTTCTGGTTGGGTTGGACTGGAAGCAATTCTGTCGGAGTATGGAGGCTGGATTCGATCGCGCCGCGACGATGCACTGAAGCTTCCGTCCAACCTCGCTGAGGTGGCTGGGGTCCATCTCGACCATTGTGAAGCCACCCTCACGAGGATGGTCCGGGGCGTTTCCTTGCTTCGCAATGACAGCATGGTACGGGAGGCATTCCGCTTGGCGAATCGAGCCATGCTGCTCCAGCAGATCGCGACCAAGGAGCTAAAGTATGAACCCCTCATCTGGGACAAGTACGCCAAGTGCGCGAAACGGAAGAGTGAGACAACATCGCCTTGGGCCATTTACATGGCCGGTAGCGAAAGCAGCAGAGTTGGGAGGTGGCGTGCTTTCCAGGTGGCTTTTCTTCTGGTTCAGCTTGAAGGCATATCCGATGGTGCCCTACCCGACCGCAACACGGTAGACCTTATCTGGTTTCCGACTGGCGGTGGCAAGACGGAAGCGTATCTCGCAGTGATGGCCTTCTACATGTTTCATCAGCGATTGCAGATGAAGCCTGGAGATCGGCTACTTCGAGATGGAACCAACGTTCTCATGCGCTACACGTTGCGGATGCTTACGACACAGCAATTTCAACGTGCGGCTAGTTTAGTCTGCGCCATGGAGTACCTCCGTCGGCAATCTGTGGTGGCAGGGGCCGAGCCGATTCCAGGTGGTCGCTTCTCAGTTGCCTTGTGGATAGGTGGGGAGGGGTCTCCAAACAAGCCGGTCGACGCAACGCGGAAGTTAAGGGCTTATCGTGACGGAAAAGAGGCTGGTAACCCTCTGATTCTAACCGAATGTCCATGGTGTCGTACGCAGATTGGCAGGGTCATGACTCCGCATAAGCCGTTGGTCGCCGGTGTCGCGGAGGTAGGCGATTGTCCCCAGCTCCACTGTCCCGATCCTGCCTGCGAGTTCGGCCGAGAGAGTGTGACCTCATGGCTTCCAATTGAGGTAGTTGACAGCCGAATCTACGATACCGCACCATCATTGGTCATCGCAACTGCTGACAAGTTCGCGATGGCTGCTTACAGACCGGACGCCGGTGCACTATTCGGTCGCGCGAGGGATGGGGAAACGATCAGGCAGGTGAGAATGCCACCAGGGCTGATCGTCCAAGACGAGCTGCACCTCATCGCTGGCCCACTTGGGACGATGTACGGATTGTATGAGGGATTGATTGAGGCGCTGTGTACGATTGATGTGGGCGGTGATCGTATACGCCCGAAGGTAATTGCGTCAACAGCAACCATTCGCGGTGCTGGCGATCAGGTACTCGCGCTATACGGGCGCGTCGATGCCCGTGGCCGGCCAGCTGTTGCAATGTTCCCGCCTCCGGGGTTGCTTATCGGGGATTCGTTCTTCGGAGTATTCGCAAGGAAGAACGATGGGTCCTTGGATCATGGACGGCTTTACCTCGGCGTGCATGCGACAAACTATGGGTCGATTCTCACGGCCCAAGTCCGTGCTTTCTCGGCGACTCTATGTCGCGCTGGACGGCTGGACTCGCATGCGCGGGATGCATGGTGGACACTGGTCACGTTCTATAACAGCCTTCGCGAGCTTGGTGGTGCGAGGACACTGTTTGACTCCGACATTCGCTCCCGGCTCAAATTCCTTCAGAATCGAGAGAATGTCCCTGAGGACCAGCGTCGGCGCTTGCGGGCAGTCGAGGAACTGACGAGTCGCCTCTCGCAGTCCGAGATTGTTGATATGATGAACAGGCTCGCCTCCGTATATGCCAAGGAAGGACAGGCACTCGATGCATGCCTTGCGAGCAGTATTATCGAGGTAGGTGTTGACATCGATCGGTTGTCACTAATGGGTGTGGTCGGTCAACCAAAAACTACAGCGCAATACATCCAAGTGACTGGCCGGGTTGGCCGACGCTGGCAAGAACGACCTGGTTTGGTCCTCATGGTCTACAATCCCGCTAAGAGCCGTGATCGGTCGCACTTTGAGCAGTTTGAGTCCTATCATCGGCGCCTCTATGAGCGCGTTGAACCAACGTCCGCGACTCCATTCGCTGTCAGCGCGATCCAGCGGGCCCTGTGTGGTGCCTTGATCATGTGGGCACGACAGCATGTTCAGGCCGATGTTGTTCAGTGGGAGCTGTATTTCGATGCGATAAGCCAGGCCTTTGATGTACTCGTCGAGCGCTGCAAAATTGCGCAGCCGGATCAGGCCGACCAAGTGCGATCGATCGCAGAGATGCACCGTGTACGCGATGAGCTGCTTCGGAAGTGGAAGAGTCGTCCAAGCAAATTCGAGGACTTTCCTCCATCACCCGATGGAGAATATTTGCTTCTCTGGCCCGGGCAGTACGCGACGAGGCTCCAGCAGGAAAGGGGTGTTGTTATCCCTACGAGCATGCGCCAAGTGGATCGAAGCGCCGAGCTCATTATTACTCCTGCTTACACAAACAACTCCTGAGCGGAGCTCATCGTGGGACACAAACAGATACGAA
>CAYSKN010000277.1:0-3599 GCA_964431565.1 uncultured Gemmatimonas sp.
GAGCCGGTGCCGGATGAGACCACGGTGTGCAAGTTCCGGCACCTGCTGGAGCGCAATGGCATGGGCAAGACGCTGCTGAAGGCCATGAACACGTATCTGCGGGAGAACGGGATCAAGGTCGGCAACGGCACGATTGTGGATGCCACGATCATCAGCGCGCCCAGCTCGACCAAGAACCAAGACAAGCAGCGCGACCCCGAGATGCACCAGAGCGCCAAGGGCAAGCAGTGGTATTTCGGCATGAAGGCGCATATCGGAGTGGACAGCAAGAGCAAGATCATCCACACGATCAAAGCCTCGGCGGCGAACATCGCCGACTCGATGGCTCTGCCGCATCTGCTGCACGGGAAGGAGACGCGGGTGTGGGGTGATCAGGCTTATCGCGGGCAGCGTGCTGCGATCCGCAAGGTGGCCCCGCATGCCCGCGACTTTACCAACCAGCGCTACCGCTGGGGCAAGCGGGTTGATGAGCGCATCAAGGCTATCAACCGCACCAAGTCCAGCGTTCGGGCCAAGGTCGAGCACACGATCGGGGTGATCAAACGGATATTCGGGTTCCAGAAGGTCCGCTACCGCGGTCTGGCCAAGAACCTGCATCGGCTGGAAGTCACCGCCGCGCTGGCAAACCTGTTTCTGGTTCGGAAGAGGTTGCTGCATGCGTAGGAAACGTATCGGCAGAATCGGTCCAATCGGCGGTTTTTGCAACGCAGAAATTCTTCCTAGCGATACCCGCCACACAGTGCCATCCACTTCTCGCTGTCGTTGCCTTCCTCACGATCGCTTCTTCAAGAGATTCCCTAATGTACGGTGCGCATCGATCATGAGCGCGCGCTCCGGGGGCGGGGTGAAGTCCGATTGGGCTCCGCTCGCGGTCACCCGGCTTATCAGTCGGGCCGAGCGCTCGGCGACGGCGTGCCACGCGAGTGCCCGGGCGTGTGTAGCTCCCTCCAAGGCAACTCAAAGCGTCATTTTATCTTCCGTGTCCGAGACGGCGGGGCTGTACATAAGACAACAAACTGCCCGCGGAATCCGGAGCAACTCGGCGCGCTGCTAGTGTGGCGTTTGGAGATCTCTACTATCATAGTCGCATGTACATTCGGCGCGCATATTGGAAAATAAGAGCGGAATGCAAAGAGCTCTCCCTATGGCTGATTTGCGCGATTCCCAAGGGAGTGGGCGATTGGCTGCGTTCAAAGACGTTGCGCCATTTCTTGGCGGATTTGGGCGATAGCACGATAATTCAAGACCGGTTTAGGGTTGCTAATCCTGAGAAAGTGTCGATTGGCTCTCACTGCAATTTAGCTCAGGGGGTTTTCCTAACTGGTGGTGGAGGCATCACAATCGGAAACTACGTGGGCATGGGGCCCGACACGAAGGTTTGGTCGGTAAACCATCGCTACGAAGATCCCGACATACCATGGATAAAGCAGGGCTACGAGAAGCTCCCTGTCGTCATTGAAGACGATGTCTGGCTTGGTGCGAGTTGTTTCGTAATGCCAGGTGTCAGAATTGGAAAGGGTGCGATCGTGTCGGCGGGTACGATCTTGATGAAGTCAGTCCCACCTTATGCGATTGTGGCTGGGAACCCGGGAAGAGTTGTAGGTTGGCGACGGCAGCCTGTGCAGGCTACGAAACAGCTGGCAGCGGATGACCCACCACATTGAGCTAAATGCTCCAGTACGCGTGTGATCAGCGAATAGAAGAAGTGGAGCACCTAGATCTGACCTGGGCTCGATTGCAGTGGTAAAGAGATAACATTGGATTCACCAGATCGAATTTCATGGCCGCTTGTTTCAGTCGTCATCCCTTCCTACAACTGTGGGAAGTTCATCGGAGACGCTATCGACAGTGTTTTGGCTCAAGGGTATCCGGCACTTGAAATTCTCGTCATTGACGATGGATCCACGGACGACACATGCAATGTGGTGGAAGGCTATGGGAGGTTGGTAACTCTCATTCGTCAGACGAACGCAGGATCGGCAGCCGCGAGGAATGAAGGGATTCGGCGCGCGGCGGGAAAGTACATCGCCTTTCTCGATGCAGACGATATCTGGTTGCCTGGAAAGCTCGCATTTCAGATCGACCACATGGAACAGCATCCAGATGTGCAACTGTGCTGCACGAAGTGGCTGGTATTGCAGCCCAGCTCGGCTGGCGTATATCAATTACCCGTCGTCTCCGCGCCAAGCAAGGTCAGCTTGGATAGGGAGTATTCAGGGTGGCTATATTGCAAGCTGCTTCTAGACGTTGAGGTTTGCACTATCACAGTAGTGATGACACGAGCGCTCGCCCAGCAAGTGGGGCCCTTTGATCAATTGCTACGGCGAGGCCAAGACTACGACTATTGGTTGCGGGCGTCACGGGTCACCCGGATCGATCGTATCGATGCACCATTCGCTGTGTATCGGATGGATGAAAGCGCTCTGCCGAGAAAATTCCCTAATACGAACTGGGGGCTCGTCGTACTCAGTAAGGCGATCGAGAAGTGGGGTCTCGTGGGTCCTGATGGCTGCGCCCTTCCGCAGGGAAAAATTCGGATTCGCTTATGGCAGCTAAACTATGACTTTGGCTACGTGCAGTACAGAAGTAAGCGATTTCAGGCGGCATATACGGCATTTGCAGCTGCATTCCGACATCGACCGCTGCACCTTAAGACGTTGCTCTATTTAGTTTTTGCCGGGCTACACAGCCGGCTGAATGCTTCGCGTGAAAGTTAGTCTTGCTGTGTCATCACCGTGCGATTACAGCGGCGACCTGGCATGTGGATTACGCGGACATTCTTTCACAACTTCTGGGTGGGGATTCCCGTGTACTCCGTATCTGGTCCCGAGTTCTTAGGATTGATTTCAATCCGCAAAGCGAAATGCGGTCTGCCGTCTGGCGGCAGAAATGACCCGTCAGCTTTCTTCAGATCACTGGCCTCAGTGCCGTCGCGAAGCTTATGTTAATCACCGGGGTCGAGGTGAGATATGGTTCGCGGATTACCGATCTGCTGGTTGGCACCTACTGTTCTCGTGGACATAATTCGCACTTTCTCGGCTGGCATTGAAGTTGATCTTGGTGTGGTTCGGGGGCGGTCCAGAATGTCTGTAGGCGATGGAGCGCAAGATGCGACGCCGCGTACGCCGTTGGTAAGCATCGGAATGCCTACCTACAATTCTGCGGCATGGCTCGAAGCGTCAATCAATTCTATCCTCGCCCAATCATTCGGTGATTTCGAGTTCATCATCTCGGACAATGCCTCGAGCGATGCGACCATGGCGATCTGCGAGCGCCATGCAGGGGCCGATGCCAGGATCAGGTTGCTCAGGCAGCCTGAAAATCGTGGTGCCAACGAAAACTATCTAGCCACCTTGCGCGCGGCGCGCGGCGCGTATTTCAAGTGGGCTTCGTCGAATGATATCTGCGCGCCGACATTCATCGAAAGATGCCTGGAGGCACTCGAGCGGGATTCCACCGCTGTGCTAGCCTACCCTCGTAGTAGCCTGTTCGATGAGTCGATCGAGTTGGCGCAGCCGTATGACCGTGATATCGAGCTGTTGGCCAATGAGCCGGCCGAGCGGTTTATGGGTTTGCAGAACCGAATGGCGCTGAACAAT
>CAYSKN010000278.1:0-3590 GCA_964431565.1 uncultured Gemmatimonas sp.
GTCCAAGCGTGGCTGGTGGTCGATATGGGTCATCTGTAAATGCGAATCATTCTTTGCAGAATGAGAATCGTTGTCAATATGATTGTCGTTCCTGATGGTTTTCCTGGTACTTCTGCACGGGAATGCATACAGCATATGCATGATGAACCGGGGATCTGCCCCCTGATAGCGTGACCCGAAGCTAGGTCCTCTCCGTCACAAATTGCGGTCGGGACTGGCCGTATCCATACGAATACTCATAAATTCGGGAGCCAACACAGATGTCCAGACACCCAGAACAGATGATTCGTGCGCGACGTCCCCTCGTGACGGCGTTGGCCAGTGCAGTGACATTCGCCAGCGCCGCCAGCGGCGCCGCCGCGCAGGCGGTGCTCGAAGAGATCATCGTGACCGCACAGAAGCGCGCCGAAAACATCATGGATATCCCGGCAACCGTGAACGCGGTGACTGCGGAGCAGATGGGCAAGTTTCGCGTGTTCTCGATGGACGATGTGCAGGCGATGACCCCGGGTCTGCTGACCATGCGTAATGATGCCCGGCGCCAGAGCGTGACGGTGCGCGGCATCACCGCAGATCCGGACAACAACGCTGCGCCGCCGATTTCCTTCTACTGGAACGAGACTCCAATGCGTGCCCCAGTGGCGTTCATGACGTTCTTCGACCTGGAGCGCATCGAGGTGCTGCGCGGCCCGCAGGGTACCCTGCAGGGGCGCACCGACCCAGCTGGTGCGATCCTGGTCCATACCAAACACCCTGACATGGTGGCACTCGAGGGCACGGTGCGCCAGAGCTTTTCGGACAACGATGGCCTGCAGACAGAGTTCGGCGTCAGCCTGCCGATCGTCAAGGACGTGCTGGCGTTGCGGGTGTCCGGCCTGTGGGACGAGAACGACGGCGCGCAGCACAGAAACATCTTCAACGGCCAGCGTGAGCACCATGAAAGCAGTGGCTGGCGATTGACGCTCGACTGGCAGCCGAGCGAGGTCACTCGCGCCACCTTCGTCTACGAGCGCACCGATGTGGATGCCCAGATTCCTGAGCCGGTACAGGGCAACGTCGGCAATGTAATTGCCAACGTCAATGCAGCCGCCGCCGGTGCGAGCGCCGCCTATAACGGGATGCTGTCTCGCATCAACGATGCCGACCCGACGAACGATCCCACCATGGCCCAGGCGGCGGCCACGCTGGTGCAGACCAACATTGCGCGCCGTGCCGTGGCGCCGACCTGGCTGAGTAGCGTGTCACTCAGCGGTTCCGATCGCAAGGCGATCACGAGTGGCAGAAACGATCTCGACATGTACAACGAGAACATCATGTTGCGCTTCGACCGCGAGGTCGATGACCACACGCTGACCTCCGTCACCGGTTACAAGAACTGGTATCAGAATACCTGGAACGATGTCGGCTATGGCAACCTGACGCCGCTGCCCATCGCACAGAACACTCGCTCGACGGCTGTGGACTGGTCGCAGGAGTTTCGCCTCAACAGCAATGACAACCCGTTCTGGAACTACACGCTCGGGATGTTCTGGGAGAGCTACGGCAGCAAGGGTGGGAGCCGCAATCGCACCGACCTCGGCGGCCCGTTCTCGGTCTATGGCGCCATGGCGGGCCTGCAGACTGGTGACCTGGTACAGCAGGTCCTGATTCCAAACGGCCGCGAGGTGCTGGCCTTTTTCATGCACAACCGCTTCGAGCTGACCGAGCGGACCAACCTGCAGCTTGGCGTGCGCTGGCAGCGGGTTCGCAACCGCCAGGCGGTGGAAGGCTCGCTGATCGATCATTACGATCCGGCACCCGAGGCGGGGCCGATCACCAATCCGGATTTTGCCGCACTCAACCCGATGCTCACCAGCGCGGGTGTGGCAAACATCTTCAGGGCCGGCGTGCGTGCCGGGGACTACATCCCGAAGGAGCTCCAGCTGCAGAAGGAACACAAGATCACCGGTGGCATCAAGGTATCGCACTATCTGAATGATCACGACATGGTGTACGCCTCGATCGACCGCAGCTACCGTCCACCGGGTGCGACGATCACGCCGGCGCCGCTGTCGTCCTCGACCCTGCTGTTCAAGGCCGAGAGCAGCGATTCCTTCGAGCTTGGCTACAAGGCACTGGCCTTCGATGGGGCGCTGCGCTACAGCGTGGCGGCGTTCTATCAGAAGTACAGCAACTATCAGCCCAAGGCGACCACGGTGAACGCCCTCGTGCAGCAGGGGTTGAACCGCGTGTCGCAGCTGGTTCAGGGCGGGCTGATCTTCAACGCCGATGCGACCATCCAGGGTGCCGAGGCGGAGTGGAATGCAGTCATTGGCGAACATTTCCAGCTCGGCGGTGGCGTGAGCTACAGCGATGCGACTTTCGACAGCGGGGAGAAGGGACCCTGCAATCGGCCATTCACGGCGGCGGAAATCGCGAACCTGGCAGTCGAAGTGGCGACCTGCGACATTGGCGGGCAACCGGTGAGCTCGATCCCCCACTGGTCGGCGAACCTCAATGCGGAGTACACCACGCCGCTGGCGCTTGGTGAGTTCTACGTGCGCCCGCTGCTGACCTATATGGGCAACCGCAAGGATCGCTTGGCACCCCGGCAGGCGTTCAGCGACTATGTGATGGTCAACCTCTATGCGGGACTGCGTGCCGAGGATGGCACCTGGGACGTCTCGCTGTGGGTGAAGAACCTCTCGGACGTCGACAGGGACAACGTGTTCTCTATACCGGCGGCGCACGCAATCGGTGGCGAGAGCAACTTCACGCGCGCCCTGTTGGTGCCGCCACGTCTGATCGGTGCAACGCTTACCTGGAACTTCGGGCACTGAGCGTCCACGTGGCACTCGCCGGGTGCTTCGCCTGGCGGGTGGCACGCCAACGGAGGCTGCATGTACTGGTTCCATATCGTCATCACAGCAGACTTGCTTTCAGCCGTTGCCTGCGTTGTTCCCGGTCGGGCATCACTTGCCCGAGCAGCTCGAAGAATCGCGTATCGTGGTCACGGTACCGGGTGTGGCAAGGCTCGTGAATCACTACGCGCTCGATGCAAGGGCGAGGGCGTGGTACCAGCTTGACGTTCGGTGTCATGGTTCCGGCGCACGACAGGCTGCCCCAGCGGGATTGCATCGTCCGCACAGTCAGGCGTGGATGCTCGACACCTTTGAAGTGGGGCAGGTTGAGATCCGGGATCTCAGTGAATACGGTTCGTGCGCGGTCGAGATATCAGCGACGCAGCAGCCTGCACGGAAGATCAAGCTGTTATGCAGTTCTGATCAAGACAGCGACATCGCAGCTGCCATAAGCTCCAGTCCCTGACGGGGACATGATCACGATAATGAACCGGAGCGAAAGCGCATGCACCAGATTCGCAAGGTATGTATCGTCGGGGCCGGGGCGATCGGCAGTCTGTTTGCCGGGCACCTGGGCACATGCACCGAAACGACCGTACTTACACGGCGCGAGTCGCACGCCCGCGAGCTGAACGAACGCGGATTGCGGGTAAGCGGCAAGTCTGACCTGCATGCACGGGTGCGTGCCAGCACCGATCCGGCAGAGCTCGGTGATGTGGATCTGATCATCCTCGCAACGAAGGCCACTGC
>CAYSKN010000279.1:0-3530 GCA_964431565.1 uncultured Gemmatimonas sp.
CCTTACGGGACATGAACTTGAACCTAGCCTGTCAAGTCGTTACCTGCAACGCTGGCCGTTTGACAGCCGCCGCCCGTGCATTACGATTACTGTTCTATGGAACTGCGCGAATTCTTTTCTGCGGACGCTGTCGAACTCGAGCTCAAGAGCACGAGCAAGGATGATGTCCTGAAGGAGCTGATCGGGCTGCTCAGGCTCGACGACAAGTCGGAAGGAATGCTCTTCAAGATGCTCAAGCGACGCGAAAACCTCGGATCAACCGGGATCGGACGTGGCATCGCAATCCCCCACTGTCGCTCACTGGTGGTAAGCCGCCTTCGCGTGGCCTTCGGGCGCAAGAAGGACGGCATCGACTTCAAGGCAATCGACGACAAGCCGGTTCAGTTCTTCTTCCTGATCGTGGCCCCGCCACTCGAGATCTCCAACCAGTACCTTCCGGTGCTTGGCAAGATCGCACAATTCAGCAAGGAACCCGAGGTGCCCGGACGTCTTCTCGAACTCACGACAGCAGCCGCCTTCATGGGCCTGCTCGAGGAAAAGCAGATCTGAGCAGGGGCCCACACCACCCCCACCCCCCCGGGGGCGTCACCCGGCGCTGGTCAACGCGGTGAGCTCTTCTTTGCTGCGTTCACGATTTCACGGACCTCGCGCAGCAATCGCTGTGCATCGTACGGAATGCCATCCTTGATCGTCCAGGCAACGCCACCACCGGGCCCGGCTGCTGCATCGGCACGTGGGGGATAGAACACCTTGAGATCCTCCAGCGGGTTGCCGTTGAGCACCAGCAAGTCGGCGAGATAGCCGGGTCTCACACGGCCCAGGTTCTGCCCCTGACCCAGGATCGTGGCGTTGTTGGCCGTGGCATGCTGCAACACCTTGAGCGGCTGAAAGCCAGCCTCCTGCTGCAGTTCCAGCTCACGGACAAGTCCGAAGCCGTAGATCTGATATATGAAGCCGGCATCCTCCCCCGCCCCGATCGTTCCGCCCAGGCGCTCGAAATCGCGCACGGCGTTGAACCAAATGCGATAGTTCTCCTTCCAGTACGCCTCGTCGGTACTGCTCCAGTTGGCAAAGTAAGAACCGTGATTGGAGAGGTCGGGACGGAAGTACTTCTCCAGCGTGGGATGTAGATACTCCCTGTACCAGGGCTGGGTTTCTGCACGCTGGAGATCACGACTTGCCTCATAGATCACCAGGGTGGGGTTCCACGCCACTCCGCCCTTCACCATTGCCTTGAGCACATCCTGGAGCCGTGCGGGGTCTGCCTCGCGCCACAGGCGGCCTGCCAGGCGAAAACGCATTCCTTCGTCGGCGTAGTTGAAATCCGACGGAAAGTGCTGCACGCCATCAGGAATTGCCGCGTCAGGCACGCCATACCAGTGCTCGAGGCTCGTAAGACCATTGGCTGCAGCGTCAAGCGCATTGGCCTCATCCACCGCCATGTGCTGAGCGACCCGGAGCCCCTGCTTCCGCGCCTCATCAAGCACGGGACCGTAAACGTCCCTGTCCATACCGAAAAGCTTGAGGCCATCGACGCCCATTGCCTTCAGGTCACGCACCCGCTGGCGTGCCTGGGCCTCGTTGTTGGGAACCGGCGGATAGGCGTAGCGTGCATACACAAAAAACCGCGGAGCTTCCACTTCGCCGGCAAGACTCTGTGAGCGCAGCTTGAGTGTCTGGGTAGTGGTGCTTGAAACATCGCGCACCGTGGTTATACCCATGCCAAGCCACAGCTTGAACTCATAATCGAGCGGCTGCGCTACCCCTGCACGTTCATCCTGCACATGACCGTGCAGGTTGATGAGGCCCGGCACCACGTACTTGCCGCTGGCGTCTATCTCAACATCCGCCGGCGGACGTTTCGCGGTTCCGTTTCTTATTGCCGCCGGATCGAGCGACACGATCTGCGTGATCCTGTTGCCTTCAACGATGATGTCCTTGGGGCCTTCGGCTGGTGTACCGTTACCCTCGACGACTATCGCACCCCTGATCGCCAGGCTGCGTGGCCGCGTGCCGTGGGCGGGTGCCGTCTGCGAAACGACGACCTGCGCCGTCATTGGCATCAAGAGAAGCATCAGCACGAACAACACCAGTGCGCGCAGATGCGGCAGCTTTTCAGCGATATCGCTGTTTGCAAGCCGGGTGATCATGTGCGTTGAGCCTTTGCAGTACGGTGGGTTGGTGGCGCTCGGAGGACTCCGACCAATCTAGCGCCAGCCGCCGGTACAGTGTGGCGTGTTTGACGCCGCCAGCCAGCGTGTGCAGTATATCATATACCATGGTACTGACGAGCCCCTGCTGTGTACGCCCGGAGAAGCCCTCATGCCTGCTGTTTGGCAGTTCTGGATAATTGCCGGCCTTGCCCTGTGGACGATCGAGATATTCACACCCGGCTTTGTCGTTGGCGTGTTCGGTACCGCGTGCCTGTTCACTGCACCGGTTGCCGCATTCGGTGTGTCGTTTGAGCTGCAGCTCCTGTTCTTCGGGATCGCCAGCGGCGTTCTTGCACTGACCATCCGGCCCTTGATGCTGAGGCATCTCTATCGGCGAACCCACCGCTACAGCAGCAACGTTGATGCACTCAGGGGAGCAATGGGCGTGGTAACCGAAGCCATTGACAGCATGACCGCAAGCGGGCGGGTCAGGATTGGCACTGAGGAGTGGCGAGCGGTGGAAGAGAATGGAGGCACTGTCGAGCCGGGGCAGAAAGTCACGGTACTGTCAGTAACCGGGAGCACCATCATGGTCAGGCTGATCGGGTCGAACGCCGGAGAGCACTCATGAGCTTCACTGGTTGGACAATTGTATTGCTGGTGGTATTCATCGTCGTGTTCGCTGTGCGCGGCTTCAAGATTGTACAGCAATCTGAAACCATGGTCGTCGAGCGACTGGGGCGGTATCACCGTACTCTCCCCTCCGGCATAAACATCATATGGCCTGTCTTTGACAAGGCTCGGTCGATCGAGTGGAAGTACGTCAAGACAGATGTGTCGGGAAAGACAATCGTGCGCAAAGAAGCCATCACCCGGATAGATCTTCGCGAGACCGTATATGATTTCCCTCGGCAGAATGTCATTACCCGCGACAACGTGGCCATTGAGATCAATGCCCTGATCTATTTTCAGGTCACCGACCCCAAGCGCACCGTATACGAGATCGCGAACCTGCCTGACGCCATCGAGAAGCTCACACAGACCACGCTGCGCAATGTGATTGGTGAACTCGATCTCGATCATACGCTCACATCACGCGACACAATCAATCAGAAGCTGCGCATGATACTTGACGAGGCCGCTGACAAATGGGGTGTGAAGGTGAATCGGGTGGAGCTTCAGGACATCAACCCGCCTCCGGACATCAAGGTGGCGATGGAAAAGCAGATGCGCGCCGAGCGCGACCGCCGCGCCACCATTCTTGAAGCCGAGGGTCTCAAGCAGGCCAGGATCCTTGAGGCAGAAGGAGTCCGACAGTCTGAGATCAACACGGCTGAGGGCGAGAAGCAGGCTGTCACCCTCCGCGCAGAAGGTGAA
>CAYSKN010000280.1:0-2439 GCA_964431565.1 uncultured Gemmatimonas sp.
GGGTCGTAGACCCCCACGACCGTAGCTCCGGCACGTTGCAGACACTGACCGTAGCTAATCGCGTGGGCTAGATGTGCGGCCCCAATAATGCCGATTCGTGGTTGGCGCCTCACGGGTTGGCCTCGACTTCTCCAACTTGCGGCGCTTGCGGGGTGCCGTTATATACCTCGACGGGTTGGCCAGTTCGGAGTGAATCGTTCGCGGCAAGGGCTATCTGGAGTGCCGTGAGCGCCTCTTCGGCCGTTACGGGAACGGGAGTGCCGTTCTTGATACTCGCCAGGAACGAGCGAATCTCATCTGCGAACGAGTTGCTTCCTGGCATGAGGATGTTCCTCGGCGCTGACCCTTCCTCTGTCACGCGAACTGCAGCGATGTCGTCGTAATTCCAGGTGATCCGGCCCGCTGTCCCCACCAACTCTGTTCTCACAGCTAGGCCACTCGTTCTCGGGTGCGCCCAACTCACTTCGACGAGAGCCAGACCGCCACCTTCGAACCGGATGGTGCATAACACGTAACTTGGTAGTGGGACTTGCCTAGAGACTCCTACCGCTGACACGCGCGAAGGTGGTGCGGCGAACAACCACGCCAGATAGTCAAAGCTGTGGATTGCGAGGTCTACGACGGGTCCGCCGCTTTGGCTTGGATCAGCGAACCAGCCACCGCTGCTCCAAGTTGGGAACGGGCCGGTTATCGATTGGCTTGCCATCCGGAGGTGCCCGATATCCCCTTGGTCGACCACCGTCTTTGCGGCCAGGTGGTCGGGTTCGAAACGCGAGACATGGCCGACCATGAAGTGGATACCGTGATGCTGCGCGGTGCGCGCGGCCTCAAGCATTGCGACAGCGTCGGTTAGAGAGCCCGCGATGGGTTTCTCGCACAATACGTGTTTGCCAGCCTGTAGTCCTGCGATTGAGAGGGGCGCATGAGTGGGTGTCGGGGTGCACACGCTAACAACATCCACGTCCGACTCCCACACGTCGCTTGCCGAGGAGACTGGTGTAGCGCCGTAGGCCGCTGCCAGTCGATGCGCCTCGGCCTGCCGGGGGTCGGCGACGAGCTTCAACTCTACGCCTGGTAAGGAGGCGTAGGCTGCGGCGTGCGCGTGTGCGATGAAGCCGGCGCCCAGGATTGCGACCTTCATGTTTGTGCCTCCTTGAGGTTTCCGAATCGGTGGCGGGCCGCCAAGGCAGCACCAATCGCACCCGCATTACCGTTGAGTTCACCAGACGTGATGAGGCCCGGATGCCAGTTCGTCTCGAGCGTTCCGGCCTTCGTGGCTTGCGCGAGTGGCTCTAGAAAGACGGTTCCGAGCGACGCGACGCCGCCGCCGATGATGACGCGCTCTGGGGCGAGTGAATCCACCAGCCATGCGATCACTCGACCCAAGTGCCCTGTTGCTGCACCCAAGACACTCTGGGCGGCGTCGTCGCCAGCTTCAGCGGCCTCGGCCAGATTGCGCATGATGCCATCTTGCGCAAGGTCATCGGCTACTGGGGTAAGTTCTTGCGGCAACGCGCGGGGGGCTGCTGTTCGAGCGAGGTTAGCAAGCATAGAAGTTGGGTTCGCGTTCAACGCGGCCCAGGCGGCGCGCTCTATTGCTGGCCCTGACGCGAGAGCTTCGAGGCAGCCGCGTTTCCCACAACTGCACAGAGGCCCGTCCGCTCGCAAGACAACGTGGCCGATCTCGCCAGCCCTCCCACCTTCCCCAGCGTAGAGCATCCCATCGAACACGAAGCCCGCGGCGATGCCAGTGCCTACGTTGATGTAAACGAAGTTCTTCGCACCGCGTGCGGCCCCGACGCGTCCCTCAGCCAGCGCGGCAGCGCGAACATCGTGCACGAGTAGTGTACGGAGTCCAAGAGCGGACTCGATGCCGTTCACCAGTGGGAGGTCACGGACTTGGAGGTTAGAGGCATCGACCATCACGCCCAGGTCGCTGTCTATGAAGCCAGGGGCTCCGACGCCGATGGCGGTGACCTCGACGTTCTGCTCGGCCGCGCTTCTTATTAGCCAATGGAGCACGTCAAGAATACCAGCCTGTACAGCTTCATTACCTGAGGCATCGGTTGGTGTGACGATTCTCGCCATCACCGTATCAGCTTCGTCAAGGAGGAGCCCCAGCGTCTTGGTGCCCCCGAGGTCGATCCCGATATATCCATGCCGCTTACGCGGGTCGAGGTCGTTATCCTGACCGCTAGCGGGCACTTCAAGAGCTCGCTTCACACGCGTCATCCCTTCAAGCCCGTGAGGGTGAGCCCCTCAACGAATCGCCTTTGCAGCACGAAGAAGACGATCACCATTGGTAGGACTGTGAGAACTGAGGCGGCCATTTGAAGATCGAGTCGTTGCAGGTACCGCCCGGCGAAAAGGGCTAGGCCAATGGGGAGAGTACGCATTGTTTCCGAGTTGACTATTAGGAGCGGCCACAAGAACGCTTCC
>CAYSKN010000280.1:2449-3506 GCA_964431565.1 uncultured Gemmatimonas sp.
TCGACAGGGGCAGCACAATTCGAAAGAAGATCCCAGGTTCTGAAGCGCCATCGATTCGCGCTGCGTCCATCAAGTCACCTGGGATACTGGCGATGAACTGCCTCATCAGGAAGATACCAAATGCGCCAACAAGTCCTGGGAGCGCTAGTCCGAGATAAGTATCGGTTAGGTGCCAATCGGACACCATCACATAAAGCGGCACCATCCGAATCTCAAACGGTATCATCATGGTACCTAAGATGAAGATAAAGATGGCGTTCCGGCCTCGAAAGCGAAACTTAGAAAGCGCATAACCTGCGAGAGAGCTCGTGAATAACACGCTACCTACTGTGATAAGTGCAACAATGGCGCTGTTCAGGAAGTAGCGAGCATAAAGTGGTTGCTGTCGAAATACCTCCCTGAAGTTCTTCAGCGTAAGTTGCTCGGGTAGCCAAGCGGGTGGGACGCGCAACACTTCGGCAAGCGATTTGAAAGACGCTGTGACCATCACGAAGACAGGGAAGAGCGCAAGGATCCCGCCCGCAATCAACAGGCAGTGAAGGCCGATTATCGCGATCCGACGAGCGTTTCTCGAAGGGGGAGCATACGTGCCGGCTGCGCTCGGTTGGGTGATGCGGCGTGCAGAATCCATGATTAGTATTCGAAGGGGCGATCCAAGATGCGGATCTGGAGGAGTGAGAGGCCGAGAATCGCGAGGAACAGCAGGAATACTGCCGCAGATGCGTAGCCCATATTCAGGGAGCGGAACGCGGTCTCGACAATCTGTAGGACGACTGAACGTGTGCTGTTGAGGGGTCCACCATAGATTCCGCTCTTACCTGTCATCACATATACGGCGGTGTAGAGCTGCAGTCCGTTAATCACTGCAATAACAGACGCGAACACAATCGTTGGGTTGAGGAGGGGCAACGTCACTTTCCAGAAGCGGTGCCATGCACTGGCGCCATCAATCATGGCTGCCTCATGGAACGCCGACGGGATGGTCTGGAGCCCGGCGAGGAAGATGTCCATGTATATGCCTGTATCTGGGCTGTTGCTCTTCAGCATCACTCCCGTG
>CAYSKN010000281.1:0-3492 GCA_964431565.1 uncultured Gemmatimonas sp.
TACTCCTTCAACTTGCGATACAGCGTACGCTCCCCGATCCCGAGCCGCTCAGCCGCCCTTCGCCGGTTCCCGCCCGTATCCCGCAAGGCCGATCGGATCGCAATACGCTCGATTTCACTCATGGTCATGCCCGGGCCGAGCGTGATGACGGTCGCCGGCATGGCGTGATCACGTGGTTCGATACCACGACCGAGCACGCCCGTATTCGCACCTACATCGCCCTGAAGACCGGCCGAACCCGGTTCGGATGCCCCCCGGATCTCCCCGACCCACCCGGAAGACACTACTGGAAGACCGGCAACATGAGATTCCACGTCCATACGACGCCGGAGTTCCTCCACCTGCAACTTGAGCTCCATCAGCGAGCGCACGATGAACTCGAATTCCAGCCCCTGGGTACGCTCTGTACCCGACAGAACCGGACCGACATGAACCGGTAGCAGCCGTCTGCCCCCCGCCCTCCCATCACGTATCGCACGCGGAATATCATCTGCCACGATCTCCCTGCCGTGACCAAGCACCACCATGCTCTCCACGAGATTCCTGAGCTCCCGCACATTTCCGGGCCAGGAATACTCCACCAGTAGCTCCAGGGCATCAGCAGACATGCCATGGAATCGTCTGTCATGCATCGCCGAAAACTCGGTCACAAACCGACGCACCAGCAACGGGATGTCCTCAGGCCGTTCCCGCAACGGCGGCAGATATACATTGAGCACGCTGAGCCTGTAGAAGAGATCGGCCCTGAAAGTCCCTTCCATCACCTGGTCCCGAAGTGGCCGGTTGGTGGCTGCAACCACACGCACATCCACCGGAATGGGCTGGCCACCACCCACACGTGTCACTTCCCGCTCTTCGAGCACGCGCAGGAATTTCACCTGCGTGGACTGGGGAATCTCACCGATCTCGTCAAGAAACAGCGTTCCGGTATCGGCAAGCTCGAAGCGTCCGAGTCTGCGTTCAGCAGCACCGGTAAAAGCGCCTTTCTCGTGACCAAAGAGCTCGCTCTCGAGTAGTGTTTCCGGCAGTGCGCCCGCGTTCACTGCAATGAACGGTTTGCCGCGGCGCGGACTTAGCCTGTGAATGGCACGGGCCACGAGTTCCTTGCCGGTACCGCTCTCGCCCTCGATCAGTACGGTGCTGGTCACCGGTGCAAGCTGCTCTATTTTCACGAGCACTTCGCGTATGCCTGCGGACTCCCCCACAAGACCGGTGAGTTCTCCCAGCCTGTACCGCTCCAGGCGACGACGAATGGCATCCGCCACTTCGTCGATCCTCACCGGTTTGGACCATATTTCGGCGTAACCGATTCCACGCAGTCGCTCATCCAGGCCCGGATCGCTGATATCAGTGAATCCGAGCACGGGCACGTTGTCCCAGAGCAACTGCCGTACGAGTCCCACATTGGCGTTGTCAAGCAGCGCACCGGTGAACACGATCAGAGAAGGCCGCGCCCGGCGGATGTCACCTCGCACGTCATCCATCGGAGAGATCATCATGGTCTCTATCCACTCCGATTCCAGCGCCGCGTTCAGTTGAACAGCCGGCTCAATGTCCGTCGTCAGTATTGCGATGACGCTCCGTTCAGCGTCATCCACTCCCCCGCGACGCCGTGCTGCGGGACGTGCCGGAATCGTCACGCCTTCCCCGCCCGCTTGTAGAACGGCAGCTTCACCACCGTGGCAGGAACCTGCTTGCCGCGGATACCCACCTCGAAAGAGGTACCCTCCACCGCTGCGGCACTCGGGAGATAACATGTGCCGATGGGGATGCCGAGCGTTGGGCTCATGGTGCCGCTGCGTACCTCGCCTATCGTGACTCCGCCATACACCACTGGATAGCCATGCCGTGGAATGGCCCGCTCGTCAAACGTAAAGCCGACAAGTTTCCGGTCGGTGCCTTCCTCATGCTGACGAACAAGAACCTCCTTACCAACAAATGGCTCAGTCTTGCCGAGTTTGACCAGCCAGCTCAACCCCGCCTCAAGAGGAGTAACCTGATCATCGAGCTCATGGCCATAGAGACAGAGCCCGGCCTCCAGGCGCAGCGTGTCACGTGCACCCAGCCCGCATGGGGTTACCCGGCCCGCAGCCATCACTGCGTCCCACATCGCGGTGGCGTGAGCGGCGTCGAAATAGAGCTCGAAGCCGAGCTCGCCAGTGTAACCGGTACGCGAAATGATGCATGGCACGCCGGCAACATTGCCCTCCGTGAACCAGTAGTACTTCACGCCATCCAGACGGACATCAGACAGCGACGCCACCACGGCTGGCGCCTGCGGTCCCTGGATCGCGAGGAGAGCTGTGGCATCGGACACATCTTCCATTGTGCAGTCGAAACCCTTCATGTGCGCACTTAGGTGCGCGATGTCCTTGTCGCGATTGCCCGCGTTGATCACCAGCATGAGATGATCGGCAAACCGGTAGACAAGCAGGTCGTCGACTATGGTGCCGTCCTCACGAAGAAGCACGCTGTAGTGGACCTGTCCGATTCCCAGAGCCGCCACGTCGTTGCTTGTCACAGACGATACGAAGCGAATGGCGTCGGAGCCACGCACGATCACCTCGCCCATATGCGACACGTCAAACATTCCGCAGGCTTCACGCACCGCCTTGTGCTCGACCGTGATGCCTCCAGGGTACTGAACGGGCATCTCATATCCTGCAAAGGGAACCATTCTCGCCCCCAGTCCGACGTGAACGTCGTAGAGCGGGGTGCGCCTGAATGCTGAATCCCGTGCGCCAGAGTCGTTAGCTGTCATGAGCGTAATTGGTGTGGGACGAGGCCTTCATTCGTGAATGCTTCACTGGGAAAATGGACTAACCGGCCCACATGTGCCAGCCGGTCATACATGCAGCGCGTATCACGCCCCTGCCGTGTCCAGCTCCGCTATCGCCGCCAACACCTCACCGGCATGTCCGGCCGGTTTCACATTCTCGAACACGCGCACAATCATACCGCCCGGGTCGATCAGAAATGTGGTGCGCACCACCCCCATGTATTGCCTCCCATACATCTTCTTCTGCTTCCAGACATCATATGTCAGGAGCACTTCCTTGTCCGCGTCCGAAAGAAGTGTGAACGGCAGGTCATGCTCGGCCCTGAACTTGCGGTGCGACTCGACCGAGTCAGGACTGATACCGAGAACCGCAGCGTTGCTGCTCTGAAAAATCGGAAAACTGTCACGGAAATCACATGCTTGCGTCGTGCATCCTGAGGTGCTGTCCCTGGGATAGGCGTAGAGTATCACCCACTTCCCGCGCAATGACGAGAGGGTAAGTGATTCCCCTTCGTCTGTGGGCAGTGAGAAATCGGGTGCGATTTGTCCGGCTGCAACTGGCATGGAGAGACGCTTACAGTGTCTGATTGCTCATGAGGACAGCCATGATCGCTTTCTGTATGTGGAGGCGATTCTCCGCTTCCTGCCACACCACGCTCTGTGGTCCGTCTATCACTTCATGAGCTACCTCTTCACCACGATGGGCCGGCAGA
>CAYSKN010000282.1:0-3441 GCA_964431565.1 uncultured Gemmatimonas sp.
ACCCGAGACGAAGAACTGAACCCGGTCATTGCCACCCGATGCCTGCAGGTTGTACTGCTCGCGGCTGCCCACATCCAAGGGGGTGAGATCCGGCACATGCATGACAATGCCGTGGGAGAGGGAGTCCACCGACATGCACTTGCCACTGGCCACTTCCGGCAGAAGACACGGCACCGTGACGTTCGGGTTGGCGGCCTTCCTGCCCCACAGTGTCCACAGGTCGGGGTATCTGCGGGTGTTATCAATTCGGCCGCGCTCGACACCAAGATTCCACGAGGTCTTCCCCGCCTTACCGCGCTTTGTCGTAATAACGATCACACCATTGGCGGCTTCGGTCCCGTAGAGGGTTGCAGCCGATGGCCCCTTCACTATCTCCAGGCTCTCTATCTCGTTCGGGTTGATATCATCGAGGCGCGATGGGCCTGATCCACCGGTACCGATGGCATCGCCGGTCAGATTGGACGCACGAACGCCATCGATAATCAGGATCGGATCATTCGACAGCGAAAAAGAATTCTGGCCGCGTATGCGAATCCTTGATCCGGCTCCCGTCGTTCCCGTAGCCACCGCCTGTACTCCGGAAGAACGTCCGGACACCAGAGCGCCCAGATTCGTTACCGGCAATTCAGCGATCTGTTCAGCCACATTCACCTGTGCTGTGGCATTTGCCATTTCGACCTTGCGCTGCTGGCCGGTAACCGTGGTCACCACTGCAGCCAGAGAGAACGCTGCCTGCTGAAGTGACACATCCTTCGTGACCGTCTCACCTGCTGCCAGCGCGATCTCAACCTTCTGCTCGGTGTAACCGATACGGCTAATATCCAGAGTGACAGTACCCGCACTTGGAACGCGGATCGTATAGCGTCCGTTCTCGGCCGTCAGCGTGCCCAGCTGTGTGCCGGAAACCAACACTCGTGCCTGCTGCACGGGCTGGCCTGTGGCAGCGTCCGTGACAATACCTGTAATGGCTCCCCCGCTCTGCGCCTCAACCAATGATGGAACCGCCAATCCGAAACCAACCGCAAGAGCCGCAAGAAAATTGGCCGGCCGATGCCACACAGTATGCTGAAATAGAATGGACGGCATAGGGCAATCGGGCTCCCCATGCTCGAACCAGGCAGGAACGAACAATCGCATTTCATGACTCCCACGGATCAGGATCGCACGACGGCCACCCGGATGTGGCCAGTCGATGGTGACAACACGGTCGCGAACAAGCTGCATCGCCTGAAGAAGCGATCATCACCTATACAACAGAAAGCGACGGCCTCCGCTCGGTGTCAGCCCTAAGAAGTGACAGAGTGGAGGAACAGACACAAGTCGGATGCGCTCTCGATCGATGCGCAACTGCGAAAGGAACTCTGATCTATGCAACGGTGACGAGAAGAGCCATTCACATCACGCTTACTGCCTGCCTGCGCCGACAGCCTCATCCGATTCGGTACGCAGCGGCCAACGAGTGATCCGCGTCAGTACTCATGCGCCGCAATATTTTTCACGGACGCAATGCTGTCAATAGCAGGAGATAGGACGTTTACTCCGCAATAGCGCTGATCATCGTGGCCTCAATCCATTCTCAGTATCAACTGCGGATAACGGGAAAGGAACGGCCCCTCACTCCCCACCGGTTGACACTGTGCATGAAAAGTTGCTTCCACCTTTCGGTGAGATCCGCAATGAAGGTGTGAGACGTGCCTGCACGCTGTTGAAATGAATTAACACGTCCCTGTCGTTCTGCCCGATAGGCGGGCTGGGTCTCCGGTAAAGGCGCGACCCACCATATTCCTGAATTACAGAGTCAGCATAATTGCTGTCCAGGGCCAGGCTGCGAATGCACCGAGAGAGGCTTCGTTCCCGCGCGTGGAACAAACAGCACAGCAATGGTCTTGACATTCGCCGATCAATGTCCGAATGCCTCCCGGCTCATTCAACGTGTATACCCACCGACACGTTGTCGATCCGGAGGTTGTATGCGGGCTGTTTCACCAGGAAGTGTTCGTTCATGGGCGAATAATAATTTCACTCTTCGGGAGCGATCAATGCGGATCACGCGGTTATGGACTGTCATTCTCATCGGGGTGCTCTCTACGAAAGCAGCTCTGCCACTCAATGCGCAGGCAAGGCCAAAGGTGCTGCTCATCGCGACAGGTGGTACCATTGCTGGAGTACAGGACGCACCCGGTACGCTTGCTGGGTACCGCGCTGGCACGCTTACAGCGGACCAGATCATATCGTCGGTACCGGAACTCACCCGGTTCGCGCAAGTCGAGACCGAGCAGTTCTCGAATGTTGCAAGCGGATTCATCACACCCACCATGTGGGTGAATCTTTCGAAAAGAATCAACGAAGTACTTGCCCGGCCCGACCTCGCTGGAGTCGTGGTCACGCACGGCACCGACCGGCTCGAGGAGACTGCATTCTTTCTTTATCTCACCGTCCGCTCGGAAAAACCGGTGGTGGTAGTGGGAGCACAGCGACCTGCGACCGGGATAAGCCCGGACGGACCCATCAACCTGCTCTCCGCCGTAAGAACTGCTGCGTCACCCCGCGCAGTGAACAAGGGCGTGATGGTGGTCATGGATGACAGGATTCTTTCGGCCCGTGAATCACGCAAGCTCTACCAGCGTACCGGCGGGTTCAGTACCGGAGACATGGGTATGCTCGGTGTGGTGGCAAGCAGCGGGCCGGAGTTCTTCTTTGCTCCAGCACGTCGGTTCGGACCGCGGAGCGAGTTCGACCTGACAGGAATCGACTCTCTGCCACGCGTTGAACTGACCTTCAGTTATCCGGGCGGTACCGGCCACTCATTCAGTCCCCTGCCCCAGGGGCTGGTCGTGGCAAGCACAGGCATGACACGCGAAGAAGGCGAATTCTACCGCAACATGCGTGAACAGGGTGTTGTGATGGTGAGCGTGTTCACGTCAGGCGAGAACGTGAACGGAGGTGGCACCAGGGACGCCCCTCCGTTGCCTCAGGCTGGCGGCATGGGGCAAAACCAATCAGGGCCACCAAGTTCCACCGCATTGCACCTGACGCCAACGAAGGCCCGCATCCTGCTCATGCTGGCACTCACACGGACCAAGGATCCCCGGGAAATCCAGCGCTTCTATGATGAATACTGAGTCGCTCCCCAATTCCTCCATCCAACGGCCTGCAAACAGCAGTCGTTATTATCTTTATATCCGCTTGTCACGAAATTCTCCCTCAGGCCCTGTCCGCCTTCATCAGTCCTCCCACCCGGTTCAGAGCATGTCCCGACTTTCCCGCATGTTGAGACTGTCACTCGCGCTGATGGCGATCGCGGTCCCGATCGCACTCCCCGCGCAGCAGGTGACGTCACCCAAGCAGTTCTTCGGACACGATATCGGTGCCGACTACGTGCTCTTCAATTACACCAAGCTGAGCGCGTACTTCGCCAAGGTCGCACAGGAGAGTGATCGT
>CAYSKN010000283.1:0-1710 GCA_964431565.1 uncultured Gemmatimonas sp.
CATCAGCCCAAGCAACTGGAGGGCCCGACGTCGTTTGAACCTCTCCCAACATGGTTTGCCGGGTCTGCAGCTCATTGGACATCCTCGCCGGTAGCCTGAGCCTGGACCGAGCGCGGGGCCTTGGCTGCCCGTTCGATGGCCGCATGCTCGAACAGGGTGGCGAGACTCTCGAAGAAGAGATAGAAAACTCCGACGGCAAGAGCGAATCCAACACAGAAGTAGATCAACCACATAGCCTGCGATTCCGGCCAGTACTCGAAGTCGCGCCAGTATGGCCAGGACAACGTCAGGCTGACTCCGCTGGCAATCGTGGCCAGCGACAAGCGTATGACGAGCTGCATGGACGTCTCTCCGTGCGGTAAGTCATCACGTGCAATTCCCTGGGCACCCGCGTATGCCCGAGGCTGTCCGGTCCCGCTAAGTCACGCACCGCCCGCCGTGGTCACCCACGAAGAGGCTCTTGCAGCATGCGAGTGTCGCGGTTGGCTGATATCGTTCCAAGATAAATACGCCTTGTAAATACCAATTTATTCTCCCACGTCAATACCCTGTGAGGCACGTGTCGCCCCAGGCCGGGAACCTCTTGGAAGACAGCAGGGTTCGTTGCGGTCCGGACGTAATGAGCTTCGTCCGGGAAGAAGTCCCGCTGACGGGGTTGACACGGGGAGCGTTGTGGCGTTGTTCTCACAGGTGGCGCCATGCCCTGCCTCGCTGACTCGCGCACGGCGCGAGGTGATGCGAGGAGCCACAATTGACTTAGTTTTCGCCCAGTCTCTCACGCCCCTGCGCGATCGTTTCAACGGAGCAGCCATGCGTCTTGCCGCCTTCACCGACTACGGACTGCGGGTCCTGATGCGGCTTGCCGGCGCCCCAAGTGAGCCGCTGACGACTTCCCGTATTGCTGACGAATACGAGATTCCCTATAACCACCTTGCCAAAGTGGTGCAGGATCTGGCGCGCGGCGGTTTCGTCACCACGCAGCGTGGCGCCGGTGGTGGGATAAGACTGGCGCGCCCGGCAGAGGAGATCCTTCTGGGCGAGGTAGTGCAGTTTCTCGAGCAGCGCTATGCCATCGTCGAGTGTTTCCGCGCTGACGGTGGGTGTTGTGTGCTCACGCCGCGATGTCGCCTCAAATCACGAATCGCATCTGCCTACCAAGCTTTCATCGCGGACCTTAACCGAACCAGCATAGCAGAATGTGCGTGGATGCCCGTGCCTTCCGCCGAGGATGCCGAGCCGGTGCCGATCAATCTTCGGCTGTGATCTTCTCACGCCTGCTCACCATTGATATTCCCTTGACGCGACGAGCCGCCTTCATGATGCGTTCGAGGTGTGCCAGGTTCTCGACCTCCACCATGGCGGAACCCGTAACTCTGCCGTCGGTGGTCTTCAGTTCCAGGCTCTTGATGTCGGTACCAGTAGCGCTCACGGCTGCAGCGACGTCTGCATAGAGGCCTCGGCGATCGGTACCGTCCATCGCCAGTCGCACCACGAAACGTTCACCGGCGACCTCCTTCCAGTCGATCTCGAGTCGCCTCTCGGGCTCATTGACCAGCAGCAGCAAGTTGGGACAATCGGCGCGATGGATACTCACCCCGCGCCCGCGAGTTACGTATCCCACTACCCGATCGCCCGGCACCGGCTGACAACACTGCGCATACCGCACCAGCACCCCATCTGCACCCTGGATACGCACACCCTTGCCGTTGC
>CAYSKN010000283.1:1720-3423 GCA_964431565.1 uncultured Gemmatimonas sp.
TGCCGTTGCCACGGACTCGATCGACGATTCGCTCGAAGGTGGTGGCAGGTTTCTGGAGCTCTGCCACAGACGTGTCCAGCTCAGGATGCAGGGCCTTGAGCACCTGTATCACCTGAATGTCACCGGCACCGATTGAGGCTATAAGATGACCGGCGTCGTTAACCTTGAACTGCTTGGCAAGCGGCTGAAGTTTGTCATCATCGACCTTGGGTAACCGCCGGCGGCGCAGCTCCCGATCAAGGATCTCGCGACCAAGCCGCAGTGCCGAAGTGCGCTCCTCAAGCCGCAACAGCTGCCGGATCTTGTGGCGTGCCTTGCCGGTGCGCACATGCGCCAGCCAGTCACGACTTGGCTTCGCATTGGGACTGGTGAGAATCTCAACCGTCTCGGAGTTCTTCAACTCGCGCGAGAGCGGCGTGATGCGCCCGTTCACCTTGGCCCCGGAACATCGTGCACCAACCTGCGAGTGCACGGCAAACGCGAAATCAAGCGAAGTAGCACCCTTGGGAAGCTGGATGACATCCCCCGTAGGCGTGAATACGAAGATCTCGTCCTGATAAAGATCGAGTTTCAGGAACTCCAGAAACTCGCCTGGTGTCTCTGCATCCATCTGCAGTTCAAGTACTTGCCGGAACCATGTCAGATGCCGGTCGAGCTCATCGGCATTTCTGGCATTTTCCTTGTACAGCCAGTGCGCCGCTATACCGTAATCGGCGGTACGGTGCATCTCGGGCGTGCGGATCTGAATCTCGAACAGCTGTCGGCCGGGGCCGAATACTGTAGTGTGCAGCGATTGATAGCCGTTCGACTTGGGCTGCGCGATGTAATCCTTGATCCGCTCCTGCACGGGCGACCAGCCATCATGAATGATTCCCAGGGCATGGTAGCATTCGACGATGTTGGGGACGATCACGCGTATGGCCAACAGGTCGTAGATATCCTCGTACGGACGATCGCGGGCCTGCATCTTCTTGTAGATCGACCACAGGTGCTTCGGACGCCCCGTGACTTCCACATTGGCGATTCCCGCATCCGTCAGTCTGCGCGTAAGCGGTTCCCGCATCTGTTCAATCAGTGCTTCGCGTTCTGCCCGCTTGGCGGCAACCAGCCTTGCCAGTGTGCGGTACGCCTCGTGTTCGAGGAACTTGAAAGCCAGGTCCTCAAGTTCCCATCGCACCTGTGCCATGCCGAACCTATGTGCAAGCGGTGCATACAGGTCACGTGTCTCCTGTGCGATACGCCGTCTCTTCTCTGGTGCAAGCCAGTCGAGCGTGCGCATATTGTGCAGCCTGTCGGCGAGCTTGATCAGGATGACACGAACATCCTTGGCGATGGACAGGAGCAGCTTGCGGTAATTCTCGACCTGCCGGTCTTCAGGCGAAGACATCGGCAGGTTGGCGATCTTGGTCAGGCCATCCACAATCTGCGCGACCTCCCGCCCGAACTCACGTTGAACATCGTCCACCGTGACATCAGTGTCCTCGACTATGTCATGCAGCAGCCCGCAGGCCACAGTGACGGTATCGAGTTGCAGATCGGCGAGAATGCGGGCAACCTCCACGCAGTGTGAGATATAGGGCTCGCCTGAATGCCGCACCTGCCCTGCATGCGCGGCCTCTGAGAACCTGTAGGCGCGCACGAGCAGATCGTGATCGAGCCGGTCATATGCACCGTCTCCACCTTGCCCGAACCCCGGGATCACC
>CAYSKN010000284.1:0-3418 GCA_964431565.1 uncultured Gemmatimonas sp.
TGATGCTCGACCTCGACACGATCGGCGAGCAGAACAAAGGCCCGCTGCCGGTGCCAGTCGGCGTGATCCTCGACGAATTCCCGACGCTCGGCAAGCTCGACAGTCTGGTGGCAGACGTGAACCTCGTCCGCAAGCGGCGTATCTCGATCCTGATCGGCGCGCAGACCAAGGGGCAGTTTGAGCTGATCTACGGGCGCGAGGGCACGCAGGCGCTGTTCACCGGGCTGGCGACGCAGGTGATCTACGGCGGCTGTGACGCCGACACCGCAGAGTTCTACAGCAGGGCAAGCGGCACGGCGACCACCGACGCCAACACCGACGACCCGGACAGCCTCCTGCGCCAGCGTCCGCTGCTGACGGTGGATGAGGTGATCACGCCGCAGGTCGGCAACTGCTCGATCTTCGCGCGCTACGTCGAGGCCGGATTCGCCACGCAGGTGATCCTGAACGCCCGGCTGACCCGCTTCTACGAACGTGAGGACTGGAAGCGGCGGCTGCGCGGGGCGGGTGACGATGCGCTGCTGCTGGAACGCGGCATCGAACGCGTCCGGCGAACGCCGGAGGCCGAGCACGAGGACCCGGTTACAACGGAGGACACAGGACAGCCATCGACGATCGAGATTGCCGCGCGGCAGCTGCTGGCCGGGACCGACACGGGCGGCGAAGCGAAGCTGAAACAGGGGAGGCTGCTGTGAGCCTGAACAAGAAAACCATGGTCCGTGAGATCGGCCGGAGAACGCGCCTGACCAATCGCGACGTGCAGGCGGTCATTGATACGCTGATCGACGTATGGACCGAGGAACTGGTCAGCGGTGGCCGCATTGAGATCGAGCATTTCATGGTGCTGGAGATGCATCCGACGAACAAACGTGTGTGGGTGAGGATCAGTGGCACCCTGCGCCGCCGTATTCAGCAAATCCTTGACAGTATGCAATAGGCGACCGAATCGCCACTGCCACACAAATCGGCTAATATCGCGCTAGTGGTTGTCGAGATTCACACCGGAGCGCGGCATGCCGGATCTGCCAGCATCTTCACGGAAGCACGTCTTCATCTCCTATTCGCGCGTGGATGAGGCATTCGCCGAGTCGCTCGAGACGCGGTTGCGCGACCTAGACCGCTTTGACGTCAAACGGGACCGACGTGTGCTGGATGCTGGCGAGGACTGGTGGCGGCAGCTGCAAGAGAAGATTCGCGAAGCTGATTCGCTCATACTGTGCATCTCCCCCGCTGCACTTGAGTCGCCAAACGTCCGGCGCGAATGGATGTACGCAAAACAAGTCGGTACGCGAGTGGTGCCCGTGTTGGCGGCACCTATGAGTTACAGCGCGTTTCCGACGTGGCTGTCGCGCGTACACGTGCCCGACGTTCGTGAAGAGGCGGCTGGACATGCAGAAACGTGGGCAGGATTTGTGGAGACGTTGGCCAAGAATTATGTGCCGCATTACGCACCGAACATGGCGCGCAAACCGTCTGCCGACTTTGTTGCTCGACCGGCAGAGTTCGGGGTAATCCGCAAGAATCTTCTGAATGAATCCGGCCACCTGATCGCAGCGATTCATGGGCCAAGCGGAACAGGCAAATCTGCGCTGGCCGAAGCTCTGTGCTATGACGATGAGGTCATTGACTGGTTCTACGACGGTATCCTGTGGTTGACGGTGTCCGAGAGCGGGACACACGACGGTCTGTTAGCGGGAGCTCGCGACCTAATCACGAAGATGTCCGGCACGAACCCAAAAGAGACCACTTTGGACGGCATCCGAACCGCGCTGCGGGATGCGGTGTCTGATCGCTACGTGTTGGTTGTCCTTGATGATGCCTGGACACGCGACTATCAGAACGTTTTCGGGGACCTCGGACGCCATGCTCGCGTGCTCGTGACGACACAGAAGGCAGGCGTACTGCCGGATGCCACGCCCAAGACCGACGTCACAGAAATGAAGCAGTCACTGGACCTCATTCGCCAAGGGCTTCCGGACGGACGCGACGATGAGCTGGGCAAGTTCGCTGACGACCTTGGCCACTGGGTGCAGCTCATTCGACTGGCAAACGGTGCTCTGCGCAAGCGCATTGGCAAGGGAGAGACGCTGGACGTCGCCCTCAGTAAGGTACGGGATGCGATCAAACGCTCCGGCTTTGGTGCGATTAGTGGCCCAAACAATGCCAATGAGCGGCATGGCGCGTTCGAGGCGATGATCCGCGCCAACGTGCAGCAGCTTGCAGATACTGATCGCGAACGGTTCGAGCGCCTGGCCGTCTTCGCCGAAGACACGTCGATCCCACTCGAAGTGCTCGAGCGCCTTTGGGGTGGTGACCGCTTCAGTGTCGAGACGACTTGTGAGGTGCTGCAGGACGTGTCGCTGCTGTTGTCATACACACTCTCTCCAGCTGAGATTCGGCTGCACGACACAATCCACAAACATCTGGAAGCTTCACATCGCAATGAACTCGCGAAGTGGCACTCGGACTTTCTGGAAAGCTTTCGAGTCGACGACTGGCGTAATCTGCCGGATTCAGAAACACACATGTGGAAATACCTTGCGTATCACCTGCGCGGTGCGGACAAGGTTGAAGTCCTGCGTGAGCTGCTGCTCGACTTCAGCTGGCTGCAAGCCAAGCTGAATAACACGGATGCGTATAGTTTGCTGCGTGATTTTGACGAGTTTCTGGATGACAGGACCCATGCGCTAGTTGCCAGTGCCGTGCGACTGAGCTTGAGTGCTGTTGTTGTGGACCGCCGACAGCTCGCACCCCAGCTTGATGGACGACTCGCCGCGCACTGCAACAACGGGGACATCGCAAACCTTCTGAGCACGATAGTTTACCCGCGCGGCACATTCCGAACAGCGGAGAAATCCCCATTGGCATACGCTCCGGCCGGCGGCACCTTGCTGGGTGTCATGCGGCATCCAGGCGCGCTCTCCGACGCAATGGTGCTTAGTAATGGCCGAATCTTGTCGTGGTCATCCACGCTGTGCCTGTGGGACACCGATGGCGAGGAACTAAATAGAGTAAGCGTTCATTCGGATTTGATTGTACGTGTTGAAGTGCTATCGGACGGTCGCCTGATCTCAATTTCATTTGACGACACGCTGAGACTGTGGGACTCCGAAGGTGTACCTCTCCGTGTACTTGAGGGTCACTCAAGCACGATCAATGGCCTAAAGGTGCTGGAGGATGGCCGAATTGTCTCTTGGTCGGAGGACAGTACACTGCGACTCTGGGACGCAGACGGCAGTCCTCTCCACGTACTTGAGGGTCACTCAGGCGCAGTGAAAGGACTAGAGCAGATTGGCGACGGCCGGCTAGCTTCGTGGTCGAAAGACGGCACCCTGCGCCTTTGGGACGCGGTTGGGAACCCACTCTGTGCATTAGAGGGTCACTCAGGTGAGGTCCGGGGTCTAAAGCTACTGGAGGA
>CAYSKN010000285.1:0-3366 GCA_964431565.1 uncultured Gemmatimonas sp.
ACGCAGAGAGTTACGATGAGAATGCGGCTCGTTACCGCGGCCTGCGGGCAGGGCAAGTCGTCGCGATAGGGGCTGAGGATGCCGGCCTTCTCATAAGACCTGACGTTGCGCAGAGACAACTGGCCACCGAGGTTTCGGCCCAACGGGACGTGAGTATTGCGGGTGGGCTATCCAGCGAGAACGCGGAGGGCCTGGCAGGGGCCGCTGATCCGGCGCAAGCAGTCGCCTCGCGGCCGCGTCGTTTTCACGGGACAGTTCAGCTCGACCCGGCCAGGGTCGGTCGCGATGCCAGCCGCATCGCCGACGAGGTGATCGCGCACCTCGTCGGCCAGCTGGGTGCTGACGTGAACGTCACGCTGGAGATCGATGCCGTGCTGCCGAATGGAGCGAGCGACCAGATGGTGCGCACGGTGACTGAGAATAGCCGTACGCTCAGGTTCAAGGCGCATGGGTTCGAGCAAGAATAGCGCTTGGCTTGCGTTCGTGCACCCGGCGTCTAACGATACAATGAAGCTGACGAGCGGTCTGTGGAGCGCTCGCTTCGTTCGCGGTTGGTTTCATCCGTTCGCAGTTTACTGCTGACGTTATGCGACGAATCGGCGCTCGCTTGACGCGTGTCACGTGACGCGTTACACATCTTCGATGTGATCAAGTCGTTCGCCGACCGACGCACGCGCGAGTTCTATACCTCAGGGTAGGCCAAGCGCTTTCCGCCCGATGTGGCCCGTCGCGCGGTGCGCAAGCTGGAGTATCTCGACCTGGCCACGTCGCTGAACGACCTGAAGGCGCCGCTCGGCAATCGGTTGCACGCGCTGCCAAGTGATCGGCAGGGGCAACACGCGATTGCCGTGAACGATCAGTGACGCATCTGCTTCCGCTTTGCCGAAGGCGATGCCTACGGCGTCGAAGTGTGCGACTATCACTAGCCCCGAGAGCGCATGAGGATCACGAATACACTGATGATGAAGCGGCGTCCCACTCACCCGGGAGAGATGCTCCGCGAAGACTTCATGCCGGACTACGCGCTGACGGTCGCGGGGCTGGCGGAGGCGCTGGGGGTGTCACGTCAATCGATCAACGAGTTGCTGCGCGAGCGGCGCGCATTGAGCCCGGAGATGGCGTTGCGTCTGTCTCGCCTTTTCGGCAACAGTGCAGAGTCTTGGCTCAACGCCCAGCAGAGTGTTGACCTCTGGGACGTCGGGCAGGCGATCAAGGCTGATGTGGCACGCATCAAGCCGCTGCGGGTCGCCTAACGATGCTTGCTGCAGAAGGTAGCGTTCAACTTTCCCCCCATACTGAAAAGAGCTGCACCGGCCACCGCCCCGTGCATGAAGTCACGACGGCTAACCGCGCCAGAGAACAGGAGATCGGATGCCGTGCGCTTGGCTTCCACAGGGGTTCTCCTCCTGATCGGTGGTTGCCATCGGCCTGATGCCATGGGTCTGACGTTCAAGCCAATCGTTATCCGAAACCGGTAGCAGGCGAAACATACGCACACCCCCATCGGTGCCGGCCCGGCTGGCGCCGATTGCCGGCGGGAGCCATGTTCCTGCCAATGAACCTCCCGGAAGTTCCAGCTGCCACTGAACCGCTGCGCCTACTGGTTACGGGTGCCACTGGCTACATAGGTGGCCGTTTGGTGCCACGATTGATCCAGGCAGGCCATCATGTGCGGTGCGTTGCCCGCAACCCGGGCCGTCTGGCTGGGCGCAGCTGGCCAGGCGTGGAGATCGTCCCGGGCAACTTCGAGGAGCCGACGGTCTTCTGGAACGCGCTCAGCGGCATCGATGTCGCCTATTATCTCGTCCATGCGATGACCGAGGGTCGCCATTACCGCGATCGTGACCGCGTAATGGCTCGCAATTTCGCAGAGGCGGCGCTGAGTGCCGGCGTCAAGCGCATCATTTACCTCGGTGGGCTTGGCGAACCGGTACCCGAGCAGAGTCCGCATCTGTTCTCCCGGCAGGAAGTGGGCCGCATTCTCGCATCTACGGGCGTGCCCGTTCTGGAGTTCAGGGCTGCCGTTATTGTCGGATCCGGGAGTGCAAGCTTCGAAATGATCCGACATCTGGTCGAGCGAGTTCCGATTATCATGGCACCCACGGCTGTGAACACACTGTGCCAGCCAATCGGCATCCGCTCGGTGATCAACTACCTCATTGAAGCATTGGCGCACCCCGAAGCGCATGGCATCTACGAGATCGGTGGCAGCGATGTGCTCTCCTATCGCGCCATGATGCAGCAATATGCACAGATTCGCGGTCTGCGCCGGCTGGTGGTGCCATTTCCGGTCCCGATTCCCCAACTTGCAGGGTGGTGGGTGGGGCTCGTGACTCCGATTCCCAGGGCCATCGCTGCGCCGTTGACCGAGAGCCTGAAGACGCCAGTCGTCATGAAGGATGACCGTGCACACCGTGTTTTCAGTGTGCAGCCTACCGGCTACGACGAAGCTGTGCGTCTTGCCCTCACGCGTATGGCTGAGGATACGGTCGAGACCACCTGGGCTTCATCGCTTTCCAGCATGACGGATCAGGCTGAGGAAGATACGCTCGGCGAGCATGAGGGCATGCTGCTCGATCAGAAGCGTCGCCGTGTCAGTGCCTCTCCCGAGCGACTCTTTGATGTCATCTGTAGACTCGGGGGTGAGGAGGGATGGCTCGCCGGCAACTGGCTCTGGCAACTGCGTGGCTTCATCGACCGCATGGCTGGTGGAGTCGGTATGCGTCGGGGGCGCAGACACGCGCGTGAACTCCACGTTGGGGAGCCGCTGGATTTCTGGCGGGTGGAAGCCATAGATGAGCCGCACATGCTGCGCTTGCGTGCCGAGATGAAGCTGCCGGGCGCAGCTTGGCTGCAGTTTGAGGTACAACCCGACCCAATCGGCAGCCGCGTGGAACAGACAGCGTTCTTTGATCCGCATGGCTTGCTCGGTTATCTGTACTGGTACACGGTGTTGCCCTTCCACCGATTCATCTTCCCTGGGATGATCAGTGCGCTCAAGGCTCGTGCTGAGGCTGCAGAGAGAGCAGCCCGAGGGGCCTAACGGTGCAGGATGGGAGCAACAGCCAATCTTGACATCTCGCCTCCCGGGCCGAGAGTATTGACTGGGTCGATGTCGCGGTCACACTGCTGCCTCGGCAGTATCGGTGATACCGGATAGTCGAGGGTATCTCCCGCGCGTTTTGTCCATCACACCTGATCCTGACTTCCAGGCTCCCGGAGGGAATATGTCAACTGTAGTTGTCCGCCGTCTTCTGGCGGTTTCGGCAGTGGCACTGCTGCCTGCCGTCATGGCTGGCGCGCAGGGCACTGTCACCAGCCCCAAGCAGTTCTTCGGGCACGATATAGGTGCCGACTACGTGCTGC
>CAYSKN010000286.1:0-3350 GCA_964431565.1 uncultured Gemmatimonas sp.
CAATCGCAGTTCCCCATGCGCCCCCTCCAATAACAGCGCAGCGTTGCCCGGTGGTCATGTCTGTCCTCGGTTTCGTGAGGCGCTGCCAATGCGTCGCTCCTCTCCCCGCATCAGGCGCTTGATGTTTTCCCTGTGGGTCCAGAACACGAAAAACGTGATGGCAAGGGCCACTGTCACCAGCGGGGTAATCATGCCACCCGTCTGCCAGAGCAGAATCAGCACGAGACTGATTGCACCAACCAGCGATCCCAGCGATACATACCGCGACACGCCAACAACCGTTATGAATGCGGCAAGAGCACCGAGGGTGGCGGATGGCGCAAGTGCCATGAAGACCCCGCTTCCCGTAGCAATGCCCTTGCCGCCTCCCCTGCCCATCAGAAAGACTGGCTTCACATGACCAGCCATCGCTACGATTCCGAAAAGCACCCCCCAGGGCCAGCCACCCTGCACTCCGATCACCTTCGGCAGTAACAGGGTTGGCAACAGCCCCTTCAGGAAATCGATAATGTAGACGAAAAGACCCCATCGCCAGCCGAGTGCACGTTGCACGTTGGTTGCGCCCAGATTGCCCGATCCAACCGTACGGAGGTCAATACCGTTGAGTTTGCCTACGAGGTGAGCCGTGGGGAATGAGCCTGTTACATACGCAGACACCAATGCCGCAGCGGTCCGCAGCGGAAGAGCAATCATGTACTCTTCCTTCGCAAGAGAATGCGAACCGGCGCGCCAGTGAAGCCCCAGCGTTCACGGAAACCATTGTGCAAGAAACGCAGGTAATGTTCCGGTATCGCTTCTGGGTGATTGCCGAACACCGCGAAGGTGGGTGGCTCAGTCTCCACCTGGGTCGCGTAATTGAGCTTGACTTCCCTGCCCGCTGCCTGTGGCGGTTGTCTGCGCCCAACGAGTTCACCCAGCACTTCGTTCACCTCGGAGGTACCGATGCGACGCCTCCGCTCACGCTGCACTGCCAGGACCACGTCAAGCGCCTTCGGGACACGTTGACCGGTAAGTGCAGACGTGAAGAGGAATGGTACATACCGAAAATAGGGTGCCTTCTCAACGGCACTCTTTCTGAACAGATCCGCGCTCTTGTCCGTTTTCTCCGGATACAGGTCCCACTTGTTGATTACAAGAATCAGCCCGCGCCCGGCTTCCCAGGCCATCGTGGCGATCTTGAGATCCTGATTCTGCAATCCCTCCGTAGCATCGATCATCAGGATGCACACGTCCGAGGAATCGATAGCACGGCGTGTCCGGAGAGCCGAATAAAACTCGATCCCCTCCTCGATCCTGGATTGCCGCCGCAACCCGGCAGTGTCCACGAACACCAGATCCGTGTCGTGATACCGCATGGGCGCATCGATGGCATCCCGCGTGGTGCCCGACTCATCGCTCACAACCAGCCTGTCCTCGCCGAGCAGACGGTTGACAAATGAAGACTTCCCGACATTGGGTCGACCGATCACGGCAACTCTGATTGCTTCCGCCTGCTCCTCATCCGCCTCGCGTATGCGTTCCACAATCGCATCAAGCAGATCACCCGAACCCTTCCCGTTGCTCGCTGAGACCGGGAAGACATCAGCCACACCCAGGCGATAGAACTCGTAGTAGTCGGTGCTGGCAGGGTCGTCCACCTTGTTTGCAATAAGCATCCAGGGCTTCCGGATGCTTCGAAGGAGATCCACGATGCGTGCGTCGCTTGGATGCACGCCCACCTTGGCATCAACCACGAAGAGCATGAGGTCGGCTTCACCCATGGCCTGCATCACCTGCTGTCTGATGGCAGTATCCATGGGAAGGTTCGAGTCCTCGACAAGGCCGCCGGTATCCACGAGCCAGAAGCTGCGGCCAGCCCATTCGGCCTGTGCGAAATGCCTGTCACGGGTTGTGCCAGCTTCCTCGCTCACAATGGCCGCACCTTCGCCAAGGATACGGTTGAAGAGCTGAGACTTACCCACGTTGGGACGGCCGACAATTGCAACGACCGGAAGCCTCATCAGAGTTCAGTACCAACCTGCGGACTGTTGCAGTCAGACCGGGAAGTCATTAACCGCGTGATACTCCACGTCGTGGCAATCATCCGCTGGGCGAGGTGAAATGTGGGTGGCGCGACCCGCCGAAAATGTTCTGTTCAGACAGCGACGGAAATCACGCTTTGCAAGGCAGGAGACGGCTTGAACATGTGTAGATACAGAGAGCCTGCACCTGTCAAAGGCATGTTATCATAGCCCAGTTGAGCCAAATTAGGAACTGATATCAGTGAAGTCAATAAACCGCATATACTTCGGAGTGTTGCCTCCAGCAAAGCGCGTAAGAAGCCAATGCGGGCGCCCGTTAACTGTCACGTACGATAGGACGATCCACTGCCGGTGTTGAAGAGCACCACCTCGGAGTCTTCGGCGATCTCGCGTGAGGCGACCGCTTGAACGAGTACCGACAGCGCGCATCCTCCCTCCGGAGCAGCGTCAACACCTGTGGCCGCCGTCATGCTCCGCGTCCACTTCCGGATGTCGTCCTCGGTGGCCGCACCCGCCAATCCATTCGTCTCACGCAATATGCGAAGAAGCAATCGATCACCCAATGGCGACGGGACGCGAAGCCCGGCAGCATCTGTGATCGGATTGATCCATGCATCGGCTCGTTCCGCGCCGCCAGCAAAAGCTCTGACCAGCGGTGCGCACCCGAAAGCCTGTGCTACGACATATCGTGGGTGCCGATCCGGGCGTTTCAGCCAGCCACTTGTCTGGAGTTCCGATATCGCCTTCCAGATACCTATCGTGCCCTCCCCACCACCGGTGGGATAAACGATCACATCCGGCACCCGCCAGCCAAGCTGTTCAACCAGCTCGAAGCCCATCGTTTTCATGCCCTCCACACGATATGGTTCACGCAGTGTGGATATCGCGAAGTAGCCTGACTTGGACGCGAATTCCGCAGCGGCCCGTCCTGCATCGCCAATGTGTCCGTCGACCAGGATGAGCTCCGCGGCCATTGCCTCAATCGTGTCGAGAATCGGCTTCGGTGTTGTTCCGGGTGCATAGACACGCACCGGAACTCCGGCCGCGGCACCGTACGCAGCAAGAGCCGCTCCGGCATTACCAGCCGTCGGCACAACAATTCCAGGCACCCCGGCTCCCTTCGCACGTGTCACTGCGGTGCTCATGCCCCGCGCCTTGAAGGATCCGGTGGGATTCTGCCCCTCATCCTTGATCCAGAGTCGGCGAACACCAATTCTGGCTGCCAACGTGGGTGCCTCAATGAGCGGAGTAAGTCCCTCGCCGAGGGTTACCGGAGCCTCACCATCGACAAGAGGGAGGAAAGGAGAATAGCGCCACATGCTCCATTGT
>CAYSKN010000287.1:0-3334 GCA_964431565.1 uncultured Gemmatimonas sp.
ATGCCCTGCGGTGTCTGCAAAAGCGGCCACTCTTGGCAGGAATCGCGCCGCTGGAAGCCACCCTTCACGTGCGTGTAGGTGCCCATGCCGAGGAACACCGCATCGTGATCGGCGAGGAAGCTGTCGAACGCGATGTCGCGGCCGATCTCGACGCCGAGGCGGAACTCGACGCCCATGCCCTCGAGAATCTCGCGGCGCTTCTCGACGACTTCCTTTTCCAGCTTGAACGGCGGGATGCCGTAGGTCAGCAGCCCACCGATGCGCCGGTAGCGATCGTAGACGATCGGTGTCACGCCGTTATGCTCGACGGGCCAAGCCGTGCTACGCGACGTTGTCGGTCGTCTCGAGAAGCAGTTCCCCGGACGGTGTACAGAATCGGCGCGCACTGTACGCGCCGCGGTCGATACTCACCATCGCGACCGATCTCAGGAATCGGTCTCCTTCCTGCGGGAGCGCATACGCGTCGACAACCCTGGCCTGCCCGGCCTCCATCACGTTGCTGAGCAGATACTCGACTCGGAGCACATATGCTGGATCTTGCAGCACGATCGCGAACAGATCGATGTACTTCCGATCACGACTCGCCGCACGCAGCTCCTTGAGCAGCCGTCCATCGCTCGGGGTGCCGTAGCGCTTGTAGGTTGCTTGCAGCGTCGCGATCAAGGTCGCCGGGTCGACGAGAATCGCGTAGTGGCCGGCACGGTAGTAGAACGACGACTTGGTTTCGCCAGTCACTAACTGAATCGTCCGCTCACGAGGGGTTCCGCCCCCGTCAGTCGGCCCACAATCAGCGCTCGCTTGAGCAAAGGCGAAGCAAAACATCAGGGCTGCAACGCTCTTGATGAACATGTCCGGCACTCCCAATCGGCGCTGCCTGCACGCTCACGGCGCAGGCCCGAGAAGCTCCTCAACTGCGTCTCGAAACGGCCGCTGATGTTCGTTGTCGTACTGGTCCCAGCCTCGCAGATACGGCACGAAG
Organism: uncultured Gemmatimonas sp.; assembly: GCA_964431565.1. GTDB lineage: Bacteria > Gemmatimonadota > Gemmatimonadetes > Gemmatimonadales > Gemmatimonadaceae > Gemmatimonas. Next base: position 980 of record CAYSKN010000287.1, read on the forward strand.
TGCAGGGCCTCGTGCACCGTAAAATGCTGCTGCCCGTAGTCCTTCGGTTGATTCAGGCCGTTCTTCCAGAACGTGATCCCCGTGCTGACATTGGACGTCGCGGGGTTCTCGGGGTGCTCGACCCCGTCGCGGTCCACATAATGGTGGTTGGCCGCCCTCAGCCTCTTATCGTTCAGAATCCACACGAGCCGATTGCCGCTAACTTTCACGTCCCGAATGCCGAACTTGGCGTTGCCCTTGACCGTGACGGTCCGCTCGCCCCGCTCTTGTGCGGCCATATACGCGCTAGTGATATTTCCTTCGAGGCGCGCGAGCTGCGTCTCGGTCACCTTTTCGGACTCGACCGCCTCCGAGCGACTGACCCAGTTCGGGTTCTTGGCCGTGCCGATGTTCACGTCATCGATCACGCATTTGGAGTCTTTGCCGAGCCCCGTGCACTTTAGTCCGCTCGGGTCCGTGCCGTTAAGCGGATCGTTCCCGACGTAGGCATAGAGATTGAGGCCACCCTCATATCCGATCGGATCAGCCTGAAGAAAGCGACCCAGCTTCGGATCATAGACGCGAGCTTTGTAGTGGTAGAGCTGCGCCTCAAACAGAGCTGCCTGCCCCGTATATCGGAACCGCGGTCCGCTCCAACTGTTCGGTTCGCCAAAACTTCCATAGGAATAAGTAGTTGCCCCGCTCGTACCGCCAACGGCGATGATCGAGCCCCGCTCATCGGCGTGCAACGCGCGACGATCGGCAAGGCCGGAGCCTTCGTACCACATAATCGGCTCGTCTATGCCAGGGCCATGTGCATACCGCCTCAGCAATGTACCTGAGCCGCTGTATTCGGCGACCAATCGATCGCCCTCATACAAGAATCTCGTAACGACGCCCGAGGCACTGGTTTCACGCAGCCGCCCCAAAGGATCGTAACTTAAAGCGAAACTTGCACCTCCCGTTACGGACTTCAGGCGGTTCTCTAGGTCGTAAACGAAACCGCGCGACCCATGCGTAACAAGATTGCCCCTCGCGTCGTACGAGAGCGGCACGCCAGAAACAGAAGTGTACTGGTTGATGCCGTTGCGGCTGTAAGTGACAGACAGGCTCGATTCCACCCAATCGTATATCGGATTACTTCCTGTGCGCTCAACGATCTGATCCGCAGGGTTGTGGAGGAAGTCGACCACCTGATCATTGGCGGTTCCGCTCAGATCTTGAGCCAGATGATTAAGACGCGAAACACTGTCGTAACTATAGGTTGTGACGCCACCGCTGCCCCGCGTGATCGCAACATGACGGCCAAGATTGTCATAGGAATAAATCGCTAGCAGGCCGGGTCCGCTCGTAGCGCCGTTCTCGCGCACTTGCCAGACGCGATTCGCAGCATCGTGGGTGTACTGAATATAGTTGCCATCCGGCCATGTTAGTCGCGTACGATTTCCGGCGGCATCGTACTGGAATGAAACCGTCCGCCCGAAAGTCGTCTCACTATTCAGGCGCCCCGCACTGTCATAGGTATATTCAACGCCCTGCCCGCCACCAGATCCAAAGCGAGCGGATAGACGCCGTCCCAGTAGATCGTAAGCCGAGTACACATCGTCCGCTGAACCAGCCGGCAGGTCTTTCAGTATCTGGCGATTTAGCGCGTCATAACTGTACGAAATAACTTCGCCACTTCTAAGACGCAACGATGTGCGATTACCCGCGGCGTCGTAACCGTACTGTTCATAATCATTCAGGCTGGCAGCGTGTGCCCCTATGCCGACCAGTGGAAATGACAATCGCACGAGCCGATCAAATCCGTCATGAGCGTAATCGCTGCGATTGCCATTGGCGTCCTCAATCCAGTCTGGTTTGCCGTTCGGCGTATAAGCAATCGTTGAGTAGTGTTGCTGGAGCGGTGTACCGAAAGCCCTTTGAACAACGAGCACTCGGCCCGCGGCATCGTACACATTGCGCGTAATGCGATCCGCTCCATAGGGTCCAGCGGACGAGACTGCACATGCGTCAATGGGAAGCGACCCATAGACAGCAGGATTCATGCGCTCAGCAGTGCAGAGCAGCCGATTTGCCGCATCGAAACCATATTGGGTAACACCGACCGCAGTACTTTCACGCGTACGATTTCCTCGTGCGTCGTACGCATATGATGTAGCTTCAATTGGCGTGAAGTTGGATCCGATTGAGCTCGTGGTTGTACCTCGGGTGACGCTGGCCAAGGTTCCATCGGGATTGTAGGCATGTCGCAAGGCATATCTTGGTAAAGGCCCGGCACCGTCTGGATCCGCGCCTATCTCAAGTTCCGGCCTGCGATTCAGATCATAAACGGTGTTTACTATGTCCGAGACATCGCTACGAGGGCCATCAATC
>CAYSKN010000288.1:0-3314 GCA_964431565.1 uncultured Gemmatimonas sp.
TGGTACCCAGCTCGTTGAAGTCGCGGCTGCTCACGGGGTTCGCCGGATGCTGGTAGGGAGCGCCGAACGGATCGCTGAGCGGCTCGGTATTGCGCGCCCTGTTCTTGTAGAAACCGTCACGGGACTGCTTGGAAAGCGTCAGCTTGCTCTTCAGCGTACCGGCGTCGCCAAGCTCCAGCGCGCCGGGATCCACCGAACCGTACAGCTCCCAGAAACCGTAGTTGCCGATACCCGCACGCAGCATGCCGCCGAACTCATCGCCCGGCTTGCGGGTGATGACGTTCACCGCGCCACCCATGGTGTTCTTGCCGTACAGGGTGCCCTGCGGTCCGCGCAGCACCTCGATACGCTCCAGATCCATGATGTTGAACACGTTGCCGGAGTACTTGCCGACAAAAATGCCGTCCAGATAGATGCCCACCGTCGGTTCCCAGGTGATCGCCGGGTTGGAAGTGACCGCACCACGGATCGCGATGGTTGCCTTTGCCGTATTCGACGGCATTGGCGAGATCTTGACGTTCGGAGCCATGGCGGCAAGATCACCGATGTTGCGGATGCTGCGCTGCTCGAGCTCGTCGGCGCCAAAGGCGGTGATTGCGATCGGCGTGTCCTGCAGTGACTGGACCCGCTTCTGGGCAGTGACCACGACCTCTTCCAGCCCTGAGCTCGGCTGGGCCAGCGCGGCCGAGGATGCGAGCAGAAGTGCCAACGGTATGGCTTTCCTCAACCCGTGCGGGCATGAGGCGAGATGACGCACGGTGTTCGACATGATCTGAGCTCCCCAATATTGATATCGATCTGACCAACGGCATTAACGATTGATGACCACACACTATCAAAAATTTTCCAGCACGATCTCCAGTACCATTTGGTACCGATAGCAGGCCAATTTCTCCTCACTTCGCTTGTGACCGTGGCTGCCGGACGGTGGATGCGATGTGATACAAGACTTCAGCTATAAAAAAGGAGTCGCCCAATCGTGACCGAGACCCGTACAGCTGCGAATACCGAACAAATCTATCTGCCGCCCTCTGAAAGCGACGAACCCGGATCACTGCACGATATACTCACAAGACGGCGCTCAGCACGCCAATTCTCCGCCACACCAATCACGCTGCGGGACGTCGCAACCCTGCTCTGGAGCGCTCAGGGAATCACCGGCACCCGGGGCCGTCGGACCGCACCCTCCGCCGGTGGTCTGCACCCCCTGCAGATCCAGCTACTGGCCGTTCGGGTAGAGACGCTAGACCCCGGTCTCTACCGGTATCAACCGGAGCAGCACGCACTGATGCCCGTACTGTCCGGGCGCCTGGAGCGCGAGCTTGCCGCAGCCTCATGGGGGCAGAATTTCCTGCGCAATGCCGCCGCCATCTTCATCATCAGCGCCATCTATGCGCGCACGACGGTCAAATATCGCGAACGGGGAGTTCGCTACGTACAGCTCGAGGCTGGCCACGCGACACAGAACCTCTGCTTGATGGCAACCGAGCTCGGGCTGCACTCGGTAGTCACGGGCGCCTTCGGTGACGACAACGTCCAGCGCGTACTGCAAATGCCGGAAGACGAGATCCCGCTGGTGCTGCTGCCGGTTGGTCATCGTCGCGCGGCAACGATCGATGGCAGCCCACACTCGCCGCCCTGACGCGAGCCCCCTATCAACGAGCAGTACCATCTGGGACCATCGGCATCGATCACTGCGGGGCTACTATCCAGCGCACAAATATTCGACAACCCTCAAGGACACAACAGCATGAAAACTGGACTGGTCTGGGATGAACGCTTCTTCTGGTATGACTTCGGCGACTATCGGAGCCTGATGAGCAACTACTCGTGGCTTCAGCCCGGCAGCTTCGCCGAAACGCCGGACAGCAAGAGACGTATTCTCAACCTACTACATGCCAGTGGCCTGATCGAACACCTGCAACAGCTCAAGCCTCGGTCCGTGACCGAAGACGACCTTTGCTGCTTCCACGACCGTGCCTATGTGCAGCGCGTGCAGGTCGTGAGCGCGGCCGATGGCGGCACACCGAGCCGTGGCGCACCGGTTCCTGCCGGAGGCTTCGAGATCGCGGCGCTGGCCGTCGGGGGAACCCTGACAGCCATCGACGCGGTACTCGACGGTACGGTCAGGAACGCGTACGCGCTGGTGCGCCCACCGGGCCATCACGCTGAACCCGATCACGGGGCGGGGTTATGCATCTTTGCCAACGCGGCCGTGGCAACCCGAGTCGCGATGCGCAAGCACGGGCTCGCGCGCGTTGCGATCATCGACTGGGACGCGCACCATGGCAACGGTACCGAAACGGCGTTCTACGACGATCCAAGCGTGCTCACGATATCGGTGCATCAGGACCTCATCATTCCGGGGCGAGGTGCCATGGCAGACTGCGGACGCGATCGCGGGAAGGGCTACAACATCAACATCCCATTGCCACCTGGCTGCGGCACCGGCGCTTACCTGGCAGTCATGGACCGCATCGTTGCACCCGCACTGCGCCGCTTTCGTCCCGAACTCATTCTCGTGGCCAGCGGTGTGGACGCATGCACCAGCGATCCCACGGCCCGCATGTTGCTGCACGCCGACTCGTACCGCTTCATGACCCGACGCATGCTGGAGCTTGCCGACGAGCTGTGTGGCGGGCGCCTGGTGATGACGCACGAGGGTGGCTACGACCCCAGCGCAGCCCCCTTCTGTGTGCTCACGATCATGGAGGAAATGAGCGGGAAAACCACCAGCATCGCATCACCGTTCGGGACACTGTCCGAGAACGCCCTCACGGATTACCAGCGCCTGCAACCGCATCAGGATGAGGTGATCCGACGAGCCGAAACACTGCTTCCCCTGCTGAGCTGAAATCCCGGCAGCCGAACCTCCAGCGATGGAGGTTCGGCGTTCACCTCAGAAATCCCAGCTTATGTCGAATCCCCAGGTACGCGGTTCACCATAGTTCGCCACGATCGCACCAAGTGCACCAAAGTTCATGCCGTAGGTGTTGTACTCCCTGTCGAACAGGTTGCGCGCCCACAGTGCAGCACGCAGTGTCCCGCTCCCCATTTGAACGTTCTCGATGCCGATGCGCGCATTCACCAAGGTACGATCCTTCAGCACGATATGATCATAAACATGCGGGTACGAGCCACCATCGATGTCGTAACTACCCGCCCACAACGGTCCGGAGTAGGACTTGTCCTGCCAGAACACCTCGACGTGCGCCAGGAAATCGGCCCAGTCGGTGCTCGCAAATACCCAGTCGGTCAGCAGCGACAGTTGGTCGTCCGGTGAGTTGGGACGTCGCGCGAGGTGATTGGTATCG
>CAYSKN010000289.1:0-3289 GCA_964431565.1 uncultured Gemmatimonas sp.
GGCGACTCAGGCGAATGGACCCAGCTTCGACAACCAGGACTCCCTGGACTTCAGTGATGACCACACCGCTTCGGCGCCAAGCAATGCGATAAGCAGGCCTGCCCCGACGCGCACAAGCAGGCCGACAACGCCGAAGAAGATCACGTAGATACCCAGGAAAAACAGGAACAGGCCGAATACGCCGTGGAAGATCCGGTAGGCAGGGCCGCTGAAGTAGCGGCTGGTGTCCTGGTCATCCTTCATGTCGCTGGCTTCGAGGCGTACCGCGCGACGATGCCGGACCATGTCGTGGCTCCCTCGGCCAGCAGGTGCGCGAAGGCTTCCTTCTCGGCTTCCAGGCGCTTGCGATCGACGGTGTCGCTCGATCCTCAGGCATTCGTCAGCCCGGATGCCCTGGCCGTGGCCTCGGCGAGGCCGTACACGAAGCCGGTGCGAACGTCGATGAAGAGTGCCGACGCGGTCGACGTGATGTACGCGTCGCGGTCAGGAATGAGGCCTAGGGAGATGGCAGCCAGCGGCGCATAGCGCCGCCCCTGGATCCTGAAGGCGGTGTCGATCGTGTACACGAGCAGAACATCTGCCTGGACCTTGGCGGCCGCCACCCGGAGATCGTCGAGGGAATCGAGCTGTGTGGGCAGCAGCAGACTGTTGACGGGCGCGACACCCGCCACGTCCGGCCAATGCCCGAGGGCCTCCAGTTGCTCACCGGAGCCGAGCTCCCGGGTTGTCACCACGCTGAAGGAACGACCAGACGCATAGGGTTCCGTCGTGTAGGAGCGGTAGTTCGCGGCCTGGACGCGGGCAACCGCGATTCGGGCCGGAAAGTTCGGTGCCGGCTTCCGTGAGGCCTCCGCGGCGATGTCCGCGCGGTTGATGTCGCCGAGCCGGACCGAGCCGCCTGGCGTGACATATGACGCGCATCCAGCGAGAGCCACGGCGATCAACAGGCAGGCGATGGCGGCACGCATATCATGTTCTCCTGGTCGAAGAAGTCAGCGATGGGCCGATTCGGACAACATAGGGAACCAGCGCCCGGACATGATCCAGGCAGGTGTCATAGCTTGCGTCAAAATGCTTCGCCAGTACCAGCTCCTCGACATGGCTCTTGCACAACCGCGCTGCCGGCCGGGATATGTTGTTGGAGGGCCAGTTGTTTGAGTACTCCAAGGATACGTCCGCGGTTTCCCGGTGATCTGTTGACAAACATCGGGCTCGGGTGCGGGCAAGCAAGCAGGGTATACCTGTTGTGGTCAACCTGTGCCGCCGCCTTCCCGGCTTTTCGTCCAACAAGGACAATCACCTGGAGCTTCGGCAGCAAGCCCAGCAGGCGGGGGAGCAGCCTGAGCCCTTCGGCCAGATCGTCTGGTGTCGCTGCGCGTATCTTCCTGCCACTGCCGATGTACCACGGCACCACGTTCCAGATGATCGCGCTCTTGCGTGGTATTCCTGCCTCCATCATGAGGTCGTGGAAGTTCTTCGCTGTTTCATCAGGATTGTCGAGGGAAACGAATCCGGACCGAACAGCCTTCGGACCCGGGGCCTCCAGCAAGAAGAGCGTTGTTGCTTTCACGCCCCCGTCCCATGGATCGAAGTAAGGGATCTCCGTGCCAGGGCCAGCCCCGTGACGCAATTCCTCAACGAAGGCAGTCAGGGGCGCGATGTGGGAAGCTCGGAGAGTCTTCATCCGGGCGTCGACCGCCGCGGCTTCTTTCAGGAGTTTAGGCATATCCGGGTTCATGCTGTTGTTGTCGGCTGGCGATCTGGAAAGGCGGTGCTTTGAGGCAAAACCTGCGATGCAGGCGTCTGGAACGGGTCGGTTCTGGAGCTGCAGCTCACAATGCCTGCCCGGGCTCGCACTCATGACCGGTTCTTCAGAGTTTCCTTAGGCGTCATGCCGAATTGGAGTCTTGCGACGCAACCGATATATCCATAACCCCATTGGGGTCATCAGCAATACACCGACCAGCATGCAAACGATGCCATATCCATTGAAGCGATACTGTTCAGGCAACAGATCGCTTCCCTCGAGCGTGGGCGCACCGATCGTCAACGGAATGAGGCCGACGATATCAAGAAAGAGTATCCATACTGGGATTTGTAGTTTGCGCGGTTCGGTCAGACTAGTTGCCGGTGGCCTGGAAGCGCGTGTCGCGGCGACAAAGTAACGTATGGCAAATATCGGCACGACAACTACGAAATATGTTCTCACGAGAATGTCCGGTGCTGCTGCCAACGACACGCCGCGTGAATACACGTAGTATCCGATTAGATACGCACCACCCATAGCGATCAACGCATTCAGCACGGCAGCGATTTGGGCCAATGCCGGTGAGAAACGTCGCACCAAGGCGACAAGTATTAGCAGGCAGAAGCCAAGTCCGAGGATACTGCCGGTGTGGTCTTTTGCCTCCGGATGAGCGATGACCTCAATTGCCATGTTCGTTGACATGACAAGATACGAGGCGACGAGAAGAGTTCTATTGGCGATGCCGCGCATGACGCCTAACGTCAAAGGTAACCGGCGCAACCCGCGCAGCGGAGTTGCGTCTAGTTGACCGCGTTGTTAGCCAACACCCCGCCGAGACTTGGGCGCTGACTTTTCAAGAACCTCCGCCATGCGGCTCTGCCAGCCAGGACCGGTAGACCGCCAGCGCGCGATGACGTTGGGTGGCAAGCGCAGGGACAAGAGTTGACGTGGGTTGGCGAGCTTGGGACGCCCGCGGCGCACCAGCTTTTCACCGTGATACAAATCGGCCTCTGCAATCCAGGTGTCCGTGATCTCCGGCGGGGTTTCCGGATCAGGCGAGATAGGGTTGGAGTTTCTTCGCTTCGCGCTCATGGCAATACCTCATGCTGATAATGCGTCTTGCGACGCCGCGTGGCGTCCATGCGAACACGACAAGCCGGGAATCGAGCCAGCCTGCGGTGATAAAGCGAGGCTCCCCGTAGTCCTGGCGATCATCCGCGCGAGTGAAGTGCAGCCCGGCAAAGACTTCCTTTGCTCTGCGCATGTCGAGACCGCGCTCCCGTAGCGTCCATTTGCGCTTGGCAGGATCGCAGGTGACCCGCATCGACTAACTGTAGCTACAAGAAATATGCTTGTCAACGGCCTTGCGGGGGCGATGCTGCTGTTGGCTAACGCCTGAATTAAGCCGCGCAGCGCGGTCGCAGGCCGCGGCGAGTCGGCTGGAGTGATTGGTTAGCGGTCATCGTCGCTGGTTCCAATAGCCGGGCCGGCGACGACGGTGGGCGACCGCAAGGACTCTGAGGCGATCTTTGTCAACGCGGT
>CAYSKN010000290.1:0-2807 GCA_964431565.1 uncultured Gemmatimonas sp.
GTAGCTCAGCCGGTCAGAGCGCACGACTCATAATCGTGAGGTCGAGAGTTCGAGTCTCTCCCCAGCTATTCTTGGAGCACCCGGCAGAGTAGGATTATGGTCGCCAAGTTCAAGAAATATCGGAACTTAGCGACTTTTTGTATTGTGATAGCCAGAGCCCGTGGCCGCTTGCGGTATCTGGAATGTATTGCATCCCCACATGTCGGATCTCGTGCGTTTCCTCATATTGGCATGCATATTATGGCCTGCTGCAGCCTGAAGTGGACTTGCATGGGGCCTCCCCTTGTCTGCCCGCTTGAAGTACCTGCTCATCTGTCACCCACGACAGGTGTGTATGTAGAACCCTTTTCAATGGAGCGTGCGATGTCCCGGTTGCGAGCCTTTCTTTCGATGCACGCGGTACCGAGATCCACCGATTTGGCCTTGCTTGTTCTGAGAGTGTGGGCTGCAGGCATGCTCATCTATCTGCACGGCTGGATGAAAGTGGGGATGCTTTCAGCAGAGGATGTGCAGTTCTTCGATCCCTTTGGCTTCGGGCCGCGCATATCGGTGGGCATGGCGGTCACATCTGAGGTGATCTGTGCAACTCTGGTCATTATCGGCCTTGCCACTCGCTGGGCCGCGCTGGCACTGGTGGCTTCACTCACCACCACATTTATCGTTGCCCATCACCACCTGCTCAAGGGGCCAGGCAGCGGTGAACTACCGTTTCTTTATCTGGCCTGTATGTTCGTCATCCTGCTCGCCGGCCCCGGACGCTACAGTATTGATGGCGACTGAAACTCCGGTAAACTGTGCGCGTGGTTGACAATGACACGCGCACAGTTCGAAGCGGGGATCAGCTCGTGCGAGCTGAGTGCGCCAAACCTTCCGCTTCGCCTCTGGCCAATACTTCGGCCACCATGCGGTCGCAGTGTGCTCCGTCAAATGCAAAGGCTTCACCGTAGGCCGACTCCGCATTCACACCTGCTGCCTGAGTTATCAGCGAAATTCCGGATGCTCTCCCCGCCAGGCACGCATCCAGGCATCCTGTACCACCTCCTCTGCATCCGCATCTTCAGTTATGATGCTTCTCGCGCTGCGGTACACAAGCTGGTTGTAGCGCCGCATGATCCTCTCGAATGCGGCGCTGTCACCCTCTGCGGCCAAGGCAATGAGCATCGTCTCCGGCATGTGGTCCATGAGAATCCATTTTGTCAGTTATTGAATCGGTCGGGAAATGCGGCGATCAGTCCGGCACTGAGTGCATCGGCCATGTGCAGCATGTGAGCTTCCGCGTCGCCATAGGTGGCTATGTCGTTTGCGTTCCCGGAAGTCTCAAAGAGCTGAAAAACTCAAACCAATGGTTATTACACCATCCGCCATCTCCAGAGCGTCGCGTCTGCCCTCAGCGATGATGCGCTAGATGGGACAACCGTTGGCCGTGGGTGTGTGAGTTACATCCACCCTGTCGTTACTGAGCTGCACGTCGTAGACGAACTGCAGGCCTTGCAGGTGATCCAACAGCTGCGGTGGCCTCTGCGTGCGTCGAGGCGCTTGTAGACGCGATGAACGCTGACGCCGGGGCGGGGGCGGCTATTGAGGCGGCCATCCGGCCTCCGAGGGGTCGGTGCTCAGGGGCAGCGGGGGCACCAAGTTGCATCTCAGTCTGGGCGCGCTACATTAGCGACAGCAACGAATTTCGCGGTCAATCCTGCCCCGTGATTTGCAAACAGTCAGAGGGGACTGGTGACAGAGAATCCGCCATACCGAGCCTCTGGCCCCGGAAGTGCCAGGGACTGGATCATATGCGTCTCCCCGGGGGCGGGAATGCCCGTCGGCCGAGTGGGTCGTGAACGACGTCGACCGTAGTCGATTTGAGGAGTGCTCAGATAGCTCCAGCAGTTCCATGATGGGACGTCAAATTCAACATGGTGGGCAGCCCTTATGAAACCGTATGTCCATAACGTTGGCTCTGTGAGTCATTTCCACTGGAATCTGGAATGCTCGGTTGGCAGGCGTGGACAGAACAGCCTTCGTGCCGATGTGAGCTTCATTCAATGGTATTACACGGTGGCGGCGGCCAATGTGCGGACTCCCGCTGACCGCAAGGCAATCTACTCACGGGTGTCCGTGACCGGCGTGTGCCAGGGTACTGATGGCGACCCGCTCGTACAGGCAATTATGGCACACCAGCGTGCACTGTCACACCCACTGATTGACGGCAAGATCAGCGTTGCGACCGGTAATGGATTCGTCGGCGCGAAAGCTTTCTTCATCCTTCGACTCGGTGCCCGCCTTGCCGATATGACGCCCAAGGTCTGGCCCAGACTTGATCTGGTTCCGGGCTGCCCGATGGCGGTTGTCGAAGCGGTGCGAAAGGCCATCCCGGTGCTCACGGATCCATCTTGATCGTATGACGTACCAACTGGATCGCGTGTCGCCCAGCGGGCTCGCTGACATTAGTGCCCTGCCACGCACCCTTGGTCGTCTGCTTGCGGTTGTGTCGATCATACCGACGATTCCGTCCACGTAAGGAGAGATCCATGGGACTGGCAGCGTCGGCTTTGCCTTCCATGCGTCTGTTGGCCTTATCAAGATCACCGTGGTGAACTGGAATGGCGAATCGTATGAAATCTCCGGTTCTGGTTGGGGTGACGGTCCGTCGGTAGAGATCAAAGCACCGGAGTTCGCAACGAAGGTGCAGAAGGTCCTTTCGTGATCGCTGGTGGAGATCTCGGGGTCATGTCCTTCAGGCGGGTGAGGGTGGGCGAGGCGGGGTTGCTGGCGCGGGAGGGCGACGGGTTGTATGGGTTATCGGGGGTGAG
>CAYSKN010000290.1:2817-3267 GCA_964431565.1 uncultured Gemmatimonas sp.
GATCTCGGGGTCATTTCCTTCACGCGGGTGATGGACGGCAACCCGGCCTTTCTGCCGCTGGATCCGTAATCTACTGGAGCAGCGCAACCCGCCGCGTGCGCATCGCAGAGACTTCGGTGGAAGGCACTACCGTAGCAGGATAGAGTTCAAGTCATGACGAAAAGCCGGACCGGCACAGTCAGGTACCGGCCCGGCTCTCACGGGCGCCTGCCACCGGCGTGTCAGAGACACGTTAGGGGTGGTTTAGCGATTAAATTGTATCAGGTGACCGCGTACTCAGTACCGAGCCTCGGTGCTGAGCCTCAGCGCCGGGTTCGGCCAAGGTATTGGCTGAGCTTCAGCCCCAGGCGTCAGGAGAAATCATGCCGGAATGCCAACCGGGCTCCCACACAAGATGGGTGTTGATGGTTGTCACTCCGTCCACCATCTCCAGGGCGTCGCGTATGCCCT
>CAYSKN010000291.1:0-3253 GCA_964431565.1 uncultured Gemmatimonas sp.
GGCGAATTGTGGGCGCCGTGATGGTTGTGCGCTTGCCGGGCTCGCCCACTATTGCGGCTTCCACAATTATGGCTGTCTCTGAGATCACAGGTCCGATCACGCGACTGCCGGCCTCTATTGTCACTGTGCCGCGTGCTGAAACCGAGCCCGCAATTACGGCACCCGTGCGAACCACAATGTCCTCGTGCGACTTGATGGACCCGCTCAACCGGGCACCGTCACCCACAACAATTGAGCCGATCGCGATCAGTGAACCGGAAAGAATATTTCCCGCAGGGATGTTCACGTCATCGAGCACACGCCAGTAGTTGGCGCCCATCTCCGTGGCCTTGCGCGGTACGAAACGCTCGAATGCTCCGGTTGGCAATATGGGCGCCGGCGCGGTCTCCACGTCAGTAACCCTGACCACATCCGATTCCAGCCTGTCAAAGGTCACTCCCGTGCTGAGCACGATCTGACGGCTTGCCGTGGCGCGGCCAAAGAGGCGGCAATTCTCTGCAACCTCAAGTCGTCCGGCAGCATGGATCCATCGAAGTACCGTGGAGCCGGGCCCCAGATAAACATCGCGCATGCCGAGCAGCGCCCTGTATGTACTGCCCGCGCTTCCGTGGAGAGTAACGCGGGCAAGAGTTTCACTGAGAAGCTCGGTGCCCTCTGGAATTGCCGCTCCGTCCACTATCACGGTAACATCGGACAAGACTTTCTTCTCGGGAGCAATAAGCTGCCCGGTTGAATGAACCAGCACCTGCGTGTCGTCCGACAAATAGCGCGGAATGGCGGGCCCCAGAAGCCCCTCGGCGGTTGCACGTGCAAGGAAAGATTCAGCGAAGTAAGTGAGATCGCCTGCATCATTTCCCACGGCGTTGAGCGGTGCTGCGTCACGTGGCCGGAGCAGCTCTGAGAACGCCGGTATGAGTGGCACCGACATCCACAACACTGTCACCAGAAGCAGAATGGCAAATGCAAGTCCGGGGTTGTTCATCCGAGATCAGCCTCCTCGATGCGACCCTTGCGGTGCCGCTCCGTCTTCTGCCATTCAAGAGGCCTGCCCTTCATCCACGACGCGCGCGAAAGAGAGGCGCGTCCCACTGACAATGTGCTTACCAGAAAGCCGAGGAAGAAAAACGGCAGCATCCTTATCCGCTCACGCGATCCATCCAGTCGGCTTGCCGCAGCCACCTGGAAGAACGCTGCGAAATTACCAACGGTGTTAAAGGATGAAATCAGCAGTATCGTGAGCTTTCCCCACTGTGGTGGATAGCCGGCATAAAACAGAATTATCGTACAGGTCCAGCCAAGCAGAAGAACCAGGGGAACGACAAAAATGCCCAGCAGCAGAACACCGTCCATCACCTGCCACCGTGGAAGGTGCATGCGGTTGGCCAGAAGAGATCCCACGTGGCTCGCCAGAGCCTGATTGTGTCCTGTGGCCCAACGCTTGATCTGGCGAACTCTCGATTCCCATGTCTCCGGCACCTCTTCATAGCACTCAGAGCGGTTCTGATACACAACCTCCCAGCCGGCAATTACGAGTCGCACGGTTATATCGGTATCTTCGGCCAGTGAGTTCGCATTCCAGCCACCCACGTTGTCCAGAGCGACACGTCTTATTCCACCAACCGTGCCACCGTACTGAGGCACCAGTCGAAGATTCATGCGCGCCTGTTGATCAACCTGATAGCCGCCGGAGCGCTCCAGATCGAGCAGCCGCGTAAGCAGTGACAGCCCCACGTTGATGGGGACGACCCGTCCCATCACGGCTCCTACTTCGGGATCAAAAAACGGAGCAGTGAGTTGCTTCAGCAAACGGGTGCCGGGTATGTAGTCGGCGTCGAAAACCAGGAAGATCTCATCTTTGTGCTCTTCCATGGCGTCGGCGAGCGCGGCAGCCTTTCCGGGCGTTCCACCATCTCTCAGAAACGGGATCACCCGCCCGGGATAGTTCTCCTCATACTCCCTGAGGATTGCCCTCGTGTCGTCGGTGGAGCGATCATCTATGGGTACTATCTTGAGTCTGTCTTCCGGATAGTCGCAGGTGAGAAGAGCGTCGAGGGAGTCACGGATTACGCTCGATTCATTGTGCGCGGGTACGAATACCACCAATGAAGGCCAGTCAGCCTGCAGGATATCAACGAAGGGCTGCCTGTGCCGGCCAAACAGACGATTGAGTGTGAAGAAATAGTGGCGCAGGGTGTAGAGCGCGAGAATGCCGATGCAGATCCAGAGACCGATGTTAGCGACGTCCAGCACTATGCTGCGTGTCATGTGCGTCCTCTGGCATCAAGATCAGTACTGCGAGGAATCAGGCTGCCGAAAAGGCCTCTGAGACCCGCAAGTGCCAGCGTGAAGCGGCCAGTATCAGGAAAGGCGGGGACCGACCGGGGCGTCGGTGTGGGTCGCGGACGCGAGGGCGGGTAGCGATCGGGGATTTTCGGTGGCTGACGATCCACCGCATCCAGCGGCCCTTCCGACCTCCAGCTCATGCCCCATCCGTAGAGAGCCACGTAGACAAACACATCCAGCAGCACTCCAAAAACGAGGAACAGCATTGGCAGTGCCAACAGCGAGGCCCGATGCACTATCCAGGTATGGATCACCGCCTGCAGCGGCAGGAGAATGCTCAGATGTCCCAGCAGAAGTGCCGTCATCAGCAGCTTCTGCCAGAGCTGAAAGTCGAAGATGTGATAGGTGAGCCCCACCAGAAAGGGAATCAGTATGAGAATCACCACGCCGCAGACCAGCAGGCCAGAGACGTAGTCTGGCAGTGAATAAACAAAAGGCGGTGATGCAAAACTGAACCACAACTGAGCGGTGAGCTGTATTACCGCCAGCACGCGCAGCAGATACCCAATTGGCAGCCAGCGGCCTCGCAGAAAGAGACCGGCCACGAACAGCACGCCCGTAAGCAGCCAGCCACTGAGCAGATCCAGCCGTTCGGGCCAAGCGGCAGTTGCGCTGAAATAGGGCACTGCAATTCCCAGCGGTCCAACTTCAAATACTCGTGTGGACACTACGCCGGGCAGGCCGAGCGGGACGCGCACGAAGTTAAAGAAATCGCGCCAGAGTGCGAGCAGCGGATCCATGAGCAGGAACATTGCCACAGCAAAAATCAGCGGCAGCACAATCATGTCGACGATCAGAGTCCATGACACCACGAGACCAATCATGGCTCTGTGGGGTGCGATACGGCCACCGCGGAAACCACGGTCCCGGATTTCATTAAGCCTGCGGGAAGGTCTACCAGTAACGCGCG
>CAYSKN010000292.1:0-3242 GCA_964431565.1 uncultured Gemmatimonas sp.
ACGCTGGCTAATCCTTCTCGGACAGGGCGACTTCAAGGAAGCCTTTGCCCAGGGCGATGAGCTTTCGCGGATCGATACATCGTTCGCCGATACCACCTACTTTATTCGTACGGCTCGTGCGTACTCTGCTGACAGTCAAGCGCAGAAGGCTGCGGAGACGGCAGCCAGGGGGCTGCAGAAGTTCCCAAATCAACCGTCGCTGGTCTACGAACAGATTCTGGCCCTTCAGAAGGCCGGGCAGCTGCAGCCGGCACTCGATGCACTGAACAAGGCTCTGGCTTCCAATGTGCCTGTAGAGAACAGCGGTACCATGCGGGTTCTGTTGCTCAAGGACCTTGGTCAGGACTATTTGCCGGCAATCAAGGACGCCATCGGTGCAGGCGACACGTCAGAGAATTTGCGCAATCTGTCGTTGCTTGGTGCGCAGGAATCCTACAAGAAGGCTGCTGCCAGCAAGGAGCCAGCTGATTTTGACAAGGCAATCGAGGATCTCAAGTACGCAGATTCGATAGTGCCGTCCGATCTCAAGGCTCAGGCTCAGTTTCTGCTTGGTGCCACGTACGTCAGCTATGGGTTCGTAAAGGTCCAGGCGGCAGCCGCTGCCAAGGAGTGCGAGGGTGCAAAAGCCGCCAAGGACATGTTCGTGGAGGCACAGATCCTGCTTCCGCGAGGCGGCGCATTTTCGCCAGACGCGATGCGGCAGCTCATGGAGCAGGTGATGCAGCTCGACCCATACGCGGATCAGGTGATCAAGGCATATTGCAAGTAGGGTTCCTCGCTGCAGCATTATCACGGGCCCGTCGTCTTCCGGACGTCGGGCCCGTTGCCTTTGCTGCGTTGTATCCCACCACATCTGCCTGCGCCCATCGCGAGCTAGGCGATCTTCCGGCATGCTGCGGGTGTCACGTCTTTGCGACGAACCGGGTAATGCACATACGGTCTGGGCGACCGTTCGCTTGACGCTGTACTCTTACCTCCCTAACATGCCCGGCCATCGGCGTGCGTCATTCGCCCGTCGTTTGTTGCATCTTACGCCATTGTGACGCACATCGTGTCTTCTCTCAGCACATGACCCGGCCGGAGCCTCAGCCTGTTGGCCGGAGTGGTACGTATCATGTTTCTGTACTGCTTGCAGAGGTCGAGGAACTGCTCGCGGACGCGAAGACAGTTCTCGACTGCACGCTCGGTGGTGGTGGGCATGCCAGGGCCCTGCTAAATCGCGGCATCAGGGTTACCGGTATTGACCGGGATCCGCGTGCCCTTGTTGCGGCCCGGGAGCTTCTGGCCGATTACGAGCGTACCGGCCAGTTCCGCGGCCTGCTCGGGAACTATGCTGATTTGAGTGAGGCTGGGCTGGCATACTCGGAGAAGTACGATGGTATCCTGCTAGACCTTGGTGTGTCGTCGCATCAGTTCGATGATCTTTCGCGAGGCTTCTCCTTCCGCGAAGGGGCACCTCTCGATATGCGCATGGGGACCGATGCCGATATTGATGCTGCAGGATTGCTCAACAAGATTGATGAAGTGGATCTCTCAGCGTTGTTGCGTGCCTACGCTGATGAACCGCGCGCGGCGCGGCTGGCGCGTGAGATCGTACGTCGTAGACAGCGTCGGCCGTTGGTTACGGCGGATGATCTTGTGGGTGCAATCAGGGCGGTACTTGGGTCGCGAAGCGGTGCCCCGGAGTTTGCGCGCATATTCCAGGCTGTGCGCATTGCGGTGAACGATGAACTGTCCGGCCTTGAGCGTGCACTCCCAACGCTGCGGGACAGGCTCACCCCTCACGGCATCCTCCTCGTCATTTCCTACCATTCGGGAGAAGACAGGCTTGTCAAGGCGGCGTTTCGCGAGTGGAGCGCCAGTTGTGTCTGCCCGCCGCGACAGATGATCTGCACTTGTCGCGGAGTGCCGCTTGGTACGACCCTAACCAGACGGGCAGTGAGTGCGCGTGCGGCGGAGGTCGAGGAAAATGTCCGGGCGCGCAGCGCGCACCTTCGTGCCTGGCAATCCGCACCGACACGGATATCATGAGCGCACTGTCCGATATTGAATCCCGCAGGGAAAAACCATGACTCGCCTCCACCGATCAAAGCGTGCGCTGAGGGGGCGTTCGCTGGTGGCTCTGGGTCTGCTGCTCTTTGTTGCAGTAATGGCACTGGTCGTCTGGCGCCGCAGTGTTGGGGTGGCAACTGCCCGCGAGATACAGCTCATGGAGGCAGACCGTCGCTCGCTCCGTGCGGAGCGCGTGACCCTTGAGAACGATCTGCGGCGCGCGAGAAGCCGCAGGCGCGTGGTGCAGGAGGCAGAGCGTCGGCTGGGCATGCATGTCGCAACCGAAATGCAGACTCGCTATCTCACCGACAGTGATCGCGCCTTCGGGTCTGGCGCCAGTCCTGTGGTTCCCTGATGGATCGCCTCATGAGGGATCGCGTGTCGGACACCTTACCGGGTGCGGATGAATCCCGCCAGCGGCATGTCGTTGAGGAGACAAGTTCTGTCACGGTAAGTCGTGGAAGAGCGGCATTCGTACATGTGACACTCGTGCTGTTTGCTGCTGCGATCATTGCCCGGCTGGTTCAGGTACAGCTTGTTGAGCGCGAGGCGTGGCAGCGGACCGCGGTACGTCAGCAGGTCAGGGACCTCACGGTGGAACCGATCCGCGGTGCTATTCTTGACGCAACCGGGAATGTGCTTGTCGAGACCCGCGAGCAGATGAAGCTCGTGATCGAACCGCAAAACCTTGTCTATACACGAAAGGGAAAGGACGGCAGACAGAGAACGGTCGATAATCGCTCCCTGGTACGGCGCTTGTTGCGTGACCTGCGGGTGTCCGAGTCTGACGTCCGCCGGGTCTTCAACAATCCGAAGGCGCGGTGGGTGGAGTTGCCCGATCGATTTCTCCCCGCAGATCTGGAGCGACTGAAGACAATCACTGGTGTGAGGATCATTCCGGTGCTCACCCGCGTCAACGCGACATCCGATGGTTTGCGTGGTGTGGTGGGTGTGGTGGGGAGGGATGGCGTGCCTGTTGGCGGGCTGGAGTTGGAACTCGACACGTATCTCAGGGGGAAGGCGGGCCATACCCCAATGGTGCTTGATGGTCGCGGTGGTCGCATCGCCTCGCCTCTTCTGGCTCCCGTCGCAGCGCGTCCGGGTCACACTGTTACACTCACCATCAATCAGTCGCTGCAGGAGATTGCGGAGCTGGCTCTGGCTGATGCCCGCAGGGAAACCGGTGCAAG
>CAYSKN010000293.1:0-3241 GCA_964431565.1 uncultured Gemmatimonas sp.
CATACTGATCGGAGGCGCCTTCCGGTTTGAAGACGTCCCTTCCAACAGGCCTATCATAAGTCACGCGATAAAGGATAGCAAGTGAATTCCCTGTTCAGTCCTGATGATGGCCTCTACTCGGATTGTCAGGAAAACGAGCCCCGGGGCAGTGTTGAACGGCCCCGACGAACGAAAAGCCGCGTTTGAGGTCTGAATCGCAGCCATCCGACACGGAGCCACTTCAAGATTCAGGCGGTCATTTGTTGCGGTTTGAAACGACGCAGACAAGTGGACTTGCGCACGACATCTTCCTGCCCCCCAGCGACCGTGGTGCGGCACTGGATTGCCATGCGCCGGAATGCATTCAAAGGAAAGAGGTGCGTCAGACAAGAGCCCGACGCACCCCCTTGCATCTTCCCATCCTTCAGATCTGAAAGCGATCTAATTCCGCCGACGCGAAACGAAACCGATAAGTCCCGCTGCCAGGAGAATCAGTGTCGCCGGCTCCGGCACCGGTCCGGCTGGCGTCAAGATCGAGGCCTGTCCAACAGAACCGCTGTCGAGATAGCCGATCATGCTCTGGTTGTATTCGACTGCGTTGGTCTCGAACCACACATGCGAAGAGGAGTTTCCCGGGCCGATCACCGTGCCGACGGAACCCTGTGCGGTTCCCGTCCGCCACTGGATCGCGGGCGCCTCTGTCGCCGGGTCGCGTTCAATGTAGTTCGGATCGCCGTTGCTCCACTCCGGAGAGGGATCGCCCAATCCGGAAACGCCGCTCCCATTCGCCCCGACGTTGAAGATCGACACATCCACCCACTGTCCGTCCAGCGCGCCGCGCACGATCACCCGGGTGTTAGTCGGTGCCGCCGTGACCAGGTAGTCAAACGTGAGCCAGTTTGTGTCGGGATTCTTGTAGACCGTGCTGAGCGTATCCCCACCCAGAGCGCCCGTGTTCGGTGCCGACAACTGCGCAACGATGTTGCCCGCCGTGAAATATGCCGGAAGGCCCTCGATGTACTTCGGCACGCCGCTCACTGACGCCTGGTTGGCAAACTGCGCATCGCCCGGGGCCAGGACGGTTGCTGTCGCACCGGCCACGCCCACCCCCAGCAGGCCGACGGCCAGCAACCCCATCTGCTTTGATCTCATTCTCATGATCTTTCCTCTTTCCTGCCATCTCTGGCAATTACCTGCACCGTTCTGATTGCGGTGCATGCCTTATGAGGCAATCCGGACCGGTTCAAGAAGACAGAACAGAAAACGATTTGGCGGGGCCTCCCCCCGCGCCGGCAAGCACAGCACGGTCACCGTCGAGTCTTCGGCGATCGAAGGTGGAGCGAGCGGTACCGCGCTGCTCGACGCCTCTGCCGGCGCAGAGACGGCGTTCTGCTGCTTCTGGGCTTCCCCCAGTTCTTCGATCAAATCGCGCATCGCCTGGTGGATAAAGACCTCGCGATCGCTCCCCAGTGTTCCCATGTGACGATCTTTTTCGGCCATTGCCAGCGATGGAATGAGAACGTCGTCGTACACGCCCTGTAGACCTTTCTCTTCCCGGTATTCGTGTAGCAAATCGCTGGCTTCTTCCTGGTCCAGTGAGAGAAGCCGCTGGTACACGCGGACGGGCAACTCCAGCACCTGCTCGTCGCCGAGAATCACATCCAGGAACCGCAGTTGCGGAACATGCTTGCCCAGCACGACCAGACAGACCGTGAGCGGCGTGGCCAGCAGCAGCCCGACCGGCCCCCACAGCCAGGTCCAGAACACGGCTGACGTGAGAATCGCCACGATCGACAGTCCTGTGCTTGATCCGTAGAGCCACGGCTCCAACACGTTGTTCGTCACCAGTTCAAGAGCGAGATACATGCCCACAGTCGCGACAAAGATCCCGACGTTGTGGAACACCGCCAATGACAACGCAACGGGCAACGCCGCCGCCATGACCGGACCGGCATAGGGAACAAACCGCAGCACCGTCGCAAGCAACGCCCACAACAGCACGTTGGGAAAGTGCCCTTCGGTGGAACACCGTCCGATGATCCAGAGCCCGACCCCGACAGAGGCACCATAGATTGCGTTAATGGCCAACTGCATCAGCAGATAGCGGCTGATGCGCGTCGCGGCGTCGTCCAAGGCCTGCGTCGTCACATTTACCCGACCGTGGCCTACGAGACGAATCATCCGGTCCCGCAGATCATCGCGGTTGAGCAACATGAAGATCACGAAGACCACGATGAGTCCGACCGTCGCCAGCGGGCTCATCAGCTGCCCGAGGTAGTGACCCACGATCTGGAGGGGCGACGACGGCTCGGAGTACTCGCGTACGGGCAAGGGGTTCTGCGGGGAGACTTGCGGTAACCCCGGCGCGCCCGGGCGACTGTCAGATTTCTGGGCGGCAGGGACCAGTTCTGCAACCGCCGACGGCTGAGTGGAAGGCTGCGAGCCCGCCACGCTCCTGACGGTTTCTTCCACGCCCTTGGCCGCCTTGGAGAGGCTGCCGCTGGTGGCGCCTCGAAATTGCCGTACCTTGTCCTGTATGTTTTCACGGTAGTCCGGCAGCT
The DNA here is from genome assembly GCA_964431565.1 of uncultured Gemmatimonas sp. Classification (GTDB taxonomy): domain Bacteria; phylum Gemmatimonadota; class Gemmatimonadetes; order Gemmatimonadales; family Gemmatimonadaceae; genus Gemmatimonas. The sequence goes on from CAYSKN010000293.1 coordinate 2,541, forward strand.
TCCCCGCCACCTCCACGAACTGCCGCTGGACGGTCCAGGTGATTGTGCCGAGCACTCCCAGAGAAGCTCCCACCGCCAGCAGAACAGCGAGGATCCCGCCCATCCGCCACCGTTCTAACCATGTCACCGTCGGCGCCAGCAAGAAGCTGAGCAAGACCGCGACGGCCAGCGGGATGAACACCGCTTGAGCGAAATAGAGCGCTGCCACGGTGGCAAAGACCGTTGGCATTAAGCCGAGCTTCAGGGCGGTTGACGTGTCCGCCAATCTTGCCATCGCCTGTTACCTCCGACCATCCGACTCGAAGCCGAGCAGAAGCGCCGGCATCAACCGACGCAGCACGCCTTTCACCACGTAAAGGACGGCAACAATCACAGCCATGGGGATCAGCGTCAACATCCATTCTGACCTGCGGCAATGGTCCGAGGGCGAGTTTGCCATGCGATCAACTTCAACGATGCTGATGAGCTGCCGTGCCTCCGCGAACAACTGCCCCTGAATGGCTCTGTGCCACGTGAGGCCGCCCGCCGCGTCACTCCTGGGGAGGCGTTGGCGTTGTAACCACTGAGGCCATCGCATTCTGGATTGCGGTTTGCAAAATACTCGCCAGGATGCTTCCCACGATGGAGAACAGGACTGACTTCTTTGATCGTGGCGTCTCCTCCTCTTCACCGTCGGGCTCTGGCCGCGCGTCTGAGTGCGA
>CAYSKN010000294.1:0-3207 GCA_964431565.1 uncultured Gemmatimonas sp.
CCTTTGGCGCCGATGATGACGCGGCGGGGCAACGTCACGGGTTGGCGTTCATCCAGCCGGTGAATGCGCGCGGGGAGTTCGTGGAGGGTGTGCCGGAGGTGGCAGGTATGTTCGTGAAGCAGGCCGATCGGCACATCGTTGAAGTGCTCCGACAGCGGGATGTGCTCTGGAAGGCCGGCACATCGATGCACTCCTACCCACATTGCTGGCGCTGCGGCACGCCGTTGCTCTATTACGCCCGTGGCTCGTGGTTCGTGCGCACAACCGTGATGCGGGAGGACCTCATGGCGCGCAATGCGAGTGTCAACTGGAATCCGCCAGAGGTGGGCTCCGGCCGGTTTGGTGAATGGCTCTCGAACAATGTCGACTGGGCTGTTTCGAGAGATCGCTACTGGGGTACGCCGTTGCCGGTCTGGGTGAACGATGAGGATCCTAGCGAGGTGGATGTCATAGGCAGCTATGCGGAACTGGCTGAGCGCATCGGCCGACCCCTGCCAGACGATTTCGATCCGCACAAGCCGCATGTGGACCAGTACACCTGGCCTGCTCCCGGCGGACGGGGCACCATGCGTCGCGTGCCGGAAGTGATCGACACCTGGTTCGATTCCGGATCGATGCCATTTGCTCAGTGGCATTTCCCCTTCGAGAACAGCGAGAAGGTCACCGCGCAGTATCCGGCTGACTTCATCTGCGAAGGAGTCGACCAGACCCGTGGATGGTTCTATTCACTGCTGGCGATTGCCACCACGCTGGGTAATGCGCTGCCCAACAATGCGGGAGCGCAGGCGGCACCTTATCGCAACGTCATTGTGAACGACCTGGTGCTGGATGCACGGGGTCAGAAGATGTCGAAGAGCCGTGGTAACGTGGTCAATCCGTGGGAGGTTATCCAACGGCATGGTGCAGATGCCGTCCGTCTCTTTCTCATTGCATCCAGTCAGGTTTGGGTGCCGCGTCGTTTCGACGAGAATTCCATTCGGGAGACCGCCGGCCGGTTTCTGATTACCATCCGCAATGTGTACAACGGCATTTTCGCTCAGTACGCCAACTTTGGCTGGCGTCCGGGGCCAGAAGATCCGGCAGTAGCGGACCGGGCGGCTCTCGATCGCTGGATTCTTTCGCGCCTTTCCAGGGTTGAGCGGGAGGCTGATCAGCTCCTGACGGCCTACGATGCTACTCTGGCGGCCCGTCGCATCATGCAGTTCGTGGATGAGGACGTGTCGAAGTGGTATGTGCGGCTTTCGCGGGGCCGTTTCTACGATGTCGATGGCCCGGACAATCGAGCGGCATTTGCCACGCTTCATGAGATTCTCCTTGTGACATGCCGACTGCTGGCGCCGTTCGCACCCTTCATTACCGACGCGCTGCACCGCTCACTGACGGGAACATCAGTCCATCTGGCGAGTTACACGCGTGAATCACCCACGCCAGAGGATGAGACGCTCGAGGAGGCCATGTCCAGCCTGCGGATCCTTGCGGGGCTCGGGCACGCTGCGCGTGATGTGGCTGACGTGAAGGTGCGTCAACCACTGCGGTCGCTGCAGTGTGTTGTGCCGGGGGATGCCGCAGCTGTAATGGGCCTCGGTTCGCTGCTCGCTGCTGAGCTCAATGTCAAACAGGTGGAGTTCGTGACCTCCACGGATTCACTCGTCACGCTTGAAGCGAGGGCCAACTATCGGAGTCTGGGCAGAAAGTTCGGCAAGGCAACGCCGCTGGTGGCAGCTGCCGTGGGGACGCTGCCGCCCGATTTGTTGCGCAGGCTGGCAGCCGGGGAGTCCATATTGGTCGAGGTTGGTGGTGAGCAGCGCTTGATTGCGGCTGATGACGTCGCCATCATCCGACGCGCCTCGGGGGCGGCGGTTGTGCAGGAGAGTGCTGGATACGGGGTGGCGCTCGATCCCACTCTAACCCATGAGTTGAGGGCAGAGGGGCTGGCCCGGGAGGTCATCAGTCGGGTCCAGCGGCTGAGGCGGGACGCCCAGCTGGCTGTCAGTGACCGCATTGCGGTTGCGATAGCCGGTGACGAGGAGTTGGAAGGCGCCGTGGCCGCACATCGCGATCACATAGCCCAGGAGGTGCTCGCCGTGCAGCTTCTGGTCGGCGGCGAGGCAGGATCGCCGTTTCTTTCTGACGGAGACGGCAGCACGTGGACTGCAACGCTCGCAGCGGACGTCGATGGATGTCTGCTCCGGCTGGCGCTCACCAAGGAAGGTTCGTGATGGCTCAATCCAGGACAACGTCGACGACGGGCGGGACGAAGACAAAGCCCATGACGAAGAAGCAGCTTCAGCATTTTGAGAAGCGGTTGCTCGAGGAGCGTGCGCGTATCCTCAAGGAGCTCGGGCATCACGGTGAAGCCTTCGGGCCCAACGGTGAGCAGGACGTCGCCGAATCCAGCGCCTACTCGTTCCACATGGCTGACCAAGGTACAGACGCCATGGAAAGGGAGAAAGCGTTTCTGTTCGCGTCGAAGGAAGGCCGTTTCCTCTGGCACATAGATCAGGCGCTGCGGCGGCTCTATCGCGAACCCGAAAGCTTTGGCAAGTGTCACCAGTGTGGCGAGTACATCACCTTCGAGCGGCTGGATGCGCTGCCGAACGCCCGGTACTGCATCGCGTGCAAGCAACGCGAGGAAGACTCAAAGAAGGCTTGACGTGAAGTTTGCTGTAGCAGGGCCGGTGTTTCTCTTTGTGCTTGCGGCGGATCTCGTCAGCAAGGCCGTGGCCGTGTCCGTGCTGGCCCCCTCGGGTGCACCTGTCCCGGTCTTTGGTGAGTGGCTGCGGTTCGCGCTGGTCTACAATCCCGGGGCGGCTTTCGGGCTGCACCTGGGCGCGTACTCACGCTGGTTGTTCATGGCGCTCACGGCTGTGGCGCTGGTGGTCCTGTGGCATCTCTTCCGCCAGTCGGCCATTGGTGATCTGCGCAGACTGCTTGCCATAGCGCTTGTTGCGGCGGGTGCGATCGGTAATGTGATCGATCGGATCCGCTCGGAGCTCGGAGTAGTGGATTTCATCGATGTCGGTGTCGGCATGCATCGCTGGCCGACATTCAATATTGCGGACATGGCTGTGAGCAGTGGCGCTTTTCTGCTGGCGATGGTCCTGTGGAAAGAGGAGCCGTGCGGTACAACCCGGGAGAGTTCGGTGCATCGATCGGCCCAGTCTGCGAGCACTTCTGCGGACACCGCTGCGGGTGCCGTCTCTGAAC